>JAAZMI010000009.1 GCA_012798895.1 Bacillota bacterium
AGAGGTGTTTTTAATGCCAGGGAGCTCTAGAGCCCGATCTTCTAAGATCTTAAAGCCCTATGCTATCTGCCCGGCATCATCAACCCCCACCCGAAACTTTCACCCGTTAGGCTGCACCCATGCCCGGACGCATTAAAACAGCCGGGTGCTCCTCGAACCGGAGCACCCGGCTGTGCTGGTTGTATATTGCTTAACCGTTTGTTATTCTTTACTGCTACCGGGCATGTCCCCGCAACAAACCTGCATCCGGAAACACCTTAAAAGATGAAGATGACGACGTCTATCTCATCCTGCACGGCAAAATGCTCTACCATCCGGCCGGCCAGATCAACAGGAACCATAAACCGGCCGTCCTTGATCACTAAAGTTTCAGCCAGATCAGTCTCTGCCCCGTTAACGAGGGCCGTCCTGCTGCCTGATGTAAACTCTATCTTCACCTTACCATCTTCATAGCAGGCCTGGGATTCCTCCGGTATCCAACGAACTTCTCCCCCGGCCAGCTCTGCCAGGGCACGAAACGGTACCATGATCGTCTCCCCTTCCTTATAGGGAGCCGGAGCCAGCTCAATGGGTTCGCCGTTTAACAGGTTCTGGTCACCTTTTAGATCCAAGATCAGGCTCCCACGAACTGCATCTTCTTCCAGGCCCGGTACCGCACCCAGAAAATCTATGAGTTGGGACAGCGGTCCCTCTCCCATTTCTTCTCGCAGGCCGGGATCACCGATCAGTGCAAAAAAGGAGAGCTGTTCCCCGCTGGAGGGAAAATCCACTGCCACCGGTTCGTTGATATCCCACATGACCTGTTCGGAGTTAATAGTCAGATCCAACTGCGAAGTGCCAAAAAGAGATTCCAGTTCTTCGTGTTCGGCTTTGATCTGAAAGGTGCGCTTGGTTTTTCTGATGTAGCCCGCTTCATCCAGATAATACTCTTCTACGGCCGAAAGATCGAGGCCAAGCTGTTTTTTCAGTTTGGCAGGGGAAGCCGTATGTAGATACTTTAAGGCACTAGAGAGAGCACCTTGAATCTCTTGGTAAGATTCTTCAACCATTTTTTCCATCTCTTCCCCGGAGGGCAGTTCTTCCGGAGGAATGATTCCGGATTCCTGCATCTGTTCCAAAGGCTCGCGCATGGAGAACAGCATATAATCTTTAAAGGCTTCGCTTTCAGACATGTATTCCAGCATATAGGTGGCGAGGGCCAAGATCTCTTCAAAATCTAACTCGATTTTGATCCTTTGGGTCTCGATAGCCCCATCCGGCAGCTCCAGTTTCACCGCTCCCAGCGATTCTATCCGGGAAAAGGGAAAATCAAAATCCTTACTGAGAAGCCTCATAAATTCTTGCACTTTCTCCACCTGTTTTTCTTGCATCTTGCCTGCATCAAATGCGGCGGAGAAGCCCGGATCTACGTCGGGAGCCGGAAGACCCGCTTCAGCAGGATCCAACACGAGGTAACTTGAATCGGCAGAGGTTTTCACTGCAATTCTACCCTTATCCGAGAAAAATTCCAAAGAAGGGGCCTGGGGATAGTTCCACCCCAAAGATCGCATCGTGTCGCCATCTTTGGGGGCAAGAACCATCTTCACGGATGTTATATCCGCCATTTCCGCTTCCATGGTCAGCCCCTTTTCGAGCAAAGAAAAGACCGCCAGCGCTTGTGGGCTTAGTTGTTCTTCGGGGACATTATTGGTTACAGACAGGGTGCCCATGCTCCGGCAGGATTTTATCTCCATGCTTTTTAGGTAGGCCTCTTTTAAACCCGAATCATGATCGTGGCAACCCACCAGAGGTAAGGCCATAAGAAAAATCATAAGAATTGCAAAAGTCTTAATCAACACGCTCTTTCCAGTTAAAAATCTTAACATCGTCTCCACTCCTTTCCATTGAATTTTAACATATTTTGTAGGTATAGACAATCACCCCGCCGTTGACCAAATTATAGCAACGGCGGGGCTCTGCCTAAAATAACCCGCCGCCCATCGAAGCGGCGTCTTGGTTTTCTGTTATGCAGCCCCGCTATCCCTACTTGTGTGCCGGGGCCGGTTATCGGCGTAGCCCGGCTACTTTCTACTATAATATACAGGTAGAGGTATCAGGTATGCAGCCTCACAGGGCAGAGATCTTAGCGCCCACTTTATGCGCTAAATATCTGCCTGAGCCAGGCGAAAAAAGCATTGATCACATCGAGTATTTTCTGAATTGAATCTTTATTTTCCTTCACCGTTTTTCTAAGATCTTCGAGACCAACGCTTATTTTATCGAGTTGCTCGCCGATCTTATTTATATCCAGGTCCAGACGACTAATTTTTTCCATCAATGCCAAAATCTGCTCTACCTGAGCCTCGGTCAGAGTGATATCCAGCTCTTTGGCGATCATCTCTATAACCTCGCGGATGTCATCGGGATCTTTAATCTTGTCTTCTACTACTTTCCGCTTTATCTCTTGGATTATCTCGACTGCTTTCTCATTGCCAATATCGTCCCCCAATTCTATGGAAACAAAAAGCTCCTCGTTGGCAGCTTCTTTGGCCTCGGTAGATATTTTTTTGCCTGCCGCCTTTTCAAAGGCTTTCATAACTCCGGTCAGAGCAGCAGTCCCCGAAACCTTGAAGGGTGCCGTTATGTTTACCGCAGCGTTCTCCACGCCGGCGGTGATCAACGCATTGGCATACATCTCTTCCGTAACCCAGGTAATATTGTTCGTCTTTACCTTTATTCCCGTGCCCTTGGATAACAGTTCAACATGGGCGGAGGAGATGGCATTAATACCAATCAGCTCCTCCGTAGCCAAGCCTTCCAGGTATTCTCTTTCTTCCGCGTTGGTTATCTCCAAAATCTGGACCTCCTCCTCCTGAACGCCAAACCAATTGAGGACCTGTTTACGCTGTTCGGCGGAGAGATCTGCACCCAAGGTTACCACCTCGAGCTGCCCGGCAAAAACCGAAGGCGAAAAGAATGAGATCAAAACACAAGCTATTATAAATGTAACCAGCACTCTTCTCATCAGTATCTACCCCCTTCTGTAATATTTTACTATATTTTGAATCCCCTTACCAGCCTATTTTAAGGAGCACTCCATCTTGTTTCCAACGTTTTTCCTTCTTTTCCTCTTCCTATTTATTATTACTGCACGGGATGATATATGCCAGGTTATTTTAGTCCGAGGCGACGCACCCTGCGCTCCAAAGCGGTTTGGAGAAATTCCCGACGGTTGGGAAGCCGGCCGGCGATGACCCTGTCGAGTAGATCGGCCAAAAATTTGCCTACTTGCGGGCCGCCGCCAAGTTTTTGGGCCACCTCGCCGCCGCTTATCTCCAGTTCTGCCACGTAGAAGGGCAGTTCTTCGAAGATCTGCTTTAGCATCTGTTCTACTTCCCGCACCTTTTGCCAGGCCGGGTCGATGATGCCGGCAGCCAGATCGGCCCTGCGCAAAGCAAAGAGCTGCTGAACGGCTTCTTGAAGTTCAGCCTGATTGCCAAAAGAGCGGGACCTCCTTTTAAGCCAGCGGATCAAGGTGGCCCGTTTGGCGGGCAAGGCCACCATGTGGTTTCTAACCAGCCAGATTACTCTCTTCCGGAGGGAGGCCGGCAGGCGCAGGCGGGAAAGAATACCGGCGGCTATCTCGGCACCAACCCGGTCGTGGCCGCGATCTGTCAGCCCGCCGTGCTTGTTTCTCCCGCGGACCCCGGGCAGGCCTTTGGCCACATCGTGCAACAGGGCGGCCCAACGCAGCGTCGGCTCGAAGGGCGCGGCCTCCACGGCGAGGAGCGTGTGTTTTAAGACATCGAAGCGGTGATAACGGGGGTTTTGGGGTAGGCCACGCAGGCGCTTCAGTTCGGGCAGAATGGGCACTTTTTTTTCTGAACCGCCGGCACGATACCGACAGGAGGCATCGGCCAGCCCGGTGTACACCAAGAGTTCGAAGCCCCGGCGGGCCTGCGGGGCCAACAGAATTTTCTCCAATTCGGCACGAACGCGCTCCACGGCCAGGCCGTCGATGCGGTAGAGGGCGCCGGGGATGGCCCTTAGTAGCTGTTCATCCAGTTCAAATCCAAGCTGGGCGGCAAAGCGTACGGCGCGAAAAGGGCGCAGCGCATCTTCTTTAAAGCGCTCCGCCGCGTTGCCGACGGCCCGAATTTGGCCGGCGGCCAGATCTCTCTGCCCGCCAAAGGGATCGGTGATCCGGCCGCCGAGATCCATGGCCATGGCATTGATGGTAAAATCACGGCGGGCGAGATCGGCGTCTATGCTGGCGGAAAAACGGACCCCGGCCGGTCGGTGGCTGTCCCGCCCGTACCATTCGGTGCGCGCGGTGGCCACTTCTAGGGGGCGCCCCTGCACCAAAACCGTAAGCACGCCGAAAGCCCTGCCCGTCTCCAGGGCCGGCCATCCCTGAAGGGCGGCGATCTTCTGCACCGATTCCGGCGGTGCCGTGGTGACAAGATCGTAATCTTCGGGCTTCTTACCCAGAAGCAGGTCGCGGACGGCCCCGCCGACGAGATAGGCTTCAAAGCCACGCCCTTCGAGGGCCCGCATAACTCTTAAAGCTGAAGCACGCACATTCCTTCCTCATTTCCAGCAATCAAGTACTTATCTTCCGGTACCGCCTCGATCTCCGTCCCTGCGGGATTAGGGGCAGGTAAAATCCCGGCCTGCTTTCCCGCTCCCCGATTCATCGTCTCATCTTTAAATTATACCATGTCAATTTTTTGCCGGTCAAGACGCCTCATTTCGGACACTGCGTCAATCCGGCACGTGGGCTGCCGGCAGGTATTGCCCGGGATCGCTGAAAAAAGTTGGTTTTAGAAGCTGTCATTCCAGGATGAAATCATGGTCAACACCTTGCACAACGCCTGTGTTAACCCAAAAGCGTTAACTCCTATTTCACTCTTTTTTCGCCTTGCTTACATGCTTTTAAGCGATTTTTTTTTTTCTCTATTTTATTAAAATTAGAATAGATCTACTATGGATCTCCCGCAAAAGGTGGTGGTACGAGGCAGTTAAGGCAGTTTCGACGGGGAAAATGTTGTAAACGTCTATCTACCTGGCGAAGCAGAACCCTGTAGCTTCGACCACAGAAGTATGCCCGTTACAGTAATAACAGACAAAACCCTGAAGAGGTGTTGAAAAATGATTGCCCATTGCAATAATAGACTTAGGGGGTGTTAGTAAATGAGATATGCAGAAACAGGGTACAATTTAGAGATCGATCTATCAACCGGAAATATTGAAAGGGTGGAAACTGATCCCCGGCTCATGGAACTTTTCTTGGGAGGTCTCGGTACAAACGTTAAAATACACTGGGACAGAGTTCCCCCCGAAACCCAGGCATACGATCCCGAAAACCTGCTCATCTTCAGCACCGGGCTCTTATGCGGCACACCGATGCACAGTGCCAACCGTACTCTTATCTCTTGTATTTCTCCTCAAACAAATCTACTTGCCTACCCGATGATGGGGGGATTCTGGTCGCCGGAGCTGAAACATGCCGGTTATGACAAGGTCATTTTCCGCGGCAAATCCCCAAAACTGGTCTACATCTACATCAACAACGATAAAGTGGAGATACGCGATGCCACCCACTTAAAAGGCAAAGGCGCGATTGAAACACAGGAGATAATCCGCGAAGAGCTGGGTGATCTGCAGATCCAGGTCTCTGCCATCGGCCTGGGCGGCGAAAACAGATGTGCCGTAGCCTCGATCGAACAGTCCAGGGGCAGTTGCAGCCGGGGCGGCGCAGGCGCCGTGATGGGAGACAAAAACCTAAAAGCTGTCGCCGTGCGGGGTACAAAGGATATCTACATGGCGGACGGGGTCAAGTTTTGGGAAGTGATGGATGAGGTAAGAGCTTTTATCCGTCACCGCAATGAGAACCCCCTGCCGGGAATTATGCCCATCCTGGCCGGTCTTGGCTCTCCACAATCGATGCTTCATATCGATGAACAATGGCATACCGAAAGTTTTGCCTGGGGAAACGCGCGCGTCCGCAGAAGAAATTTCTGGACGAAGGAGATAGAGAAAAGTTGGGGAGAATCCCAGACAGAAGCGATCGAGCGGTTGATCAGTTGTTATAACTGCACGCAACAATGCGGGGCGCTGATTTCTTACCGGGATGTTCCCAATTATCTGATGAAATGTTTTTCCAAATTGACGTATGGAATGGCCGCCTATGTAGATGATCTGGATTTCACCTGGAGAATCTGCAAGCGTGCTTTTGAATACGGTTTGGACTCTTTTTCCACCCCGCAGATTTTAGCTTTTGCCGTCGAGCTCTACGAGGCCGGCATCCTGACCGACGAAGATTTTAAAGGATGCCCTACCGACAAAGAGGGAAGATTTTTCTGGTTGCTGGACCGGGTTGCCCATCGTGAAGGAATTGGAGATCTACTCGCGGACGGCACCTATTGGGCAGCCAAGAGGATCGGCAAAGGTGCGGAGCAGTACGATCACAATACCACTAAAAAACACGAACAGATGATCATCAAGCTGGGCATGTTGGATCCGCTCTACTACCTGATGTATTCCACCAACGAGAAGATCAGCATCACCCAGATGGAAGGTAACTGGCCGCAGGCCCCCTTCCCCAGAATGGAAGACCGGGAAGCATTCGTCGAAGATTGGGTCCAGCTTCCCCACGAGAGATTCAAGAAATACTTTTTAGACTGGGAACCGCGAGGTGAATTTTCCAACCCGCACTATCCCACCCCCGAAATTGCCAGTGAGATCGTAGATTGGATGGAGACACTGCATAATATCGACGATGCCATTGGGCTCTGCGCAGGCGTGGGATCTTTCTGCCTGAAACCTCCGTACCATATCCACAACTACCCGAAATTGATCTCGGCGGCGACAGGCTTGGATCTCGACGAAGACAGCCTCACACATACTGTCAACAGAAGCCGAAATCTACACCGGGCTTACAATATCTTAAGGGGCCTGAAAAGAGAAGACGAGAAACCGCCTGAAGATCATTGGAGGCGTAGATTCCCCGAGCTGGAAAAAGAACTCTTGACGACGTATTACAAGTTCAAAGGGTGGAACGAAGAAGGCGTCCCCACCAGGGAAAGGCTGGAAGGGCTGGATCTTCCCTATGTCGCTGATGAACTGGAGAAAAGAGGGGTATTAAAAAATGGCCAAGATTAATAAAACAATCAAAACAATTACAGTCGATGCAGATAAGTGCAACGGTTGCCGGGCCTGTGAGATAGCCTGCTCCAGCTTTCACGCCGAACCAAAATATAGCTCTGTCAACCCGGCAAGAGCCCGAATTCACGTGATTACAGACCGGCTCAGGGGCATCTGGCTTCCTATATTCGCCGGTGAATATACTCCAGCCGAGTGCATGGGCCGAAACAAATATATCATCAATGGCAAAGAATACGATGAATGCTATTTTTGCAGGGCTTCCTGCCCCTCCCGGGATCGTTTTAAAGAACCCGATTCCGGTCTTCCGTTGAAATGTGATATGTGCGAAGACGACCCGCCCTTGGAAGAACCGCTCTGTGTTCAGGTGTGCCTGAACGACGTTCTAACTTATGCGGAAAGAGAAGAAGAGGTCGATGAAGATACTGTCCTCGACGATGCGGAGATCGCACTGCAATCATTGATCGACGAATACGGGATGGATGTCCTGTTGGATACAGTTAACCGCATGTTACAAAAAGAGGTAGAGTAGACACCAAGAAACACCAAGTTGAAAGAAGAAAGAAGGGATTAATTTATGGAGATTGAGGCTCCCTTCAAGGAAATTATTGAGGAAATAAAAGAATTTGGTGGAGAGGCCGTCAAATATTGTTACCAATGCGGGAAATGTGATACAGTCTGCCCCTGGAACAAGGTGACAAATTTTAGCGTGCGCAGATTGATCCGCGAAGCCGCCTTCGGTTTTCCGGAGATCGATCGCGAAGAGGTCTGGCGCTGTACCACCTGCGGAAGATGTGTCGAGGTCTGCCCCAGAGAGGTAAGACAGGTGGAAGATATGGTCGCCATGCGCAGAATAGCAGTGGGATACGGCGTCTCCCCATCCTTCTTACGCATGGTCCGCTCGGCAACAGCCGGTCTGGCGGCGGAAGGCAACCCTTTTGTTGAGGACCGGGCCAAAAGAGCAGACTGGGCCAAGGAATCGGACGTTCAAACATTTACCGAAGAGATGGAGATCCTCTATTTTCCCGGCTGCTTCCCCAGCTACGATGCCAGGTTACAAAATGTTGCCCGGGCTACGGCCAACGTTCTCAACAAAGCCGGCGTGGAATTTGGGATACTTGGTTCGGAAGAAAGCTGCTGCGGGGAGAGCATCCGCAAGGTGGGTAATGAGGACCTCTTTAAAACCCTGGCCAAGGATAACATCAAGACCTTTATCGAGAACGGGGTAAAAAAGATCCTCGTTTCCTCACCCCACTGTTACCACACTTTCAAAAACGAGTATCCTGAATTTATGGTTCATTTCGACGTCGTGCATATTACCCAGTATCTACTGGAACTTCTCAATGAAGGTCGCCTGCAGATTGGCAAGGAATATACAAAAAAAGTTGCCTACCACGACCCCTGCTACCTGGGACGTCATAACAACGTCTACGACGAGCCGCGGGAGGTCTTGAAAAAGATACCCGGCCTGGAGCTAAGAGAGCTATATGAATCGCGGGAAAACAGTCTCTGCTGCGGCATGGGCGGAGGCAGAATATGGATCGATACCGATATGGAGGAAAGGTTTTCCAACATTAGAATAGAAGATGCCGTAGAGCTGGGGGTCGAAGTTCTCGTTACCGCTTGCCCCTACTGCATCGATGCCCTCGAAGACAGCAGGTTGGGCCTTAACTATGAGGATACCATACAGGTTTTAGACATTACAGAAGTGTTGCAGGAAGTAATCTGATTATGAAGTAATCTGATTATTAGGAAGTAATTCTGAAGGGGGAAAGCATAATACAGGCCAAAAGTTGGGATCTATAAAACCTGATGAGGTGATAGTAAAGTGGAAGGAGAAGTACTGCTTAAAGATAAAATCCGACAACTGAAGGAAAAGATTGAAGATAAGCTCGGCAAAAAAGATTTTGGGGATGTTTTGATCGTAGGTGGGGGAATCAGCGGCATTCAGGCTTCCCTGGATTTAGCTTCATCCGGTTTCAAGGTCTATCTGGTGGATGAAGCACCCAGTATCGGCGGCCACATGGCGCAACTGGATAAGACTTTTCCTACCAACGACTGCTCCATATGAATCCTTGCACCCAAACTGGTCGAGGTCGACCGGCATCCGAATATCGAAGTTTTAACCTATACGGAAGTAAAAGGTGTAGAGGGTGAAGCAGGAAATTTTAAGGTCACGCTGAACATTAAGCCGCGTTATGTCATCGAAGAAGACTGTACAGGGTGTACCAACTGTGTGGAATACTGCCCGGTTGTCTATCCCGATGCCTTCAATCAGGGGATATCAAACGAAAAGGCCATCCATATCTATTTCTCGCAGGCCATCCCCTTGATCACCTATATTGATGAAAGTTGCCTCTATCTGGAAGAAAAAAAGTGCCGCATCTGTGAAAATATTTGCCAGAACGATGCCATAGACTTAAAACAGGAACCAAAGAAAAAAGAGGTAAATGTAGGAGCGATCATCCTTTCCCCGGGCATTAAGCCCTACGATCCCGGCGCGATGAAGGAATACCACTACGGAGACTTTATAAATGTAGTTTCCAGCATGGACTATGAGCGGATCATGTGTGCCACCGGGCCTTATCAGGGTGAGATCCTGCGTGCTTTTGACTTGAAAAGCCCCCAAAAAATCGCCTGGATTCAATGCGTCGGTTCGAGGCAGGTCATCGAAGGCGGCAACAGTTACTGTTCATCTGTCTGTTGCACCTACGCCCAAAAACAGGTCATCTTAACTAAAGATTATAACCCCGATGCCGAATGTACTATTTTCCATAACGATATTCGTTCTTATGGTAAAGATTTTGAACGTTTCTACGAGAGGACAAATGCACTTCCCGGGGTTCGCTTTATCAGAAGCTACACCAATATAGTCAGGGAAGACCCGGAAACCAAAAATGTCTTCGTTCGCTATGCTACAAATGAAGAAGGGGTAAAGGAAGAAGAGTTCGATCTGGTTGTCTTATCCGTTGGATTGGAACCTCCCGCCAATTATGATCAGATGGCCGACATATTTGATATTGAACTTAATGAACACGGGTTCTGCAAAACCGATCCTGCCAATCCGATCCAGACAACCCGCCCAGGCATCTTTTCCTGCGGCGCCTTTCAGGGCCCCACGGATATACCCGAATCGGTTTTCAGCGCCAGCGGGGCCAGCTCCCAGTGCGGTCAGCTCCTCAATTTCCGGCGGGGGAAATTGGCCCAGGATAAAGTCTATCCGCCGGAGATCGACGTCTCCGGAGAGGAACCGAGGATCGGAGTTTTCGTATGTCATTGCGGAGCCAACATCAGCAGGGTAGTCGATATCCCCTCCACAGTGGATTATTGTTTGACTCTGCCCAATGTCGTCTATGCCATGGAACAGCTCTTTTCATGTGCCTCCAACTCTGCCCAGGAGATAACGGATATGATCAAGGAAAAGGGGCTCAACCGGGTGGTCATCGCCGCCTGCACCCCCAGAACCCTCGAACCGTTGTTCCATGATACGCTTAAGGAGGCAGGGCTGAACCAGTACTACCTGGAGATGGCCAATATCAGAGAGCACGATTCATGGGTCCACTCCAAAGCCAAAGAAGAAGCTACGGTAAAAGCATGGGATCTAATCCGCATGTCGGTAGCCAGGGCCAACCTTTTGGAACCCTTGCAGGAGATAGATCTCCCCGTCAACAAAGCAGCGCTGGTAGTTGGCGGTGGTATTGCCGGTATGAACTGTGCCTTCTCCATCGCCGAACAGGGACACATAGTGCACCTGCTGGAAAAAGAACCGGTATTGGGAGGCATCGCCCGTAAAATTCACGACACCTTGGAAGGGTTGGATGTGCAGGAATACCTGCGCACTCTCATCGAAAAAATCTACCGGCATCCTTTGATCCACGTCTATACAGAAACCACAATTACAGAAGTTACCGGCTACGTAGGCAACTTCGTAACCAAAGTTCAATCCGAAAAAGGAGATGCGGTGATCGAACACGGTGCGGCCATCATCGCCACCGGTGCCGATGTGTACACGCCCACCGAATACCTTTACGGGGAAGATGAAAGAGTTCTGACCCATTTGGAATTGGAAGAGCTGATGGCCAAAGAAGACGAAAAAGTGACCGGCGCCCAAAGCATCGTGATGATCCAGTGCGTGGGCTGCCGGAACGAGGACAGGGATTACTGCAGCCGCATCTGCTGCAGTGAATCGATCAAAAATGCTTTAAAACTGAAAGAAATTAATCCCGATCTGGATATCTACGTTCTCTTCCGGGATATCAGAACATATGGCTTCAATGAAGACTTCTACCGGGAAGCAGCCGATAAAGATGTGCGGTTCATCCGTTACGAACCGGAAGCCGAACCCCAGATAGAACCCGGCACCGGCGAAGAAGATGGACGGCCGGTTTTGAAAGTTACTTTGCCGGATTATGTTCTGGGCAAAAAATTAGAGCTGGATGCAGATCTCGTTGCTTTGGCGGCCGCCACCATCCCGGCACCCACAACCAAAGAAGTGGCCGGGCAGTTCATGTTAACTTTAAACCCAGATGGTTTCTATAAAGAAGCCCACGTCAAATTGAGGCCGGTAGAATTTGCCACGGACGGCGTTTTCCTCTGTGGCCTGGCCCACTATCCAAAGTTCATCCCGGAGACGATCAACCAGGCTTACGGGGCCGCCAGCCGTGTCTTAACGCTGCTTTCACACGATACGGTTACTGCCTCCGGCTCCATCTGTGTCGTAGAAGATGAGAAATGCATGGGCTGTGGGGCCTGTGTCACCGCTTGCAAATATGATGCCATAAAACTGCAAAAAACAAGGCATGGCGATAAAGCCATGGTTAACCCCGTTCTCTGTAAGGGAGATGGCCTTTGCAACGCAATGTGTCCTACAGGAGCCATACAGCTTAAACATTATACTGATGAAGAACTTTTCAGCATGATCGACACCATGATTCCCGTAGAAGAAGAAGAAAAAGCCGATGCAATAGCCGGAGGGGTTTAAGGGCTGATTAATTAAAAAAGCTGTGATCGTTTAACAAGGAGGGGAGAAAAAATGGGTACAGGTATCAAATTTAAACCAAAATTGATTGGTTTTGTCTGCCACTGGTGAGCATACGGTGCTGCTGATATGGCTGGAGTTTCCAGACTACAATATACACCTGAAATCAGGCCTGTGCGCGTCATGTGCTCTGGGAGAATCGACCTGAAGCACATATTTAGAGCCTTCTCCAAAGGGATGGATGGAGTGTTCATTGGCGGTTGCCGTCTGGGTGAATGTAACTATATCACCCATGGTAATTACCATGCATTGAACCTAACGCTTTTATGTAAAAGGATCATGGAATATATCGGGCTGAACCCGGATAGATTAAGGGTTGAATTTATGTCCGCCGGTGATGGAAACCTTTTCGTCGATATCATGGACGAATACACACAGCAGGTAAGGGAGATTGGCCCGCTGGGCAAGAGCGAGGGGATAGAACCGGCAGAACTGGAAAAAAGACTGGCAAAAGTTATAAAGCAGATTCCTTACATCAAGATCATGACCAATGAAAAAATGGGGACACATCTCGAAGATCCGGCAGAATACGAATCATTTTTTACGCTCGAAGAGGTGTCTAAATTATTCACCGAAATGATCTCATACTATATCGATCCGGAAAAATGCCAGGCCTGCATGATCTGCGCCAGGAGATGTCCCGTAGACGCAATCATCAGTGCCAAAAAAGAGGTCCACGTCATTGAACAAGATAAATGCATCCGGTGTGGATCCTGCTTTGAAGCCTGCCCGGACCGCTTTGATGCAATCATAGAGATCCCCGGCGGCGAACCTGTTCCGCCTCCACCTCCGGAAGGAGAGAGAGCCATAGTGAAAAAGGATAAAAAAAAGGCCGGGTAAAATACGTCAATAGCCCGTAGACAGCGGATAAACATATTCGCAAAAAAAACAGGTTATAAGTCACAAGGTCTGTGTAGTAGGTTGGGAAGCAAGATAAATTTTATTAAGAGCATAGAGTTCCGGCTTGGAATTCCGGCACTCTATGCTCTTATAAATATAGGGAAGGGATCCTGATTTTAAATTATTAACTGTGAATAATTTACCTTTCTGGATAGATATTGCTTTGTAATAGTTTTTTTTTATGTTATAATATCCTCCGGTTGAAGCCAGGAAGCGCCCTTTACCAACCGAAACTGACAGCTTTTTTCAATCACGCTCGGAACACAATTAATTTAATTATAAAAGGAGGATTTAAAATGGGCAAGAACCTTAAGGGGACGAAAACGGAAAGAAATTTATGGGAAGCCTTTGCCGGTGAATCGCAGGCCAGAAATAAATATAGTTTTTTCGCTTCGACGGCTAAAAAGGAAGGTTACGAACAGATTTCCGCTATCTTTACAGAAACTGCCGAAAATGAAAAGGAACATGCCAAACTGCATTTCAAGTTTCTGGAGGGTATCGGCGATACGGCCGAAAACCTGCGGGCTGCCGCCGCCGGGGAAAATGAAGAATGGACAGAGATGTATCCACGCATGGCCAAAGAAGCGCGTGAAGAAGGCTTCGATGAGATCGCCGCTGTTTTTGAAGGGCTAATCGAAATTGAAAAAGATCACGAGAGAAGATTCCAGAAGTTATTGAAAAACATGGAAGACGGCACCGTTTTTCAAAAAGACGAAACAGTGACCTGGCATTGCCGCAATTGCGGTTACCTGCACAAAAACACAGAAGCACCCGAAATCTGCCCGGTGTGCGACCATCCCCGGGCCCATTTTGAGATACATAGCACAAATTATTAACAGCAGCAGGCAACAGAAAGAATGAACCGCCATTTTTATTAAAACTTGGCGGTTCATTCTTTCTCTCTACTTTCCGTTATGCGGAACACGTTCCTTCCAGGCAAAATAGAGGGCCAAGGCAATGAGCGGCGGCAGAGCGTTAAGATTGAACATAGCCCGGTAACCAAGGCCCGCCGCCACAAATCCCCAAAATAGAGAGCCGGCAGCCGCCCCGGCATCCACTGCGGTCCAAAAGGTGGCGTTGGCGGCTCCTTTATTCTCCGGGGGCAAGTTGCGGATGCACAAGGCCAACATCGTAGGTTGCACAAAACCAAAGCCGATCCCGTAACAGACCCCGCCCAGCAGCAGATGCGGCCAAGCAGTTGCCTGGGCAACGATAGGCATAGCTGCCGCTGCAGCCAGCGTACCGGTTAGTACAGTAAAATCATATCCTCTTTTCCCGGCCCGATCGACGATGATCCCCGAAAGAGGCAGCGAAAAGATCGTCGTCAGGGCAAATGAAGTAAAAAACACTCCCGCGGTTTTCATGCCCTGTTCAAGAGTATAAAGCGGAAGGAAGATAACCAGCGAAACATATGAAAAAATGACGAAAAGAACGACCAGTGAAGGATGCAGGGCCCTCTTTTCCAGAAATTCAAACTTTGGGCTGACCAACTGTTTTTCGAAACGGGGATATTGAATAAATAAAGCCAAAATTAGCGCCGCGGCAGCAAAGAAAGCACAGGTAATGAACAGCTCGCGGAAAGAATACTGTTCGATCAACCACAGCGCCAGCGCCGGCGAGAACGCCATGGAGATGCTTAGAGTTAAGCCGAAATAGCCCATCCCCTCCCCCATCCTTTTGCGGGGGACGATATCGGCGGCAACGGTACCGGCCGCCGTATTGCCGATGCCCCAGCCCAGTCCCTGAAAAAAACGGAGAATTATCAGCATGACTACAGGTACCAACCGAATATAGAGCACCATCGGGATCAGAAAAAGAAAAAGCCCACCAAGGAGAATGGACCTGCGGCCGTAGCGATCGAGGGCCCACCCGGTTAGCGGGCGAACGAGAATCGCCGCCAAGGTAATGGAAGTCATCGCCAAACCCGCCATCTGGGTCGTGCCCCCATATTTTTCAATATAGATCGGCAAGGTGGGATGCAGGCTATGGAAAGCAAGAAATGAAGCAAAAGTCGAAAGACAGATTAGAAAAAAGTCCAACGTCCAGAGCCGCTCCCGGATCGGTGCTTGTTCACCGTCCTGCAGCTTATCCTGCCAAACCTTCTCCACTTAAAGCCCCCCTTTACAGAAAATTAACTGTTTACAAAGTATTCTGTATTAGGGATGTATATTCCTGCCGATGCCGATCAGATGCTCGAATAAGGCCGGCCGCTGCCGATTATCTCTGGTTATTTTTAGTTGCCTGCTTTTATGGTCCAAGTAGCGGTTTTCCAAGTGGACTTTAATGAGAACAGGTTTGGCCAGGGCAGTTTCTTTTAGTTGCTTTTAGTTGACTTTAGTTGCCCTTGATTGATCGATCGTATATAATGTAAGCGGAGGCGCTATGATGGACGGGGATAGAACAGAGTTGATAACAGCCCATGATCTAACGGCCCATGATCTGGCCACCGAGCTAAACCTCTCCGTGGAGACAGTCTGGAAATATACCAGAAACAAGAAGATACCTTGTATTGAGCCGGGAGGCAGACAGTATCGTTACAAGCTTACCGATGTCCTTGCTGCATTGGATATATCTACCGATGCAGAAAAAACAGGAGAGTATCAGATTGCGCCAGCTAAAAAACTGACTTATGAGGATTATTTAAATATACCGGAAGAGCCGGGTTACCGTCTGGAGATCCTGGATGGAGTACTGGCAAAAGACCCGTCATCCAATATCCCACACCAACTTGCCTCCCGTCGGCTTCAACGCATTCTGGAGGACTATTTTTGGGAGATCGATCCTAAGGGGGAGGTCTTTGATGCACCGCTTGATGTTACCCTAGAGGAAACTACCGTAGTCCAGCCGGATCTTTTCTATATAACCGGAGAGCAAATCGGCACCATCGACAGATCATCCTTCCATGCCGGGGAGCGGAAGTTTTCCTTGTAGCTGGAGGTGATCTTTGGCTCTTATTCCACTAATTTCACACCACCCCTTGCAAAATCATCCAGATCATCAGCCTTGGGAGAAACCTCAATATCGTTACCGCTAATATTTACAGTTTTCCCGATAATTCTTCCATATACAGTGATATTGCTGCCGGATATATCTATCTGTCCTTCAGGGGCATACACCAGGCCATGCAGTGTTATATTATCGCCTCTAATATCTATATTCCCGTTTTCTGAATATAAGCATACTGAATTACTGCCTGAAAATGTCAAATAATTACCGTTGATATAGATATTGCCCGCTGCAAGAACCGCTTCGCCGGCATCATTTCCTATATTTTTGTCTCCAGGCTGCACTATACCTGCTGCCTGTATTAGATCGGAAAAATCCGGCATATCGATACGGGGCACCGGGGCTAGAATTGGATTATACTCGCTCCCGCCCTGCACTACCGGGCTTATAATTTTCCCGATATTGTGTTTCTCCCATTCATGGCACGCCGAGACAGTGATCGATTCTGAGGCCTGGCAGGTTCCGGGAATATTGACTCTCCTATCAGCTATATGACAAGTAGAGTTGGAGTGAACATTACCATTGACAGTCAGATCATCCCCGCTAAAGGCCACTTTGGCGGAAGTGGAATCACCACCGGCAAAAATAGCAAAATCAAACGGCTCCCCTGCCTTTTTCTCCGCAACGGCGCGTGCTAAAACATCCGCATCTGTAAAACCCAAAACTCTGGCCAACGTATACTGAACATTCTGCCTACAGATCACCTCGATCTTGCTCGAATCGTCTTTATAAGGCGTGTTTATCGTTATGTCCTCTTCTGTTCCCACCCCGTTTGATCTGGCAAGATCCTTTGCTGCACCGATGGCCTTGTTTTTATTTTGTTGATCTGAACTTGGCAAGTGCTGTGCCCCGGCCAATGCTGCAGCATCAGCAGCGCTCTGCATCTTCGCCCTTGAAAGCCGCACTGCCCCTATATCTATAACTGAAGCCGCCAGACCCATTAAAACCACCACCATCAAAGCAACCAGAACCGCAGCCTGCCCTTTTTCGTCCCTTACAACCTTCTCAATAAATCTCCTCATTGCGTCTCCTCCTGTATAATATGGGCAACAACCGCCTGGGCGCTAATTCCCAACGCGGGTCATGCCTCCTTTATTCTTGGAAAATTAATAATCACGAACGAAACTCAAGATCATACGGGCATTAGTTAACCAGGCCTAAAATTTTGAAGCGAAGGGGTTTTCCCAAATTACTTTTTCCCATGCTTCCTGCATAGTTTAATTATAAATGATCTTCAGACTATTGCAAAGAGAATAACATCTCCTGGGCTGCAAAGTATAAAATTCATTCATTGTACTGCTAGGCTTCTCTATTTTAATTCTAATGCATCCCCAATCTATTCCAACATTTAAATTCGAAAATAATTTAAGGTGGCAGCAGGTTGAATCTTTTTTTATCAAACAGGGAATAGAAAGATGATGGTGTGCCGGCGACAATAGCAAGGCGCATCTATTTCAACACCTTTTCTATGGATGATTTCATGTTTATCCGTTATACCTATATATGTATAACGAGTGCGGGAATAATGGTCAAACCCCTTAATTAGATGAAACCCTGTTATACAAAAAATATCTGTATAACAGGGCTTTTAAATTGAATGGATTTTAGCCAACCAGATCTAAAATTTTGGCGCGAAAGGAGCGTTCCCAATGCGGGAAAGCGAGATACCGGTTAGCTATCTTATTTTAAACAAAATTGAACAGCAGGCGGCACATTTTTAAAGCCTGACTGTTTTTGATTCGCCCGTCGCTAGGGAATTAAATGTAGCTTCGCCTTCTTCCAGATAAAACAACTCGAAGATGGGGTTATCCGCCGCCTTGTACATTCTTGCCAGCGTGGGGCTTGTCTCTATAGCTTTATCCTTGGCCCTGGCCGCAAGGTCAGAATCAAATACGGCTTTTCCTTTAAGCCGTATCCATTTTCCATCGGATGATGCCGTGCTGATCTCCACACAAGGATTTGTTTTCAACTGCTTATAGACATTTTTCTTGTTGTTCGTAGAAAACCAAAGTTTTCCCTCAAATTCCATCACAAAACCAAAAGGCCGCACCCGGGGATTGCCCTCATCGACTGTAGAGACAAAAAAAGGAGCGTTATCTTGTAGAAACCCAAAAACCTCCTGCATAATATAACCTTCTTTCTTCATTTTTACATTTTTTTCTCCATGCAATAATTATAAACCAACCACAAGCCCTGCGCAATGGCAAACCTGCTCTATATTACATATTAAGGGATATATTTATAGGCAACTTAAAAAAGAACATGCAATAAAAACAGGAGGGGCCCCAACCCCCAACCTCTTCCAAAGCCTTTTCGGCTACTCCACGGTGACGCTTTTGGTCAAGTTGCGGGGATTATCGACCGGGCAGCCGCGGGCTACGGCAGTATAGTAGGCCAGAAACTGCAGCGGAATGACGGCTAACATGGGCAGGAAGATATCGTCCAGGGTGGAGGGCAGGTAGAAGATGCTATCCACTTCGCTGGCGAGGGCCTCCATGCCTTCGCGGGCAAAACAGAATACGTAGCCTCCCCGGGCCTTGATCTCTTTGATATTGCTTAGAGATTTTTCCAGAACGGTTTCCTGAATGGCAAGGGCGACGACCGGTATCCCCTCGACGATGAGGGCGAGAGCACCGTGTTTCAGCTCGCCGGCGGCGTAGGCTTCGGCATGGATGTAGGAGATCTCCTTCAGTTTCAGTGCTCCTTCCAAGGCCACGGCAAAGTCCAGGTTGCGTCCGATAAAGAAAGCGCTCTCCCAGCGGCTAAGGTAGGAGGCAATCCCGGGGATCTCTTTTTCCCGGTTTAGGATTTCCTCTACTTGGTCCGGGAGGTTATAGAGAGCCTCCCCCGCTTTCTGCAGCTCTATTTGTTCCATTGCGCCCCGCTCTTGGGCAAGGTAGAAAGTAAGCAGGTACAAGGAAAACAACTGCGTGAGGTAGGCCTTGGTGGAAGCCACTGCAATCTCCGGCCCGGCCCAGGTGAAAAAAACCTTATCGGCCTCTCGTGCCACAGAGCTGCCCACCACATTGGTGATGGCCAGCACCTGTTGGCCTCTCTCCCGGGCCAGCCTAAGCGCAGCAAGGGTATCCGCTGTTTCTCCGGATTGGCTGATCACGATCACGAGAGTATCTGCGCACAGCAGGGGATCCCGGTAACGAAACTCCGAGGCGACATCGACCTCCACCGGGATACGCAGGATTTTTTCCAGAAGATATTTGCCCACCAGGCCGGCATGGTAAGCGGTACCACAGGCCACGATGAATATTTTAGAGATCTTCTCTATCTCTTCCGGCGCAAAATCCAGTTCAGCAAGGTTGATCTTCCTGCCACCCTCCAGCAGCCGCCCGCGCATCGTCTCACGCAGGGCCTGCGGTTGTTCCATGATCTCTTTGCGCATAAAATGTTCGTAACCGCCTTTTTCGGCAGAGGTTACATCCCAAGTAATCTCCTGGGCCTTCCTTTGCAGCACTGTGCAGTCCGTGTTGTATATTTTTACAGCGGAAGCAGTAACCAACGCTGTCTCCCCGTCTTCGAGGATGTGGATCTTGCGCGTATGGGGCAGGAGGGCCGCCAGATCGGAGCTGATAAAATTCTCCTCCCCCCCCAGCCCAATCATTAGGGGAAGATCTTTGCGGGCACAGACCAGCCTGTCCTTTTCATCCCGGTAGCCGGCAATCAATGCAAAAGAGCCGGTAACCTTTTTTATGGCTTCCTGCACGCTTTCGAGCAGGTCTCCCCTGTAGTAATGTTCGATGAGGTGCGCAATCACTTCCGTGTCGGTTTCGGAAACAAAGCGATGCCCTTCACTTTCCAGCCAACGACGCAAAGATAGATAATTTTCTATGATGCCGTTGTGGACGAGGGCAAAATCATCGGAGCAAGCTTTTTGGGGATGGGCATTGATCTCCGAAGGAGCCCCGTGCGTAGCCCAGCGCAGGTGGCCGAACCCCGCGAACCCCACTGGGAATCCTTCCCCTGCTTTCTCCTCCAGATGGGACACTTTGCCTTTGGTTTTAATGATTTTTAGGCTATCCGGACCCTGTACCGCAATCCCGGCCGAATCGTATCCTTTATATTCCAGTTTATGCAGACCCTCGATGAGGATAGGGTAGGCTTGTTTTCCACCTATGTAACCAATAATTCCACACATCTTTATTCCTCCAGTATGCTTATGAGGGCTGTACGCCCATCTCCTCCACGATCACTTGAGCCAACGTCCGGGAAAGTTTTTGTAGTTGGGCCTCGTCCGGTCCCTCCAGCATGATGCGGATCAGCGGCTCTGTTCCTGAAGCACGGACCAGGACCCTCCCCCTGCCATTTAATTTTTCCTCCACCTGCTTGATGGAATTTTCGATGCGCGGGTTCGTCTCCCAACCTTTTTTGTCCCGCACCGCACAATTAACCTGCAATTGCGGCAGGCGTGGCATGATCGCGGCCAGGCTGGAAAGTGACGCGCCTTTTTCCACCATGACCTGCAAAAGTTGCAGGGAGGTTAAAAGCCCGTCTCCTGTCGGCAGCAGATCTGCAAAGATGATATGTCCCGATTGTTCCCCGCCCAAGACGTAATCGCCGCGCTGCATCTCTCTAAAAACATGGCGATCACCCACCTTGGTGCGCAGGACATCAAACCCTTTTTCTGCTCCGACCAGCTCTAAACCGCCATTGCTTAACACAGTGGTTACGATCTTGTTGCCACGCAACCGGTTGTCTTCCTGCAAGTAGGAAGCATAAACAGCCATGATGGCATCGCCATCGACCACCGCTCCTTTTTCATCGACGGCGATGAGGCGGTCCCCATCCCCGTCAAAAGCCAATCCCAGGTGGGCCCCTTTTTCCAACACGGCATTCTGAAGCGGGACGGGGTTTGTGGAGCCACAGTCCACATTTATCTTTTCCCCGGCAGGGTCGCTGTTCAAAGCATAGACTTCCGCCCCTAATTCCTCAAACAGCCGGGGGGCGCTCTTGGCCAGTGAACCGTAAGCACAATCCAAGGCGATCTTCAGGCCCTGTAAAGAGGGAGAATTTTCTTTCAGGAAGTTCAAATAATCTTCTACTGCCTCCTCGGCACGCCAAACACGCCCAATAGCCGCCCCCGTCGGGCGGGGAAAGGGATCTTCTGCTTGAAAATAGAGTCTTTCCGCCTCTTTTTCCTGTTCCGGGTGGAGTTTAGTACCCGACCCGCTAAAAAATTTAAGGCCGTTATCCCCCACCGGGTTGTGCGAAGCGGAGATCATCACCGCCCCTGCAGCTCCCAGCCGGTCGCTTAGATAAGCCACGGCCGGGGTCGAAAGCACCCCCAAAAGGCGCACATCCGCACCGGCAGAGGTAATGCCGGCCACTAGTGCTCCTTCCAACATATTCCCGGAGAGACGCGTATCGCGGCCCAATAAAAAAAAACGGCGTTCGGCAGGCGGAGATTCCGCTTCGCCTCCCAGCAGGAAGGCGGCGATACGGCCCATTTTAAAGGCCAATTCAGGGGTCAGCTCCTTATTTGCCAACCCGCGGATACCATCGGTGCCAAATAATTTACTCATAAAGTTCACCCCCAACAGAACGGTTTTCATTGAAATTGAAGAAGCATGTCTGTATGTTTATAGTTTTTTTCATGTCTAATTGTAAATTCTATATTTGTAGATTCTATACTATCTCCGGCAGCCTAATGGCCGGCCAGAAAGACCTGTACCCGTACAGATTCGATTTTTTCGGGAAGAATACCTTCTGGAAATACCAGGGGAATCTCCACGGAAAAAATTGCAGGGCGCGGGGCGAGATCGATCTCCTCCGTAAAAAGGCAGGCGGTTTCAGCTAAAAGATCCGGAGGCCCCTTCACTTTGACCAATGGGGGTTCGATAACCGCCTTCTCTACAATCTTACCGTTATTTTTAAAAACAGCCTTCACCGGCAGATCTTTTTGAGGCAAACCGAAATTTACGGCCACCTCTACAAGATCGGGCGTTACCTTCACGCCCGGCACGATGTTCCCGCGGCTGTCTACGGGGTAGACACGGACACTACTCACGATGCTCCCCTTGGCGTTGTCGATCTCCAGATGGAAGATCACCTTTTGTACAAGATCGGCCTGTTTGCGGGGCCCCTTGATGAATACCTCTTCGGGAGTAAAATTGATCTCTTCAATGACTTTCCCGTCGGCAGGACGCCCCAGCAGGCTGCTCTCCACCGACATCTGTCTTGTAACCAGATCCTCCAGCAAAACCCTTACCCTCGCCGGGGATACGCCGATGACACCCACGCCGGAGGGTGCCGCAGCATAGACACGCATCTCATGCCGCCCTTTCTGCTTGCCGCTAAGATCAACATATGCTTCGAGATCGGCAGGTGTTAACCCGTCAAAAGCCTGCGGAGTACCCTGCAAAGAAAGGGTAATGCTCTCTTCCAGGTCCATTACAATTAGATCTTCACCCAGGTTACGGTAATAAAGAGGGATATTGGTAAAGGTGCGGCGCACTTCCAAACCAAGGGCATCCCGTTTATTTCCCGTAACGATAAACCAGACAATGATGGCCAGGAAAAGAGAGAGTATTTTCGTAAAATTGGGGTTGTCTGTAAATCTAAACCTCGTCTTCATGTGGCTCGCCAAACCTCCAGGGGAGATAACTGGAAAAGCTTTTCCTTTTCGTCTTCTTAAAATAGAAGTTAAGCAGCGTGCTGCGCAGCGTCTTTTCGTCCAAGTAACGGGTTAATTTGCCGTTGTGGGCCAAGGAGATCACGCCCGTCTCTTCAGAGATGATGATTGTCAGCGCATCGGAGATCTCCGTTATTCCGATCGCGGCACGGTGCCGTGCCCCCAATTCTTTGCTCAGGTTTGGGTTTTCTGTCAATGGTAGAAAACAGCCCGCTGCTGCCAAAATATTTTCTTGAATAATAACCGCACCGTCATGCAAAGGGCTGCGGGGCATAAAAATATTGATTACAAGCTCTGCCGTAACGATACCTTCAATTTTTATGCCCGTCTCCATAATATCTTTCAAGCCCGTCTCCCTCTCCAAAACAATGAGTGCCCCAATTCTTTTTTTTACGAGCACCGGGATCGCTTTGAAGAGTTCGTCCAACATACCCAGAGAATCATTGTCCTCGAATTCATAAAGGGGCCTCTGGAATAATGTCCCGCGGCCCAGTTGTTCCAAGGCTTTGCGCAGCTCTGGCTGGAATATAATGGGTATAGCGATCAAGCCAACCGTCATCAAACCCTGCAAGAGCCAATTAATAGTTTTTAAACCCAGTATGCCGCTGGCTGCCCAGGCGATCAAGAGGATAATCAACCCTTTGACCAGTTGTTCCGCCCTTGTGCCCTTAATAATCAGAATAAGGCGATAAAAAATATAGGTGACAATGATGATATCGATAAGATCACGCCACCCAAGGTGAAGATGACTGATGCCGGCAAGAATCTGTTCCCACATTTTTATTTTGGCTCCCCATTTTCCAGCATGGCTACACATTTTTTATTCTACTTACTTGTTCTAAATTCCTTTTACAATGTAACTTTTAATCCCTTTTACAAAAATAATCCTTTGTAATCCTACATATTACACCACTTAAACCTAAAAGCCCCACCAGGTTGGGCAGAGCCATCAACCCATTCAGGATATCGGCAGCGGTCCAGATTGCCTGCAGATGGCTAACGGCACCGATGAAAATTAGAATAATCCAGAGAAAGCGGTAGAAACGTACCGCCCGGTTCCCCAAAAGGTATTCCAAACATTTTTCACCATAATATGACCAACTAAGCAGCGTGGTAAAAGCAAAAAATATCAACCCCAGGGAGACCACATAGTGTCCTGCGTTGCCGGGCAAGCCTCGATTAAAGGCTTCCACTGCCATAGAAGCCCCCTCCAGCCCCGTTTGCCAGGCACCGGTCGCCAACAAAACTAAGGCGGTGAGGGTACAGATGAAATGGGTATCGATAAAGACTTCCATTATCCCCCACAGACCCTGGCTGACTGGATGGGGGGTGCGTGCCGCAGCGTGGGCAATGGGGGCACTTCCCAGGCCGGCCTCATTAGTAAATATTCCCCGGGAAATGCCATAGCGCCAGGCTCCAAGAACAGTGGCCCCGGCAAAACCGCCTGCTGCGGCCCGGCCCCGGAAAGCAGAGGCAAAGATATCGACCAACACGCCGGGAAGCTGCTGCCGGAAGGAGATGAGAATAATCAAGCTTCCTGCCACATAGAAGAAAGCCATCAGGGGAACGAGGGCAGAGGCAACGCGGGCAATGCGCCTGATGCCCCCAAGGATGATCAACGCGCTGAAAAAAGACAAGAGAAGCCCTGTAAGAAAGGCGGGAACCCCAAAGCTGGCTTGCACAGCATCAGCCACAGAGTTGGCCTGGACCATATTGCCGATGCCAAAAGCAGCCAGAGAACCGAAAAGGGCAAAGAGAACAGCCATAAGGGGGCTTTTTAGGCCCCCGGCCAGGTAGTACATCGGCCCGCCCACGATCTCATTTTTGATCCGCGTCCGGTAATGCACGGCCAGCAATATCTCGCTGTATTTTGTAGCCATACCCAGAAAAGCAGAGACCCAGATCCAGAAAACGGCCCCGGGCCCCCCTAAATAGATAGCCGTCGCCACTCCGGCAATATTTCCCGTCCCCACAGTCGCAGCCAATGCAGTGGACAGCGCCTGAAAGGGGGTTATCTCCCCTGCAGGCAGTCTCTCTTTTTTCACCAGCAAGCTGCCCAAAGTAGTCCGCACCGTCAAAAAAAAGTGCCTCAGTTGTATAAACTGCAGGCGCCGGGAAAGAAAAAAGCCCGTGGCCAACATAAAAAGAGAAAGAGGGAATACTATGACAGCCACATCAAAATGACGCAAAATTGTTTCGCCGATCTCTGCCACCTGCCATCTCCCTCGAAGCCATCCCCCGGCAAGCTGCCGGTTAGATGCTTAACCTCTCCCCTAACCGCCCCCCTCTCCATAGATATGCCCTGTCAGCCGGATAGTATGACCACAGTATCTACATCTTTTATCTTCCAGGCCCAAGTTTCGCAGGCTATAGCCGGCGCGGCTGATCAACAGCTTCCGGCAGGATGGGCAATAGGTTGCGCTGCGTTCATCGTCCTGGACATTGCCCAGATAGACATAAGACAGTTTTTCGTGAGCCGTCCCCCAGGCCCGGTACAGAGTTTCGAGGGGAGTAGGAGGAAGGGAGAGGCGATATTGTGGAAAGTAACGACTAAAGTGAACGGGGACCTTCCGGTCCAGGGAGACTACCCAATCGACAAATTCTTTTATCTCTTCCGCGCTGTCGTTTAAGCCGGGGATCAAAAGATAAGTTAGCTCTACGTGGCAGGTGGATAGAGCCTGTTCTACAGTGCGCAAGACTTCTTTAAATCCCCTGCCCCGGCAATGGCGGCGGTAGAAATCTTCCCGGAAAGCCTTTACATCGACATTCAGGGCCCCGATAAAGGGTAGCAGCTCTTTTAGCGGCTCTTTTTTGATCAATCCATTGGTCACCAATACATTTTGGTAGCCCTCTACCGCGATGATTTCAGCGGTTTCGCGTACGAATTCGTACCAAACCGTAGGCTCATTGTAGGTATAGGCTACCCCCAACTGCCCTCTGGCCGGTTGCCCCTCTAGAAACGCCAAGATCTTCTCCGGGGCGATATATTCAGCCTCCCGCCCCGTTTCATTGCGGGCCAGGCTCCAATTCTGGCAGAAAGAACAGTTGAGATTGCAGCCGACAGTGCCCAGAGAGAGGATCTTCCACCCCGGATAAAAATGATAGAGGGGTTTCTTTTCGATGGGATCGAGTGCCAAGGCCGCACAGAGACCATAGTTAGTGGTGATTAGCCGGCCTCCTTCCACGCGGCGCACGCCGCAGATCCCCGTCTGCCCTTCTTTAAGCCGGCATTCTTGCGGACAGAGTGTACATAATATCTTCTCGCCCTCTCGCGAATAGAAACTTGCCTCCTGCATCTCTTTTTCCTCCCTCCCGGCGCAATAAATGCCGCCGACTGGCCCTGCAACTTGCAGCAATGTTGTAAAACATTTTGATCTTTGGATCTTATAAAACAAACTAGCTGTAACGCTGAACGGTAAAGCGAAAAATATCCGCCTTTTCGCCCGGCCGGATGCCGGCCTTCTCTTTGGCAATAGCCAACTGTTCTTCGGCGGTGTCTATCCCTTCCAAGGCAGGCAGAAGCAAGCCAATTCGCCTGCCGGAGCACACGATTACTCCATAATGCCGGGGATCAAGCTCCGCAGGGCTCTCCACCTTTTCCGGCGTAGTGAGGACATCTACGCTGTAGCTGAGCATCTCCACCTCGCCCGGGGAAACCGGTGGAAAACGGGAATCGTTCAGGGCGGCGCTGATGGCATTGGTAGCGATCTCCTCTGCCAGGGTTTCTTTAGTGGGGCTGATCGTTCCGATGCAACCTCTCAGAACGCCCCCTTTTTTTAGGGTAACAAAGGCAGCTCCCGGTTGCCGGAGTACAGCAGGCAGATCACGGGGAAAAGTAAAGGTCGTTCCTTTCAACCGGCTCTCGAGGGAGCGGCGAGCAATATAAGTATAGATGCTCCCCCTGTAATCTCTATCTTTTTTATCCATCTCCACTTACCCTCTTATCCGGGCCCGTGTGTTGTGCTGGCAGCGTGAACAGAGCCACCGGGTAACCTACACCAAAGGGGCCTTCATAGGATAGCAGCTGCGATTGAACCGGTAACCCGGAGAGGCTGCCCAGAAGGATGAGCAAGGAACGCAGCCCGCATTCCCCGGCATCAGAAACCAGCTCTTTATCTATCGATAATAATTTTTCGACCTGGTAATGCGTCAGGCTCTCTACAACCAGGTCATCATACTCCCGGCCCCGGGGATGGTAGCCTGCGGGCGCGCTTCGGGTTAGGCGGTGCGACAGATCGGCGCTGGCCACGATAGCCGCTTTCCGGTCAACGACTGAGATCGCCCTCTGTAAGGCTTGCCCGAAGCGAAAAAGGGCATCGAAGGAAAGCGGGGCAAAAGTGATAGCCACACAACGCTGTGCCGTCCCCGCTTCCTGCATAAAATATAAAGGGACTGTTACACCGTGATCGAGAGAAATTTCTTCCCGCAAGAAGTCCTGTTCGCCTCTTCGCAGAAGGATTACCTCAATCTCCTCCTTACGACTTTCGCCGGCAAGCGCCTGTACCAACTCCAGATCATTTTGTGCCCTCAGGATAACCCCGGGGGCACGAAAAGCGCTGAAATCACCGGCCAATTCTTCATCGGCAAGAACAGCCGGCGCCTCTTGGAACATCGGGCCGTGGGGAGTGATGAAGACAACGGTTTCAGGTTGACGAGAAGCAATCTCTGCACTAAGTTTTTTTAGAGCCTCCGCCGTCCGGCGTATTTTGTCGATCTCCCGGCCGCCGATCTCCGGTATTAGCATCGGCGGGTGTGGAGATACTCCAGCAATCAGAATACCCAAGAAAAAAACCTCCAAAAAATTATCCTTAATAACCCCTTCTATGTATTAAAACTGTTTTCCTCCAGATCGAAAATCTTCGCCTGAAGGCGCGGCCCTTTAACCCGCAGCAGGGCGCAGGTTGGCCGGCTACCGCCCCGTGGCTCGGCAGGAGAACCTGGATTCAGGAAAAGGATGCCCTTGTAGTAGCCGCAAAAAGGGATATGGCTGTGCCCAAATACGATCCCCTGAAGATCCCACCCCACGAATCTTTGCGAGATCGGTTGCAGGCGGCCGCGCGGCAAACCGGCACCATGTATGAGACCCAAAGAAACCTCATCGAAGTGGATGATCTTTTCCAGACCCAATTTCCGCCTTAAACCCAGAGGATCCATGTTCCCCGCCACGGCCTCCACCGGCGCCAAAGCCTCCAGCTCCGTAAGTACGCTCTCTTCTTCCAGATCTCCGGCATGCAAGATGAGATCCACTTCGGCGAAAAGGTCGAAGAGCTTCGGGGGCAGGGAGGTGGCACGAGTCGGCACATGTGTATCTGCAATGATGCCGATCAAACCTTTTTCCAAGCTATATTCCACCTGCTGCACAAGCGCCTCCCCCTTTTTAACCGCCCTTTAAATATTATTTCTGTTTATACCGTGATAAATCCTTCCAAACCTATCTTTTAAGAGGGTTTCCCCGCCCTATGTCGAAATTAACCTTGCAGTACAAAATGCAGTACAAAATTCCATAATTTAGAATTGCAACGTACCTAAAAAAACATCCGCCGGATGAGCTGATAATTTTTTTGGACCGCTGCCTGGCCATGAACAGGCTGCATATGCCCCGGCAACAACCATTCTACATCTTCGAGCTGGGCCAGCTTTTGCACAGATTTCCCCAAAGCCTCCAGATTGCCATCGGGAAAATCTGTGCGGCCGATGCTTCCATGAAAAACAGCATCACCTGTAATCAAAGCACGTTCCCCCGGGAAATAAAAACTTAGGGAACCGGGCGAATGGCCGGGTGTGTGCAGGGCCTGGATCTTGTCCTTTCCACCAATCTCCAGCTCACCTTCTTGCAGGAAAATATCTATCTGGGGTAGAGCAGGTTTTTTACCGGTCATCTGCATAAAAAAACGAGCAATGGTCTCCATGTGCTCTTCTTCAGCCTGATGCATGGCTAAAAGGATCTCTTTTTCTTCTTTAATTGCCGCTGCAGCTTCGCAATGATCAGTATGGCTGTGTGTACAGATGATCAGGTCCAACTGTTCGATGCTAAATCCATCTTGATCCATGCCGGCCAGCAGCCTTTCGAAACATCTCTCGCCAAGTTCGTTCTGGATATGCCCGGGATCGAAGATGATCGTTTTCTCCCCGGCAAAAATATATGTATTGCAATTGTTCCCGCTGCCACGCCAAAAGTAGCCGTACAATTTATCTGTTATTTTCATCCCAAGAGAACCTCCTTTTTTGTCAAATCTTATTATACCATATTTTTTAATTACTTTAAGGAGTTGATGAGCCCTGAAAAAGATGAAATCGGCCCTGGAGATCGCGATGGAGAGAGTAGAGAAAATGGACGCCCGCGGCAATAAAGAAACAGTGGAGATCGAACAACAGAGGTATACACAAGCTGCCATCTCCCTGGGAAATTCTTTTCTGCAGGGTAAAACCAAAGCGGAGAAAATTAAGGAGAGCCTGGAGCGTTACCCGGAAGAGAACAGGAAGGCTGCCCTGAAAGCCTTTCTGCAGGTAGTTACCTCTACAATGGATCTCGAAAACACCCCCGCCATCCTCGAGGCCATTCTACTTATGAAAGACGACGCCGAAACAAAACGGGCCTGCCGGAAAGCAGAAGAGATCCACCGCAGCCAACGCCGCAAACTGCAGGAGCAGAAGGCTGCACTGGAAGAGGACAGAACCAAAGTAATGCGGGAAAAACTGGCGGCAGAAGGGATTGAAGGCTCTGCACTGGCCGGATTCAACATTATACAGCTCCCGCAGTGGGAAGAGATAAGCTTACAGATCCAGCAAGAATACCAGAAGATGCTCCGTGATCTTCAATCCACATTATTTAAAACAGAGCGATAATTCTATCTCTGCACACCCGCATAGACAGTTAAAACAGCTTTTTTTATAACAAACTATTAAAACAAACAACGGCGGCCGGATCTATAGGCCTGTAGATCCGGCCAAAACTTGATCACGATTAGGGCCACCCAGAAAACTCCGGCGAAAAATTGGGCCCAACCGAAAACATAGAGCAGGTAAAATGGCAAAGAGAGGATCCCCACGGCGGCAGCAGTGTTGCTGTCACGCAACAGTAAGATCAAGATGGCCATCACGGCGATCACCGCCGGGATAGCTGCCGGCGAGAGGTAGGAGAGAGCGCCAACAGAGGTGGCTAGCCCCTTGCCGCCGCGGAATTTTAGAAACAACATCCAATTATGGCCGGCAACGACCGCTACGGCGGCCAAAAAAGGTACCAGGCTTTCTTTCGACATTGCACATGCCAATAATACCGCGAGGTAGCCTTTACCTACATCCAATAGAAAATTCAGTACCCCAGCTAAAGGGGAAATAAAACGGAAAACGTTGGCACTACCCGGATTACCGCTGCCCACGGCCCGGGGATCTTTCTGCCAAAGCATCCCCACCAGAAAACCGGACGGCACAGAACCGAGAACATAGGCCCAAAATATTGCGTTTATGGTAGAAAGATTAGGCAGGCCCTCTATCGTCATCCCTCTCCTTACTCCTTACACGAAGATAGCTTTAATCCCAGCTTGCAGCAGGCTGCTTCCGCCCCGGCAGATACCCAGATACGCTTTTTAGAAAGTAGTATTAAGTATGCGTTTCTTCCAACAGGCGTGCCGTCGTCTCCCGGCAAAGTTGGTCTGCCGCCGCGAAATCCATCCGTGATATGTAGTGGCCCTCCAATTCCTGGTAGACGGAGCGAGCCCGAGCTAGAAAACCGATGGCTTCTTCCAAAACCTGATTGAACCTGGACAAAAGACGATCTCTTTCCAGCTGCTTTTCCGGGGGCAGAGCGGCAATAAATTCCCCGCTATCGATCTTCCGGCAAACCAGGGGAGAGACGAGCCGGTGGGGGGTAAAATTATTGACGATAGCCGTGCCGAGTTCCGGAATAATGAGGTGATCGATTTTCTCCGGGTTGAGCGCACAGTGATAGGCTTCTACATGGAAACCACGCCAGATTGATGCAGCGAGGATCCTTTCGATAATCCTGCTCTTCTCGGTGCTGGACGCACCCTCGAAAAGATACACTTTAGTTTGGGGTTCGAGCAGGGTATCCAGGTGGTGGACCCAACCCTGCGGGGTAATGGCCGAAGCAAAGAGCCGGCGCACCGTCCCCTCTTTCTCTTTCATCTTCCCGCCCAGGATCTCTTCTAAGAGTTCCAGGGTGAAGCGGTCCCGGGCCCCCCGGTCCAAGACGTCTTCCATGCTGTAACAGTTTTCCAAGGATTCGCGGAAGACTCCAGTGATCGCCAACATCCGGTGTGCCTGCTTAAAGAGCCTCCCTACTTCCGACTGAAGTTCGAAAATCCGTTCCTTGTTCTCCCGCAAGGCAGGCCGGTCCACAAAACGGCCCAGATCGATCGTCTCTCCGATTACCCCCGGGGAGGGGGCATCAAAAACATGCGGCGAGGTACCATCGATCAGGGCAACACCCAAAGCCGGAACAAGGAGGCCATCCAATGATTGACTGTCGGAGGCACAGTGGTGGTATTCCAGATCGTATCCGTTTTCCTGCAGCGTAGCACCGATCTTCCGCATAAAGGTCGATTTGCCGCAACCCGGGCCTCCTTTAAGAACCAAAACCCTATTGGCAGCAGGGCCGGCAATCTCTGTAAAAAAAGAAAAAAAACCACGGGCAGAGTTCGAACCGGGGAAAACCCGGCGCAATTTTCTTTTTTCCCCCATGGCCATCCCTCACTTTTTATTTTATTCTATGTCGGGAAAAGAGAAACGTGTGCCGCCCCCTCTTTGTAGAAGGGGCCGGCCGTTAAATGTACACTGCCCGGATACCCCGCTCTTCATTCTCTATTTTATCTGCGGTTCGACGCGAAATTTTTCCGGGATTAGATCTCCCACGGTGGCGCTGGCCACCCCGATTACCGTATCCGCCCCACCATAGTAGACGAGTATCTCGTCTTCCGCAGAGAGGATCTCCTTATCCTCGGCAGGCACCGCACCACAAGTAAAAACTACATTGGGCACCCAGCTCTGCCCGAAAACGCCCACCTCATAGGAAGTTTCCGGTTCCAACACAGGGTTGGGCGAGCGGTAGAGCACCTCTGTCGGATCATCCAGTGCAGTAAGGAAAACACCGAGGCGGTAACAGAGGCTGTAATCCACACCATGGTAGATCAATAACCATCCGTATTTCGTCTTTAAAGGCTGGGCCCCGGCGCCAATCTTCAGGGCATCCCACATCATGCCGGAACGGGTTCCGAGCACGATATAGTGCTTTTCCTTCGGCCAGGGGGCCTCCAGCGTATCAGCAAAGGCAATCCAGATACTGGGGATAATGCGATGGTACATAGCCAGTTTGCCGTCAAATTTCTCTGGGAACAGAATGGCATCCTTGTTGGGCAAGCCGGGAAAAACAAGGCCATGGCGATGCCACTGCTGCCAGCGTTGATTAAGCAGATCATCGACCGCCAAAGAAGCCAGGGCAATCTGGGGGGTAACCCCATCATACGCAGTGTAGAGCATATAGGCCCGCCCATCGATAATCGTCAAACGTGGATCTTCACAGCCCATCTCCTCGCTTTCATGCTCCGGCACAAAAACAGGTTCAGGAAAACGTTCTTCGATCTTCAGGCCGTCCCTGCTGGTAGCGAGGCCAAGGCGTGACACCCCGTCTTCGCCCACAGCCCGGTAGAAGATGTACACGAGGCCGTTCAGACGCACCGCCCCGCAGTTGAGAACATACTTATTTTCCCAGTA
>JAAZMI010000095.1 GCA_012798895.1 Bacillota bacterium
CAAGTATTTTTAGGAAACCGCCACCCAATAATTAAATTAAAAGTTACAATGAACGTTTTTTAATATCTATTAATTTATGGGTCAAGATACTATCTAGAAAATATTTTGAGCGATATCCTTGATTAGATTTAGAGGCCAGTTTTGGGGAGCCAAAGTGAATATAAAAGCCCCCAAGGCTAAAATAATAATTGGAAGTGTGACCTCCGGCCCAATTCTTTCAACGGTGTTTCCTTCCGGCGATGGTATCGAACGTTTATGGCTGCCAAAAAATGCTGTTATGGAGATAGGCAGGTAATAGGCGGCGTTCATGATGCTGCTGACCAGCAGTAAAACAATAATTAACGGTTGTTGAATATCCAATGCTCCCAGGCTTAAATACCATTTACTGATAAAAACATTAAAAGGCGGGATACCTACTGCGCTGATACCGGCGATGGTAAAAGCGATCATTACCAGGGGCATCTCTAGACCGACGCCGCCCAGCTCGCTGATTTTTCTTTTGCCTGTTTGCATTATAATAGCGCCGGCACAGAGAAAGAGACAGCCTTTCATGAAGGCGTGGGCCATGATATGATAGAGTAGGCCGGTGAAAGCATTTTCACTGAGCATCGCCAACCCAAGGATGATATAACTAACCTGGGCTATCCCGGAGTAGGCCAATCGACGGATTAGATCATCCTGGACAAGGGCACACATGGAACCATAGATGATGCTAAATGCGGCCAGAGCCAGAATAATCTGTTGCCAACCGTTTCCCCTGATAAAGTCGGGGCCGTATAGATCGTAGAAGACACGAATTAAACCGTAGACGCCGGTTTTGAGCATGATCATCGAAGATAAGGCTGCTGCCGGGATGGGGCAGGCGGCATAGGCATCCGGCATCCACAGGTGAAGCGGCACCAGCGCGGCCTTAATCCCAAAACCGATCAGGTAACAGATAAAAGCGGTAAGCAACAAAGGAGAGCCGATGACTACCGGGCTGCCGGTGCCGAAATCGAGGTTGCCCGTTACCCTATAGATGATGCTAATTGCCCAGAAAAGGGAGACGCCGGCAATAATAGTCATAAAGAAAAATTTCATGCTGGCAGCATAAGCTTTGGATGTAGCTTCTTGAGCAACTAAGGCAAAAAACATCAGGGACATAAATTCGAAAAATAAAAACAGTGTAAACATATTGCCGCTAAAAACGACGCCCAGGCAACCGGCGGCGGCCAGCAAGAAAAAAATGTAAAAACGGGTGGTATTTTCTTTTCCGCGAAAATAACTCAACATATAGACGGCAATAACCAGGGCAAAAAAACTAAAGAGTAATCCCATGAAGATGCCGAGCTTATCGATGCGGAAAGCCAGGCCTACCGGCGGAAGAATGTTAAAATGCTTGAAATATATCTTGCCGGATGCTACTGCCGGGTAGATAATTGCCGCCAAGAGCAACGGTGTAGAAGTGCCGGTGATAACGAGATGATCGCGGGCCCCTTTAAGGCAGGGGATATAAGAAACAATATATATGGTGCAGGCAGCAATAAACGGCGCTAAAACAGCCCAAACTGGTATTGTTGAGGTAATATCACTACCTAATGAAGGCATTTTGATTCCTCCCCGGAGTTAAAATACCGAATTGACGATCGGTTCAACGAAGGGAATGGTCGTTGAGCCGGCAAACAGGCCGAGCGCAATGCAGATAACTGCCAATAAAATGATAGGTACGAGCATGGTGGGCGGTGCTTCAAACAGTTTAGGTTTTTCAAATAAACCTTTTTTAAAGTAGGCGTTGATGATAATCGGCAGATAATAGATAGCGTTTAAAAGACTGCTGGCTAGAATGATATAGGCAAATATAGCCTTACCACTTTCCAGGCCCCCCGCTAAAAGATAATATTTGCTGATGTAACCGTTGATGGGAACAATGCCCATCAATCCCAAACTGCCTATGGTGAAAGCCAGCATCGTCAGTGGCATTGTTCTGCCGATGCCGTGCAGATCATTGATCCTTGTTTTTCCTGTTACTGTAATAATGGCTCCGGCACAGAAAAAAAGGGTAATTTTAAGCAGGGCGTGATTGATTATATGCACTAGGCTTCCTGTTAGCCCGGCCGGGTTAAGCATCAATGCACCCAGAGTGATGTACCCCAATTGGCCAATTGTGGAATAAGCCAGGCGCAGCTTTAAAATATCTTGCTTAATAGCCATGATCGAACCGATAATGATGGTAGAACCGACCACAATGGCCAGGATATCTGTGGCCTTAAGCACGCTAAGAAGTTGCACACCGTAAAGGAAATATAAAACCCTAAGAATGCCAAACACCCCTGCTTTGACGACGGCAACGGCATGAAGAAGGGCACTGACCGGTGTCGGGGCCGCCATTGCGCCCGGCAACCAAGAATGCAGCGGTATAATCGCCGCTTTTATGCCGAAGCCGGCTGTTAATAAAATAAAGAGGATGGTTAGCAGATCCGTTTTATCTCCGGCAATAGAGCTGAAAATACCCCCGGGCATAAACTCCAACGTTCCTGCCAGGTAATTTATTAAAAACAGAGATACGAATAGTAGAGCATCCCCGGCGAGGCCGTAACAGATATACTTAATACCTGCTCTGGTTGCTTCCGTTGTCTGTGTATGAACTACCAGCGGATAAGTGCAGATTGTCAGGTACTCATAAAAAATGTAGAGAGTGAAAAGGTTGCTTGCATAAGCAATACCCATGATTGCGCTACAGGAGAGGACAAAAAATACGAAATAACTTTTCTGATTGTGTTCGCGTGACATATAGCCGATGGAATAGATGGTTGATAAAATCCACAAAGCCGATGCAACCAAACTAAAAACCATTCCCAGGGCATCAACCCGGAAAAATATACCTACGCTTCCCAGCATCTGCAACAATCCGAATTCGATTGTTTTCCCGGCGAGTATAGACGGCAACATGCCGGCTACAGTAATAAAAACGAGGGAGATGCTGGTTACTGCTAATATGTTGCGCAAACGTGCATTGTAATCGTTTGTCAGGCGAATTGCTATTGCTCCGATTACCGGTAACAATATGGCCCAAAATGGTTGCGGGGATGCCAGAACCATTATAATCGCCCCCATTATTTTAATTTGCAGCGCGGGCAAGGTGGCAACAGCATAATATAGACAGAGTAGTGGGAATTAACAGACAATTGTAAAAAAAATATTGCCAATAGCTTATAACAAAACTGAATAAAAAGCAACATTCATATAACATAATAGGCATCTTTCTCACACGGTATTTTCGCTTTACACCAAGATACATGGGTATAAAGTACTATTTGCTTTTAATACATTCTTTTTACCCTATTATTTATTCGTGACTGTTAATTCATTTGTTTTTTGCAGGTTATCTAGTGTTAGCACAGAAGTATTTTATGAGGAGAACAAAACATATAAAATATTTGTATGATTTTTCCCTTGAATAGGCTAAAAAAGTATATTGGCTTTGGGGAGTTCGGCGTTTTTGGTTTCGATGGTATAGGGTTTAGTTATGCCTGAATTATTAAAAAAAGGGGGGAAAGGGTTTTTTAAGTACCCGCTAAGAATGAAGGTTGTATTTCATAGATCATTCCTGGAGATGTATGTCGGGGATCCTGCAGCTTCTTATGGGCGGCTGGATCATGCTTTGGATCTTGTCCGAAGGAAATACCCGCTCTTCGAGCCTTCGCCATCTACCGAGAAGGATGTGCTTCTGGTTCACAGCCGTTCCCATCTTGAAAGCGTGCGCAGGGAAGATGCTGTTTTCTCGATGGCCCTCTTAGCTGCCGGGGCAACGATCACGGCTGCAGAGATATCCTGGGGCGGGGAGGCCGCCTTTGCATTATGTAGGCCGCCGGGTCACCACGCCAGCCCGGATTCAAGTTGGGGTTTCTGTTATTTTAACAATATAGCCATTGCCGTGCAAAAACTATTTCAGCAGGGAAAGATAGAAAAGGCATTAATTATTGATTTCGATCTGCATTACGGGGATGGAACCAGCAATATTTTCGCCGATAATCCGGCTGTTTCTTACTGGCATGTGTGGGGGCGGGAACGTGTTTCTTTTCTACAAAATTTAAAGGGTTATCTAAAAGATATGCAGACAGACCTTGTTGCTGTTTCGGCAGGTTTCGATCGTCATAAGCAGGATTGGGGGGGGATGCTTACTACTGCAGACTATGGTGCTATAGGCACAATATTAGGGGATTTTGCCCGGGAAAGGTGCCAGGGCCGGGTATTCGCAGCCCTGGAGGGCGGCTATAACCCTCGCACTTTGGGGGATAGCACCCTGGCCTTTTTAGACGGCCTTGCCGGCCAGGCTCTGGATGACAGAACAGAATGAGCCGGTTTTTGGCGGAAGGTATCATTATTCCCGGGATTTCCTGTTGTGGGTGTGCGATTCTAATTTTATTGGCCTATTTTTTAGACCTCTTGCTGGGTGATCCTCGTTGGTTGCCCCATCCTGTAGTGTTTATCGGAAAAGTTATTTCGATTTTGGAAGATATGTTGCGAAGATGTATCAGTAGTGCCCGGGGAGAACGATTGGCCGGGACTTTGCTGACCGCTATTGTCGTTGGTGCCGTATTCCTTTTATCCCGGGTAATAATTTTTCGGTTTTTTGCCTGGCAGGTTTATTGGGGTTGCCTGGCATCTGTTTATCTATTGTATACCACCTTTTCTTTACGTAGTTTGGAAGAACATGTTTTGGCGATCGAATTTCCGTTGGAAAAAGGTGATCTGCCCGGAGCACGCCGGGCTCTCTCCTTAATCGTCGGGCGGGATACAGAGCATCTTACAGAGGAAGAAATTTCCCGGGCTGCGCTGGAAAGTCTCGCTGAAAACACTGGCGATGGGATAATTGCCCCTTTATTCTATGCTTTTCTGGGCGGGGTTCCCCTGGCGATGGCTTACAAAGCAGTTAACACTTTGGATTCTATGTTGGGTTACCGCAATGAGCGGTACTTTTATTTTGGTTGGGCTGCGGCCAAATTCGATGATCTGGTTAACCTGATACCAGCGAGACTAACCGCCTTGTTTTTTTTGGTTGCTGCTCTGGTCGGAGGGGAGATTTCTCCTTTACAGGCCGGGAAACTATGTGCTAAAATTTTACAAGAGGGGAAGAAGCATCTTAGCCCGAACAGTGGTTACCCCGAAGCTGCGGCTGCAATTTTGCTCGGTGTTCAATTTGGTGGCAGAAGCTTTTACGGTGGGATATCTTCTGAACGGCCGCTAATTAACGCCCGGGGGCGCAGAACTTCCGGTGAGGATCTGGGATCGCTTAGGGTTTTGGTGAAAAGAACAGCGCTCGTAGCACTGTTGACAGGTGTAGCGATAAACCTTTTAGCAGGCGTTTTTTATAGATATATTCTTTCTTAGTAAACGGTGGCTGTTCTATACATAATTAGATCAATATACTCGATACCCGGAGCAACACAGAGAAAAAATGAGCAGGTTTTTTATTTAACCAATTGGGTTCTAAGGTGCCTGGTGAAAAACAAATATACTATGGGGAGCGGAAAATGGAGGATATAAGTGGTAAACTAATTTTGATTACCGGCGGAGCACGCAGCGGCAAGAGCACTTTTGCCGAACGTTATGCTGCGGCCGGCGATAAAAAGGTAATCTATATCGCTACAGCAGCGGGGGATGATGAGGAGATGCGCAGGCGGATAGCCGGGCATAGGAAGAGACGTCCGCCTCAATTTGATACCGTGGAAGAACCATTTTACCCGCACCGGATTTTGGAGAAGGGAAAGAAAGGGAATCTTTTTTTGTTGGATTGCTTGACATTGTTGTTGACCAATCACCTTTTGAAAAAGGGGGAGAAGGAGGAAGAAGGCCCTTCCTTCTGGTTCGAACAGGCAACGGCAACGCTGCAATATATTGAGTTGCTGATGGAATCCGTAGGACGTTGCCCTGCCGATATAATGATCGTTACCAATGAGGTAGGGATGGGGCTTGTTCCCGAAAACAAACTCGGCAGGATTTTTCGAGATCTGGCGGGCAAGGCAAACCAGATCGTAGCGACAGAGGCGGATGAGGTCTGGTTGATGGTTTGTGGCATTGCGCAGCAGATAAAATAGAAACATGACAGATGAAAATCTGCCATTTTAAACGCATTGTGGGGGCTTGTTTCTTTGCTAAAGCCAGGTTGCTGGAACCAAAAACAGTTACAGGCTCTCTCTCTTTCTCTAGAACGGGGCTTGCAAAATTTGCCCTCAGGGGAACGGTTTCCGCCTGAACCTGGAATCATGTATTCTTGAACGTGGGCGCATGTCGGAAACAAATTTTGTTTACCTTCTCCATGAGGTTGGCAAATTAATGAGAGCATCTGCTGGGTGCTCAATAAGAAAATTTTATAAGAATATGCTACAAAGTAGGGGGGTTGTAGATGCCGGATTACGAGGAAACAGGGGGACATGGGGGCGATCTGCAGGCGGCTTCGGCCGAATTTGGTCTAAGGCCTACAGAATTTTGCGATTTTAGCAGCAACATTAACCCCCTGGGGCCGCCGCCGGGGTTGGTTGAAGAGTTGCAAAAAAACCTCGCCGGTGATCTGGATCGCTATCCTGTGCCACAAGCGCGGGGTTTGCGCAGTGCTTTAGCTTCTTTTCTGGCTGTTCCGGCGGAACGCCTATTGGTCGGCAATGGTGCTACCGAACTTATCCATCTCCTTCTTTTATGGGAGAGGCCACAAAGGGTGATCATTCCTTACCCCACTTTTTCTGAATATGAGAGGGCAGCAAAGCTGGTTGGTGCCGCAGTGCGGAGATTCCCTTTACCCCTGCAAGCTACATCGCCTCTAAAGGAAGCTGAAATAAAAGGGCTTCTGACCTGGGGGGATCTTCTCGTCTTCTGTAATCCCAACAATCCCAATGGTTTTTATTATGCGCCGGAGGTGATCCTGGAGATTATCCACGAAGCCGGGGCAAAAAATGTTACGGTTTTAATGGATGAAAGCTTTATTTTTTTTACGGGGAAACCTCTTCAGCAGGCTTTTTTGACCCGGGATTACCCCCATCTTTGGGCGGTTGCTTCTCTAACCAAACTGTGGGCGCTGCCCGGGTTGCGTTTGGGGTTTCTGGCCGGGCCGGAATCCAAAATTCAGGAGCTGACGAGGAAAGGCGATCCCTGGCGGGTTAACGCTTTGGCTCAGAGGGCCGGCCTTTATTGCCTGAACAAACTGGATTATCTTGCTGATTCTCTACGGGTGATTCAGGTAGAACGGGAATACCTGCTAAAAAATTTGAGAAAAATAAAGGATCTGAAAGTATTTCCGGGAGAGGTTAATTTTTTATTGTTGCGCGGTGAAAGGGAAGGTTTCTCCTGTGAGGAACTCTACAGGTTTCTCGCGGCCAGGGGTGTTCTAATCCGCAAGGCCTCCAATTTCCCTGGCTTTGACCATCGTTATTTTCGCATCGCCGTGCGTCGGCGGGAAGAGAATGAACGCCTCTTAAAAGAACTGAACGTTTTTTTTGGCTGAAAGGAATGGATGGGACGACAGATGAGCGCGAAATGCATCATGTTACAGGGAACATCTTCCCACGTAGGTAAAAGTATTCTGGCGACCGGCCTCTGCCGCCTTTTTTTTCAAGAGGGCTTCCGGGTTGCTCCTTTCAAAGCACAGACCATAACCATGCATTCATACCGGCTGGCGGATGGAGACGAAATAGGCATTGCTCAGGGAATACAGGCCGAGGCGGCCGGTGTTCAGCCTCAAGCAGTGATGAATCCTTTACTACTTCAACCGCAAAAGAAATCAGGCACGAGAGTTATCGCCAGAGGAAGGCTTCTTGGTGAAATGGATGCCTGGGAATATAGGAAAAACTATTATCTACGGGGACTGGAGATAATCGAAAAGGCCTGGCGGCAGCTTTCCCAGGAAAACGAAATTTTGGTGATCGAGGGAGCCGGCAGCCCGGTGGAGGTAAATTTAAAGGATCGGGATCTTGCCAATATGCAGACAGCTTTACTGGCAGATTCCCCCGTGATTTTGGTTGCCGATATAGATAGGGGCGGCGCTTTTGCCGCGCTGGTTGGGACCCTGGCCCTTCTTGATCCCGGAGAAAAGGCGCTGGTTAAGGGCTTTATCATCAATAAATTTCGGGGAGAGCGGCGACTTTTACAGCCGGCATTGGATTTCCTGGAAAAGCGGACCGGCTTACCGGTGTTGGGTGTTGTTCCTTTCTTAGACAACCTGGAGATAGAGGAAGAGGATTCCCACACCGGCGTGGGAAAAGTAAGGCTTTCTGTTGAAGATACAGGAGACGCAAAGAAAAGAAAGAAACGGGGAGAAGATTATGACCGCCTGGCGGCCATGCTTAGAGAACAGCTCGATTTAAAACTCCTCTATGCGATTATGGGTCTTTGAATCGGTTTTTATGCTGGCAGCGTGGTAATAAGTCGTCCTTGGCGCAAGTTTCCCCCATATTTTTGCATAGGTTTTTTATCCGGGGAAGCAAGAAAGTTTTGCCCCGGCACCTTTTTCTGTTCCGTTAAGGAAAAAATCATTTTTAATGCTATGGTTTCATGCTTCTTTCACCGAGAAGAGTGAGAAGATTTTGCCCCAGGATTTTTTCCCGTTCCGTTTCGTTAAAGATCTGTTCTATTTTGGTGCGTTCGCTAAACGGGATCCCGAAGGGAAAATCGCTGCCGAACAAGATGCGATCAACACCATAGTTCGCGGCATAATCTTGTAGATCGGTGCTATCGGCCAAAGCAGTATCGATATATACGGCGGGGTTGGCGAAAACCCCGGCTTCCTTAAGATTGTTATAACCTCCGTTGAGCATGCCGAGGTGAGGTATGATGACCACGGTCTGTTGCTCGATTGCTTCAATTAAATTCAAAGTATGGTGAAACTCCTCCTCGAGAACGATGGGGAGTTTATTGTTGCAGACGAACTGCAGAAAATTTTTGTATTGATCTGAGCTATAATCGTATTCCGGCTCGGAGGGATGCCGGTGCCATTTTATGCCGGTAAAGTTTTCCGGGGGAAGAACGTAATCATTCCAGACAAACCAGTAGATAAATAGATTTTCTCGTTGTAAGGATTCGAGGTAAGCATGCACCTTTTTGCGGGATTGTATATATTCCGGGCTGTCGGTAAAATTATAATCATAGCGATCGTAAATTTCTTCCACCGGGGAGAAGAGAACGCCCCCGTCAATGCTTGCTGCTTCCCAGTGGGGACGCAGTCTTTCCCAGGGTAGGGATAGACCACAGTGTGCGTGTGCGTCGAG
>JAAZMI010000096.1 GCA_012798895.1 Bacillota bacterium
CTGATCCGCGGATCGAGATACACATAAAGAATATCGACCAACAGATTAACCAACACAAAAAGAATGGCAAACAAAAAAACGCATCCCTGGATCATGGAAAAATCCCGGGCAAAGATGGAATCCACCAACAGCTTTCCCAGACCCGGCCAGGCAAAGATGGATTCCACGATCACTGTTCCTTCGAGAAGATGCCCAATCTGCAAGCCCACGATGGTAATGACGGGAATTAATGAGTTTTTTAGAGCATGGCCAAAGACGACCTTTCTCTCGGGCATCCCCTTGGATCTGGCAGTTATTATATAATCTTGCTCCAAAACATGAAGCAAACTGGAACGCGTCAACCGGGTGGTAATAGCCGCCATCCCCATGCCTAAAGTCACCGCCGGCAGAATCATGTGGCGCAGGCCGCCGTAACCATAAACCGGAAGCCACTTCAAGGTCACGGCAAAGAGCAGGATGAGCAAAAGCCCCAACCAGAAATTGGGCATGCTGACCCCCAGAAGAGCACCGGTCATGGTTAGATAATCCAACGGAGAATGCTGCTTCACAGCCGAAATAATCCCCGCTGGAACAGCAATCAGAAGGGAGACACACAGCGCCGCCAGGGCCAGTTGAAAGGTCGTGGGGAGCTTAAGCAAGATCTCTTCCTGCACGGGATCGCCGGTCACCAGCGAGTATCCAAGATCTCCTCTTACTGTGCGGCCCAGCCAGCGCAGGTACTGGATATAGAGCGGGGCATCCAGACCTTCTGTTACCCGGATATATTCGATGTTTTCCGCGGTCAGGTTTTCCAATCCGTACCTGGCAATAGCCGTTAACTCCGCCGGATCTCCCGGAGCGAGGTGCATCATTGTAAAGGTGATTAGGGTCACGCCGATGACGACTACGATTAACATCGCCAGGCGCCGGGCAATATATTTCAGCATCGAGGGCTCCTCCCCGGGACGGCCCCGCCGCCCTCCGTTGTTACTTTCAGTATATTCGTGTTACTAATTCTGCATAAGTCTGCTTTTATCCTGCCCGCTCCAGAGCTTTTTTTAAAATCCGGGATAAAAAAGAGAAGCGCCGGTTACCCAGAAAAACATAGAATACCCCCGCCGCTTCTTCTTTCCTGCAAAACTCTTCTGCGGCAACAACGCGCTGCCCGCCGGTTCAGGTAACGAAACGCAGGGCACGCCCGGCCTGCACCCAATTTAGAGCGGGGACCGGCATTGCCGCGAACCATCGGAGCAGACCGGTTGCCCTGCGTAACTCCAAAAACCGTCGTCCAGTCGTCCAATCATAACCACCCGGCTATGCACATAGGAATTTCACTTGTCATCCTGAACATAGCGAAAGACCTGTTCTTTGCTATGTTCAAAGTGGACAGCGCCTATGTTACATGTTGTCTTTCATGCTGTGGCTTTTCATACACATGCCTGTTTTGTTTGCCCCGGGTAGTTATGTCTAATCAATAACCATCGTATCGTTGCTTTCATCCCAGCTAACGCCCTTTGTAATCGTGAGCTCTTGCGGATCCTTAAGCATGGGATAGATGGTCATCTTTCCGCTGCCCAGATCTAGTGAGTACTTTTCCACATTCTCGGCCATCTTGTTTTCTTCTTTAATGCTGCCCTTGTAAACAGTGATCATACACATTAAAAATCATCTCCCTTTTGATTGTTTATAAATATTTCCAACTAACCCCATCTCCGACGCTTACCCGCCCACCAGATGTCTCCCTGTCCTAAACCACTTTATATTTAAACTCTTGTTTCCAGCATAAAGACCCTATTAATTACTAGCATGCCCTTAAATTTCATTTTAAAAATATTAAGTAACATTGTCAAATTTTACAGGCTACTCTTCAATCAGAGTTTAACCAAAATCCGGCCCCGCCGGGTTACTATATTTTGCTTAAACTTCCCGTTTACCAGTCTTTCTTCTACAAACCGGCTCACCCCGGCGTCTTCCCACAGATGTTTTTCCATCCCGTAGCCGCACAGAGAAGCATCATGCTCTCTTTTTCTGCCGGGAGGAATATCGTTCCCTGGCTTCTCTCCAAACATCATCCCAGAACGAGGGCATCTCCATCTGTAGGGTAGGCTGATCATGGACTGTTCCTTAACCATTTCATTCCTCCCTTGCTGCCTCTTAAGCCCTTACAGATTCATCCAATTAGTGTTACTAGTAGTATATTCGTGTTATCATTATAATACTATTCTACGTAACACCCCGATATCCTGCCTGCTTTCCTCTAAAATATTAATTGTTTCATACAATTTGAAACTAAATACTGTAAAATGTTACAATCATGCCGAAAACTAGAGTAAAGGGTTTTTAGGTTGGTGATTGTCATGTCCAAAGGTATAAGCAGTTTTCCTTCATTCTTATGGGGAAATATAAAAAAGGCACCGGGCCTTAAAATTCGGCCCGGTCAGATCTTAACCGGCACAACCCTGGAGGTAGATGCCGGGAGAGCAGTTCTTATATTACAGGGCATCAACGTAGTGGCTGAACTGGAGACGGCTTTAATGCCCGGGGAAAGAGTTGCACTGCAGGTTGAAGAGTTGGCACACGGGGGCAAAATACTGCTTAAAAAATTAAATTGGGGAGAAAACAGAAGCGAACAAAGAATCAGCGGGCCGGAATTGAAAACAGTGTTAAAGCATTTTGGGATGCAACAGGGAAAACTTAACGAGGCCATTGTGGCCCAGATGCTCCGCAGCAGGCTGCCCATCTCCGGGCCACATCTACAACAACTGGCCGCCTCCGCCACCTTAAACAACCTATCCCCGGAAGAAGTGCCGGCTTTAGTCTGGTTATGGTCCAAAAATCTTCCCCTCACCGGGGAGACAGTAGCTGCCATCCACAATATAATGGAAAATGGGCCGGATAACTCTTCTTTGCAGGTTTTTTTCGATGCCTTCTCCGAAACCTCGGGCCGGGGAGTAGAAAAAGCAGATTTTCGCCATCTATTTAAGGTTTGGGAGAACCTGCCGCTAAAGAGCAACGATACGCCGGCCATGATAACAGATAAAATTAGATTCCTGATCGATAAACTGGGATTAAACTACGAACATGCCCTCCTACAGCAGATAGAAGCAGGGGAGAGCTATAATTTAAGAAATGCCTCAGATGTCTTAAGTAATATTTTAAAAAATACTTTAGAACATGTTCTGGAAGATACATCATTGGAGAACCCTTTAAATGGTGTTGTAGAATCCAGCGGCAAAGATAGTTCGAAGCTCGCCGGCGATAGTGCGAAGTATATGCCGGATAATGCTGAAAAAAGCGTTTCCCCACATGCCAAAGAAGATGCCCCCAAGGATGTATCACAACATGCCGTGGGGAATACTCCAA
>JAAZMI010000097.1 GCA_012798895.1 Bacillota bacterium
GGCCGTAGCAGAGCCGTAGAACTCTCTGAGCTGAACTCGGAGCTCACTACATCCTTCACCACCCCATATTATGTCAATCCCCCCAAGGTGGTCTAATCCCTACGCGGACAGCATATACTGCCAGGTTAACCCTTTTTCTCCACAAGTAATTCACAGTATCCACAAAGTTATCCACAGGCAAGCAGGAAGGGAAGGGCGATCCTGCCAACCTTACCCTTCCTATCCACATTTTCCACACGCCTTGACATAAAATGCGATTGCCGCAAACCATCGGTAATTATCGAATTCAGACGGATAAAGTCATATACAGGAGAAATGGACCTCTCATTCATAGATTATGAAAGATCAAGAGCCAGATTAGGAACAGCGTTTAGATCCCATCCTGCAAGGCGTCCTTGCAGTAGGTAATAGTAGCCGGCTGCCCCGATCATGGCGCCGTTATCAGTACAATATTCTACCGGAGGATAGATCAGCTCTACTCCTTCTGCCAATAGATCCTGCCTGAGCCTTCTTCTCAACTCGCCATTCGCCGCCACCCCGCCGGCCAAAAGAAACTGTCGCACCTTCTTTTCCTTCACAGCCCGCAGCGATTTGGCCGTCAGCACATCTACCACCGCCTCTTGAAAGGCTGCTGCAATATCAGGCGGAGCAATCCGGCGGCCCTTTTCCTTTTCCCGTTGAATGCAGTTTAAAACAGCAGTTTTAACCCCGCTGAAACTGAAATCCAGGTTCTTTTCTTCTAACATAAGAGCCCTTGGAAATGTAAAGGCCGCGGCATCCCCCCGGCGAGCCAATTTTTCCATGATCGGCCCCCCCGGAAAACCCAGCCCCAACGCCCGGGCAATTTTATCAAAGACCTCGCCGGCGGCGTCATCCCGTGTCTTGCCGAGCACCTCGATCTGCCCGTGACCTTCCATATAGATGAGGGAGGTGTGTCCTCCGGAGACTACAAGTGATAATACAGGAAAAGAGACGGCCGCCCCCGTCAAAAAATTGGCATAGAGATGCCCTTCCAGATGGTTGACACCTATTATAGGCAGATCCAGCGTAAAGGCCAACGCCTTGGCCAGGGAAACTCCCACGAGCAGAGAACCTACCAGACCGGGGCCATAGGCAACAGCCAAGCCATCCAGATCATCAAAACCGACACCTGCTTCATCCAGGGCTTCTTCGATTACCACGGTGATCACCTCTAAATGACGGCGTGAAGCAATCTCCGGAACCACTCCGCCAAAACGGTGATGCAGATTGTCTTGCGAGGACACCACACTACTTAATACAGTGCGTCCGTTTTGTACCACTGCCGCGGCAGTATCATCACAGCTGGTTTCCAACCCTAGAATTAAGGTTTTGGTTGACATAGGGCACCCCCTTCGGGCTTTCAATCGGTAAATTTGCGGACCATCAGGAGGGCATCCTCGTGATAGTAATAGTTTTTACGCCGGCCTATTATTTCAAAATCATATTTCTTATAAAGCGTGCGCGCGGCCAGGTTGGAATCCCTTACCTCTAGAAAAACCTGGCGGGCACCCCTGGCAAGGGCCTCTTCCAACAGATGGGATAACAAAATACTACCGGCCCCAGCCTGGCGATGAAGAGAGTGCACAGCCAAAGTGGTAATATGTGCTTCATCGAAAAGCACCCATATTCCTCCATAACCGATTACCTTGTTTTCACCCTTTAAACGTGCTGCAAAATAATAGGCATAATCATTATTTATTATCTCCCGATAGAACGAATTCTTGGGCCAGGGAAAAGAAAAAGTGCTGCGCTCAATCTCCAGGACGGCTTCCAAATCCTGTAGAGACATGGGGCTAATCTCCAACAGCATCTTTTCTACCTCCCCCCCGACCTTTTTTCGCGCCGGCGCCTTTCAGCCTCTGGCAAGCGAAGGTAAAAAGGCTTTAAAGCATGGGAAGGCTCGCCTCCTGTTTCTCTCCAGATTTTTAAGCCTCTCTGCAAAACAAGTGAGGCTCGATTTTCACGAAACGGTAGAGGTGCCTCCTTATATCTTCTTCCCAAAGCCGCGCGTAGACTTTCGCGGTTGGGTCCCACAGCATCTCCTAAAAAGAGAATATCGGGATCATCGTAGTGCTTCAATAATGCCAGCAGCTCCGACCTGGAGAGAGCGGCCACCGGATGCAGCACCACCAGGCTATCTCCTCCCCCCCGGTAGAGCGCCGTATAAAACTGGTTTTTCCTTGCATCCAAGATGGGACAGATTAAACCGGGGTAAAAAATGTACCCCTCAGCCAGCGCATCGAGGGTCATCACGCCAACCGCAGGAATATCCAACCCCTGGCAGAAACCTTTGGCGGTAGCCAGGCCAATACGGATCCCGGTGAAAGAACCCGGACCGATATTGACAGCCAAGCCCTTTAAATCGTTTTTATTTATGCCGGAATCTTTAAATAAAGAGGCAATCAAAGGCAGAAGCCTTCGCGAATGAGTTCTTTTTATATTTAAAAGGTATTCTGCCAGGATTTTTTCTTCGTCACCTAAAGCAACGCTGCAGATCCCGGTAGTGGTATCAAGCGCCAAAAGAAGCAATTTTGCTCAGCCCCTCGAGAAAATAACTATCTAGTTCGCCCCGGGGTTGGAAGATCAACAGGCGAGATCTCTCCACATCGCGATAATCCTTGCGTATCTCTACCTCTAATCTGGTAGTCGGTAAAACGTGGGGAAATCTATCGGCCCACTCGATCAACGTAAGCCCCTCGCCATAAAAATATTCTTCCAAGCCCAGCTCCAACAGCTCTTCTTCTTCTGATAGGCGATAAAAATCAAAATGATAAAATTCGAGGCGTCCCCGGTAGAGGTTCATCAGCACATAAGAAGGACTGTTCACCATCTCCTTCACCCCTAACCCCGCGCCGACGCCCTGGGCAAAAACTGTTTTCCCCGCCCCCAGCTCACCGCTTAAGGCTAACACTGTGCCGGGCGGGGCAATCTTTCCCAGATGGTAGCCAATCCTTCTTGTCGTCCCCTCGCCGATACTTTTTACCTGCAACAATCATCTCCACCTCAGCAATTTAAGCAGAATACAGCCATGTTTTGGGTAGATCTAAATTAAAACACCTTAAATGCCCCGTTAAATCTTCTTTTTCAGCCTATTCAAGCTAAATTATAGCCTTTGACAACATTAATTATATCTTTTGCTCTTCTAAAAAGCAACTTTTCCCCGGCAACGCCTTATTTTCATTGCCAACACTTTTTTCTCAGGCTAAAATAGAAGGTATAAACAGCCGCATCTAGATAAAGAATAGGAAAAAGGAGGGTATTGATATGCGTATAAAAACGATCAAGGGTTATCCCGTCGTCAATCTAACAGATGGAACCTTGCTGGGAAGGGTACAGGACTTGATTATTAACCCTTTAGCTAAAAAAGTGGAGGGTCTGGTTATTGGGGAAAAGGGGTTTTTAAAAGGCAGGCTGTCGCGGATCCCTTTTGAACAGATCTACAATATCGGAAAAGATGTGCTCATCGTTAAAGAAAAAGAACAGGAAACTGCTCCGGAAACCCACGCTTCCCTTGAGGAATTCAAAGATTATTCCTTTTTAGGCAGCAGCGTGGTAAGCAGCCAGGGGGACTACATTGCTAAAGTTCAAGATTTTACTTTTTCCGTGCAGACAGGCGCTATAAAAGAGCTGTTACTTTACGATATTCCAAAACAGGATAAGAAAGATAAAGATGTTTTTTTATCCATCGACGGCGTGCTAAATCTGGGAAAAGATTATGTAATCGCCACCCTGGATTATTCTGCTTATATTAGAGAGGAACACCCCAAAATTAGCCGGGCAGAACAAACCAGGGAGGTAGAACAAACGGGGGAAGCCGGGCCACAAGAATATTTTGAACAGGAAGAACCTTTAAAAGAAGAATTCCGAGGAGGAGAAAGCCGGCGGGAAAGATCCCCGTCTCTACACCTTATTTTTCAAAACATCAAGGGGATCTGGGATCAACTGGAAAAGGAAATAGCCAGTGAAGGCAAAGAACTGGCCAGGGAATCAAAGGATAAGATTAAAAGATATGTTTTAAATAAGAAAGCCAACTACCCCGTAAGAAATAACGAGGGCCAACCGTTGATAGAACCTGGTATGGAGATTACAGAAGAAACCCTGCAGCAAGTGGAGGCCCAAAACAAGATCTATAACCTTTTCCTGGCCGTCATCTCCCAGGAATTGGAAGATGGCTTGGCTGTCTTTAAAGAAAGGATCAGATCCTCTCTTCGCTAGGTAGAACGCATCTCTTTTAAAATTTCCTCCAATACTTTGATAAAACGAGCATTCTGTTCCTCTGTTGCGATCGATAGGCGGATAAATTGCGGAAAACCAAAGATATTCCCGACACGAATGATAATACCCCGGGAAAGGAGTCTGGAGAAAACTTCCTTTGCATCAACCTTTACTTCTACAAAGAAGAAATTGGCTTCAGTGGGTAAGTAGAAAAGCCCCATCCGTTCAAACTCTCTGGATAAAAATTCCCTGCCAAGGTTGTTGAGGGCCAAAACAGCCTGTACGTGTTCTTGGTCAAGAAGCGCGGCCCGGGCGGCAACTTGTGCTACAGAGTTTACATTGAAAGGTGCACGCACGGTATTTAAATCTGCAATTACGTCTTCCCGGGCCAAACCGTACCCGATCCGTAAACCTGCCAAACCGTAAACCTTGGAAAAAGTCCGTAAAATAAGGATATTATACCCGTGTGCCAGAAGCTCAAGGCTTCGTGGGTAGGAAGGATCTGTCACGTACTCGAAGTACGCTTCATCGATAACTACCAGAATATCTCTAGGCAATTTTTTAAGAAAATCTTCCAACTCTTCGTGGGTAATAATGGTCCCTGTCGGATTGTTGGGGTTACAGATCATGATCAGTTTCGTATGATCGTTTACAGCCGCCGCCATAGCCTCCAGATCATGCCGAAAATCCTGACAATCGATGCGGACCGTGCGGGCATCCATCAATTGGGCAGCAAATTCATACTCTGAAAAAGAAGGGTGCGCCATAATTATTTCTTCTCCCGGGTTTAAGTATGCCGCGCTAACCAGGGTAATCAATTCATCTGCCCCGTTCCCGACAATTATGCTGTTTTCTTTCAAAGAAAGGTGTTTCGCCAGGGCTTTCTTCAGGTAATAACAGCTACCATCGGGATAATAATTAATCCGTGGCAGATGTTCCTTAATTGCCTCCAGGGCCAACGGTGAAGGGCCTAAAGGATTTTCGTTGGAAGCCATCTTTACCACGTCCTGCAACCCCATCTCCCGTTTTACTTCTTCGATCGGTTTTCCGGGCTGGTAAGGGGTGATTTTTTCCAGACAAGGACGCCTGGTCATAGACATAAGATTACTCTCCTCTCCCTCATCAATACATTTTACTTATAAACTAATTCTTTCCCTAGAAGATCTGAAAACCCTTCTTCAGTTATCGTTTTGAAGTTGTTTTCAGGTAACGCCAAGCCATAAGCAGACCCGCAATTGTCTTACCGTCTTCGATCTCCCCGCGGGAAAGTTTATCCATGGCTTCTGAAAAGGGCATTTTTTCAACCTGCAGAAACTCCCCTTCTTCTTTGGGTACCGGCTGGTATATTAACCCCTGAGCAAGATAGAGATAGAGCGTCTCATTAGAAAAACCGGGAGAAGAATAAAAAAAGGCCAGTTGCTGCAACTGGCTGGGCCCGAAACCAATTTCTTCAGCAAGCTCGCGCTTTGCACATTCCTCTGGTTTTTCTCCCGGCTCCAGCCTGCCAGCAGGAATCTCCAACAGGGTTTTCTCTACCGGAGTTCGGTATTGCCTGACAAAATATATTTCATCCCTGCATAAGGGAACGATCGCCACAGCCCCGCCTAGTTCAACCACCTCACGGCAGCCTTCTTTTCCATCCGGAAGATGAACTCTATCCAGACGAACGTTAATAATTTTACCCTCATAGATTTTTTTACTGCTTAGGGTTTTTTCATTTAATTTATCCATTGGCCATATAATGCCTCCTTTTCATTATATTATGTTCCGGAACCGGTTAAGCTTCCATCCCAACGGCGGTAAAGATTGTGCTCCAGATCGTATTGATCCAGAACTTTACCCACCGTTTGGTTGACAATATCATCAATGGAGCGGGGGAGATTGTAGAAAGCCGGCATGGGGGGTAGAATAACCCCTCCCTTTTTCGCTACCGCAGTCATTAATTCAAGGTGGCCCTCATGCAGGGGCGTCTCTCTTACAACTAGAACGAGTTTCCTTTTTTCTTTGATAATGACGTCTGCGGCCCTTATCAAGAGGTTTTCATTGTAGGAATGAGCAATTGCGGATAAACTTTTAATGGAACAAGGTGCAATAATCATTCCGTTGGTTTTAAAAGAACCGCTGGCGATAGAAGCGCCGATATTGTTTAGAGCGTGCACTTCGGATGCCAGATCTTCAATTTTTTTAGGATCGTATGCGGTCTCCAGCTGAATTGTTTTTTTTCCGGCATCGGAGAGAACCAGGTGGGTTTCAACCTTAAGTTCATGCAAGATCTCTAATAGACGAATACCATAAATTGCCCCTGTAGCACCAGATATGCCAACGATAAGCCTCAAATCTACATCCTCCCTCGGCAAATATTATGAATACTGCCCTTTTAAAAGCCGCCCCACCTTTTCCCTGATTGTCCCAACCATGTTAAGGTTTTTGATCATGGTCAGCGGTGCCCAAGCGGACCAGTCTCCACAGAGCAAGCCATACAGATCTTGACAACCGCGCTCATAAAGAAGATCATAAGAAGAGGTAATCCCGGGCACTAACTCTTTCATATCGGCAAAAAGTTCATCCCGTTCCTCGGCACTGTACACATTAAAGATAACAACAACGTTAGAAGATTCTCTGTTGTTTGTACCCACCCGACCACGCACAACCCGGGCCACAGGGAATTTTTTATCTTGATAGGACTCTAAAAGATCCAAACATTCTGTAAAATCATTCAGGACAACGATAACCTTCCAACAATCCAATGGTTCTTCCAGGTGCAGGCGATCGGGATTTTCTTGTAGTTGAAGGTATAGTTTTTCCAGACAGGGAACACAGCGCGCATAGATACTACGCTTAGTTTCTTCCAAGCGGGGATGGTTTTCAAAACTCATCCAATAACCCTGTCCTACATCCCTTCTGCGATCCATATAGATCTCCATCTTTTTTAACCATCCACCTGCCTTATATTTTCATACTACCTTTATTATTATAGAGCACCTCTCCGGGCAAAATGATGCAGGTCAACCCCCCTGCACCTCAACCATTCAGCGGTATCCCCCAATATAACCAGAGGTTTTTTTCGCAACTCCGTTAGGTTGTGTGCACCCAGAAGCAACATCGTCTGCCACAGTTCCTTTTTCAACCGCAACAAGTACTGTTCAAGTGCCTCTTCACCCCCCCGGTAAAAACACCTTACAAGCGGGGCGGCAACGCCGGCAGCAGTCGCCCCCAAACTAAGCACCTTGGCCATATCCAACCCGCTGCGAATCCCGCCGGTGGCCACAATATCTAGCCGTGCACCGGCCTTTTTCATCGCTTCTGCCACCTCCACCAGGCTCACAACGGTGGAGAGACCCCAGTGAGCAAAAAGCTTCCCGGCATCGCTATTGCCAAAATCGTGGCGGTGGCTTTCCACCAGGACAAAGTTCGCCCCTCCCTTACCCCCCACATCCAGGGCAGCAATACCGGTGTGTAGAAGTGCCCAAGCTTGTTCCCGGGCTATACCGCAACCCGTTTCCTTCACTAAAATGGGAACGGGCAGCGTTCTAGCTAACTGTTCGATTTTTTGCCGGTAGCCATGCCAAAAAAGATCGCCTTCGCCCTTTGACATCATCATCTCCTGGGCTGCGTTAAGGTGAACCTGAAGTGCATCAGCCTTGATCATCTCCACCGCTTCGCAGGCCTCCTGCGGGGAAACAAGGCAACTTACATTGGCAAGAATAAAGCCATCCGGATTTTCTTCCCGGACAACCGTATAGCTCGCACGATTTTTTCTATCTTCCAATGCAGCCGCTTGCGAACCGACGGCCATTGGGATTCCCAATTTACGGGCAACACGGGCTAGAACACGATTAATTTTCTCCGCTTCAGGAATGCCACCGGTTATGGCATTAATCAAAAGCGGCATCTCCAATTTTTTTTGGCAGAAAAAAGCCGTCATATCGATCCGGGCCGGATCGGTGCCGGGCAGGCAGTTGTGTACAAAATGCACATCTTCAAAACCACTGCTGCCCGGACCGTCGGCCAGACTTTGAATAATTTTCAAATGTTCCTTTTTACGTTTTTCTCGCACGACCCGCCTCTTTATTGCTATTTTACTTTAATATTATGTCTTTAATGAGCCCTTTAAAAACCGTCTTCTGCCAGTTTGGAGATATAGATGTTTTCTTCAACCCGCTCGAAGATGATCCCTTTTACAGAGAATAAAATCGGCCTGTTGTTAAATCGTTAACGGCAGTCCGGGCAGAGATCAAACCAATCTTCGGCCGGGGCCTCCCGGCTCTTTTGCCGCGCAAATTCGATCTGGGCAAAGGGAATATAATAACGCCCACAGCTCGAGCATGCTTTTAAGGGAAGCGTCCTCTGCCATCTGGCTATAGTTCTTTCGGCACTCTTATCTACCATCTGGATACAGCCGGTCGGACAAAGGAAAACGCATGTTCCGCAACCGATACAATCCAGCGCCTCTTCCCCGAAAGGCGGCTCCACTGTCTTACGGTAACCCCTGCCCGAAAAAGTAATCGCCTGTGCACCAACCAGTTCAGTGCAGGCCCGGACACAGAGACCGCACCGGATACAATCATCTGCTTCTTCATCAGTTTTAAAACGCGGCTCCTCTATCTCCATCTGCCGGGCCAGTGCTTGCAGTTGCGGTGCTTCCGGCGCCAAAGGCATCAGCAATTCTAAAACAAGCCGGCGTGCCCTTAGGACCTCCGGGGTATCCGTTTTGACGATGATACCATCCAGGCAAGGATAGGTGCAAGATGTTGTTAAAAAAGCCCGGCCATTTCTGGTTACCTCCACCAGACAGAGACGGCACCCCCCATAGGGGGAGAGGTTCTCGTGATAGCATAGATGGGGAATCTCAATCCCGTTTTCCAATGCCACCTCTAATACGTTTTGGCCTTCTTCGGCCTGATATTTTTTACCATCAATCGTTAAGTTTACCATTTTGCCCTCATACCCTCTTAATTATTTTTAGCAAATTAAAATTCATTGCATCCATCGAATAAAAATTTTTTTACTTGCCCCCAAAAGTAGTATCCAAACAAAGCTGGGTCCCAAAGATCATCTATCTAAAAAGCTTTGAAAGGTAATACTTCCCGCATATTATAACAAGGCAGGGCTGACTGCCTTCATGGATCGTACACCTTGCGGCTACTCGGCGGTTACCGCGTCAAGGTGACAGACTTCCCGGCAGATGCCACAGCGCGAACAAAGGCTGCTATCGATAGTCATCGGGGATTTAAGCTCCCCCGTGATTGCCCCTTCGGGGCAGTTCCGCTTGCACCGCCCGCAACCGTCACATTTTTCGGGATCTATAGTAAAGCGGATCAGTGCTTTACAGACTTTTGCCGGGCATCTCTTTTCCTTGATATGGGCTTCATATTCATCCCGAAAATAACGCAGGGTGCTTAGAACCGGATTGGCAGCCGTGGAACCAAGGGCACAAAGCGAAGCATTTTCCGTGACCCAGGCTATCTCTTCCAGCAGTTCGAGATCTCCTTCTCGGCCCTCGCCCCGGGTGATCGCATCCAGTATTTCATACATTCTCTTCGTGCCTTCCCGGCAACTGGTGCATTTCCCACAGGATTCATCTTTTAAGAAATGCATAAAATATTTGGCTACATCGACCATACAGTTATCTTCATCCATGATGATCATACCGCCCGAGCCCATCATCGAACCCAGCTCTTTTAGGCGGTCAAAATCGACCGGGGTATCCAGATATTGTTCCGGAATACAACCCCCGGAGGGCCCGCCGGTCTGCACCGCTTTGAATCTTTTGTCCCCGGGAATACCCCCGCCGATATCATCAATAATTTTTCTTAAGGGAGTGCCCATGGGGACTTCTACCAGGCCTGTATTGTTCACTTTCCCTACCAGGGAGAAAATTTTCGTCCCCTTGTTCTGTTCGTTACCGGTGCTGTTAAACCAACCGGCTCCCCGTTCGATAATATAGGGAACGTTGGCCCAGGTCTCCACGTTATTAAGGTTGGTCGGTTTGCCCCACAGGCCGCTAATCGCCGTGTTAATATGTTTGGGCCGGGGTTCTCCTACCTGCCCCTCGATTGCCGATACCAACGCGCTGGATTCACCGGAGACGAAAGCTCCCGCGCCGCGTTTGATACTGACACTAAAATCAAACCCACTTCCTAAAATATCGTCGCCAAGCAAGCCATGCTCCTCTGCCTGCTGCACAGCCAGGGTAAGGTTTTTAACGGCCAGAGGATATTCCTGCCGCACATAAACAAATCCCTTCGCCGCGCCGATGGCATAAGCACCAAGGATTAAACCCTCCAGCACTAGATGCGGATTGCCTTCCAACAGGCTGCGATCCATATAAGCGCCGGGGTCTCCTTCGTCTGCATTAACGATCACGTATTTTTCTTTTTCCGGAGCCTGACGTGTCGTCTCCCACTTTACACCGGCCGGAAATCCGCCGCCGCCGCGTCCCCGCAGGTTGGCTTTTTTAACCTCTTCCAGCACATCTTCCGGCGTCATCTCCGCCAGGGCCTTGGCCAGCGCCTTATAGCCCCCCAAGGCAAAATAGTCTTCGATGTTTTGCGGATCGATCAGCCGGTTCTGGCCTAAGATCAATCTATCCTGGTTTTTATAAAAAGGAATCTCTGATTCCCGTTCATACTTTTGACCGGAAACAGGATCCTCATAGAGTAAACGATCTATTACTTTGTTTTCCAGAACGGTCAGCGCTACAATATCCGCTGCATCCTCCGGTTGCACGCGGCAATAGCAGATCTCTCCGGGGAAGATCACCACAATGGGCCCCTGTTCGCAAAAGCCGTGACAACCGGTGCCCCTTAGATCCACTTTGCCTGTAAGGCCGCGCGAGGAGATCTCCTCGGCCAGCGCGTTATAAACATCCTGGCTGGCATAAGCATGACAGCCGGTACCCAAGCAAGTAGTAATACAGGGCCTGCCAGAATCCCTTTTTTCCAATATTTCTGCGCGAAGCTTCTCCAGTTCGCCTACCGAATTTAACCTGGACACAGGGCCACCTCTTTCCTTTACACTCTTTAAATATTCCTGACTTTAACCTCCAAAGAAAGTTTGCACAATAATTATTCCGTTTTTTCCTTGTCAGCCTCACTGTACCTCTTGAGCATACGCTCAACTTTCAGAGCCGACATATTCCCATGGTATTCTCCATTAACCTGAACTACCGGCCCCAAAGCACAAGCACCTACACAGTTAACGGTTTTTAAACCAAAGTTTAGATCCGGTGTGACTTCGCCGGGTTTGATGGACAGGCTGCTTTCCAGCTTATCAAGGATTCGTGCCGCTCCCCGCACATGACAGGCCGTCCCCATACAGACATGTATCTGATGGCGTCCCAGCGGCTTTAAACTTAAAGCCTCATAAAATGTGGCCATGTTATAAAGCCGGGTCAACGGCACAGACAGTTTTTCGGACAGATGGCGCAGGGCTTCTCTGGGCAGATAACGTTCTTTTTCCTGAATATCCATCAACATGCCCAGAACATCGGTACGATCCGCATCATACTTTTCCATTATCCTCTCGATTTCCTTAACTTCCATTTTCCCTTCCCCTACTTTCTTAGATTCCATCCCAGGTTAGATAAACCTGAAAAGAAGGTAAAAGTAAAAAATAGATTTAGACAGATTTCCGTTACATTCAACCGGCCACAGGATCGGTTTGACCGGCACGCCTTTTAAGTTCCTCCCACTGTTCCAGAACCCGCTGGCGAATAAAATCAATCATCTCTTTCGTCAAGTGGCGGAACCGCCTCTGCGGTTGCAGATACCGCTCCAATGGTTCCAGCTCCTCGCAGTCCACAGTAATCCTGTACCTGCCATTTTCCACCTCGTAGAGAGGGAAGAACCCGGTTTGGACCGCCAAACGACCGATTTTGATCGTCTCCTCGCTCCCTACGCCCCAACCTGTAGGGCAGACGCTTAGAATATGCACATAAGCAGGCCCCTCTGCCTCCGCTCCTTTTTTAATCTTGTTGACCAGATCGAGGGGATAGCTTGGAGAAGCAGTAGCCACATAGGGAATATTGTGTGCAACAGCGATCTCCGGCATGTTTTTCTTCCATGTAATCTGTCCGGGCACGATTTCACCAGCCGGCGAGGTCGTCGTATGGGCACCAAAAGGTGTGGCCGAAGATCTCTGCACGCCTGTATTCATATAGGCTTCGTTATCGTAGCAGACGTAGAGAAATTTATGGCCCCGTTCCATAGCCCCGGAAAGCGCCTGTAGACCGATATCCGCCGTACCACCGTCTCCGGCCATGGCGACAACATGTATATCTTTGGGTGCAATTTTTCCTTTCCGTTCCAAAACCTTAAGTGCGGCTTCGATGCCACCGGCCACAGCCGCCGCATTTTCAAAGGCAACATGGATCCAGGGTATCTCCCAGGAGGTCAAAGGAAATGGCGAGGAGACGATCTCCATGCATCCCGTTGCCGAAGCGGTAATTGTATTGCGGCCGAGAGCCTTGTGAACGAGGCGTACCGCCAGAACCTCCCCGCAGCCCAAGCAAGAACGGTGACCGGGGGCTAGATATTCCTTTTTAGTCAACGATTTTACGGCATATACGTTGGCATCATTCATCTTTTCCACCCTTTCTCAACACCAAAACTACTGTTCCTTCCCATCACCATGGCCTATCCCCGGACACCAAATATTTCATCCTGGGGAGCCTTCCCCGATATTGCTTTTTCAAACATATCAATATAATCTTGTACCGTAACATCCCGGCCCCCCAACCCGGAGATAAAGCTATAAACTTGCGGCCTATTTTCCAGGTTATAAAGAGCCGAACGGATTTCACTGGCCACGGGCCCTCCGGGGCCCCCATAAGAGATGGCCCGGTCGAGCACGATCAAATTGCGAGCGTTTTTTACGGCCCGAGAAAATGCCTCGAAAGGAAAAGGACGCCAGAGACGCAGGTTCAACAACCCTACTTTGTGGCCTTGTTCCCGCATCGTTTTGACAGCTTCGCCGGTCGTCTCCGCAAAGCTCCCCAGTGCAACGAAGATCGTATCAGCATCCTCGGTGTAAGATTCTTCCACGGGATGATAATAGCGACCGGTCAGATCGCCCCAATCCTGCCAGGCTTTAAGAATATAGGGATAAGATTGCCGTAAAGCTTCATCCTGGGCTTTCTTCGTCTCTGTATAGACTGCCGGCATGGCAAAAGCGCCCATGGTCAGGGCCCGATCTGGATGAAGAACATATTTGGGGTCATAAGGAGGCAGGTATTGTTTAATAATGCTGTCCTCCACCAGCTCTACGGGCTCAAACATGTGAGAGAGGATAAACCCGTCAAAATTGATGATTAACGGCAGGAGAACATTGTGATCTTCAGCAATTTTATACGAAATAAAAGCATGATCAAAAATTTCCTGACTGTTTCTGACAAACAACTGGATCCAGCCACAATCCCGGACCGACATGACATCGCTGTGATCATTCCAAATGGATAACGGCCCGGAAAGGGAACGGTTCGCCAGCATCATCACCACGGGCAACCTTAAAGAAGCGGTAATATAAACGATCTCGCTCATCAACGCCAAACCCTGCGAACTGGTGCAGGTAAACGAACGTGCCCCCGTTGCCTGGCTGCCGACACACAAGCTCATCGCGGAGTGTTCCGATTCCACGGGCACAAATTCGGCATCCAGCTCGCCATTGGCAACATATTCTGAAAGCCGCTCCACGATGTGAGTCTGAGGTGTAATGGGGTAGGCGGCTATTACGTCTACATTGCATAACTTAATCGCTTCCGCTGCAGCAAAAGATACTTCCATGCCCACACGTTTTTTCATACCACATCCGCCTCCTCTTCCATTTCCATCCGAATGGCTCCCACAGGGCATTCCTGTGCACAGATGCCACAACCCTTACAATAATCTAAATCAACAACATAGAATCCTTCCCGATCCTGCCGGTAAGCCATATCCGGGCAGAAAACCCAGCAGACCCC
>JAAZMI010000098.1 GCA_012798895.1 Bacillota bacterium
GGCGGTAGTATCTTCTATGCAGGGCTATCAGATGATTGTAAATAGAGCCGGCAATGTTAATTGACCTGTGCAGTTTTTTGTTACGCTTAGCACGGTAGAGCTTAAAGCAGTAGGTTTTCATATTTAAACCTCAAACATTTGCAAGCAAAAACCCTGCCTTATATTCCCACGGATAAATCCGGGGGTTTTACGGCAGAAATGATAAAATGTTTAGATCTGTTGAGGGTGTGTATTGTTTGCGCGGCATTAAAGTCTACGGTGAAGTGTAGGTTGAAAAACGATTCAGCCGACAGGACGCCGGCTGCCGGCAGGCGAACAGGAGGTGAGCTCTGCCGGGAAAATCGCTTAAAACCAGAACTGAACCCCAAGGCTTTCCGCAAAAACACTATTTAACACCAACAACAGATCTAGACCGCCTCACAGTACCTTATATTCATACTTCCTATTTTTTAAACGAATCCGGTCCGCAACGAGCGCGATGAATTCCGAATTAGTTGGTTTCCCTTTTTCAGTATTTATTGTGTAACCAAAAAATTTCTTGATAGTATCAATGCTGTTTCTCGACCAGGCCACCTCAATAGCGTGGCGGATAGCCCGCTCTACCCTGCTGGGGGTGGTATCAAATCTCTCTGCAATACGCGGATAGAGAACCTTGGTTACCGAACCTAAAAGTTCGATTTCTTCTACAACCATGGAGATAGCATCACGCAGATACAGATAACCCTTGATATGGGCCGGAACGCCAATTTCATGAATTATCTGTGTAATCTCGGCAATATAATCATCTCTTTCTTTTTGAGGTGATGTTGATGCTGTTATCGGGGCTCTTTGAACATTAAGCTGATTTTTACCGAGCTGGCGGATCCTTTCCGCCAAAACCTCGAGGTTAAAGGGCTTCAAAATATAATAAGCTGCTCCCAGTTCCACTGCTCTTTGTGTAATATTTTCGTGACCAAAAGCAGTTAACATAATCACCTTGGGTTTGGGAGATAGATCCATCTTGCCCAGCTCTTCCAACACCCCGATACCATCGAGATGCGGCATAATAATATCCAGGAGAATGACATCAGGCTTTTTTTCTTCCAGTAACGCCAGAACCTCTTTGCCATTGTAGGCATTGGCAACCACTTCGATACCCGGTTCTTTGTTGATATATTCCGACAAAAGTACATTGAATTCCCGGTTATCATCCGCGATTAAAACTTTCAACATGTTAAATAAGAGCCCCCTTAAGAAAAATTAGTTTTAATTATTGGCCTTCTATAAATTATTCGACAAATGAAAGGTAATTCCTGCTTAAAGGAGGAATATTTTGGACAATTTTTAAAATATTACTACACTTTTTACGAAACCGGCAACAATTCCATCTCTTTGACCATCCATTCAGCAAAGATCCCATATCCCCTGGCTGGATCATTGATAAAAACATGTGTTACCGCCCCGATCAACCTTCCGTTTTGAATGATTGGGCTGCCGCTCATACCTTGTACGATGCCTCCTGTTTTAGACAATAATTTTTCATCAACTACTCTGAATACAATACCTTTATCCACCGGCCTGTTCTGATTCAATGTTTTTTCAATCTCCAACTTAAAACTTTGTATCTTATTGCCCTCCACAACCGTAAGCATCTCTGCCGGACCTAATTCTGCCTCAAAAGAAAGCCCAAGTGGGATGGGATCCGGGTAGGGTGTTGCACATTTTTCTATATTTTTCAATTTGCCGTAGATACCAAAGTGGGTATTCTTGGCAATGCTGCCCAAGATATCCTTTTCTTCCCTAAAAACCCCCGCCTTTTCTCCCGGTTGACCCCGCTGGGCCATCTTTACATTGACGATATCCGCCCGCACGATCAATCCATTGTCGATCTCCATTACTGTATGTGTATCACTATCTGTAATAATATGGCCAAGTGCACCATAATATTGTTTTTCCAGATCATAAAAGGTCAAAGTTCCCACGCCGGCAGCAGTATCACGAATATAAAGCCCGATACGATAATCCTTACCGGAGGGATCGGGATAAGGGATCACTTTTACATTTATTTTTTTCCCTTCTCTTTTGAGCAGCAGATCGAGCGCTCCTTTTGCAGATTCCCTTTTAATGACTCTTGCCGCTGTATTCAAATCATGAACGCCAATTCCATTTACTGCTAAAATAAGATCGCCGATGAGCACACCGCTATCTTCAGCCGGTGATTTTTTCCCCTCTTCATTTTCTGCATAAAAATATCCGACGACCACCACGCCTTCGTCATGCAATTTGATACCTATGGAGTGACCTCCGGCGTTTAGCCTTATCTCTGGCAAGACGCTGACCGTAAGCTGCCTAATGGGAAGCAGCCCTTTGAACAAACTAAGCTCGAGGTTGACATCCCCGCTGTTTAAACCGCGCAGAGCCAGATCTTTGTGCATCCCCAGATGGTTCAGCTTATTGCCATGGATAACATTACCGTTTATATCCAGTATGCCAGATTTATCAGCTTTAATGTACAGATGCAGGGGAAATTTTAGCCGGTAAGAGTATTCCTGGCCTTCAAACAGTTGTAGATCGCTGGCCAAATTGTTTTTGAAGGTCTGGGAAAAAAACAAGGAAAGTGAGAAGACAAGGAGAACCAAAATAAAGATGGATCTTCTTTTCCAGAAATTAGGCATAAAAAATTCCTCCATCAGAGACATTGAAAATTTGTGATGCAGTTTTAAATTGTCTCCGGGAAGATTTTTTATCCCCATTTTGCCGGCCAAAACGATATGATATTTCTGGTATTATGACAAAAAAACATCCCTGGGCCGCTTTGCAGGCTCAAGGAGAGCAATAAAATTTATTATTTTAAAGTTCTTGACCTTTTTTTAAGAGTTCAGCGGCGTGCCGCCTTGTAATTTCAGTCATATTTCCGCCATCCAGTAGGCGAGCTATCTCCAAAACTCTATCTTTCCCCTGAAGATAGGAGACAGAGGTGGTAGCACGACCTTCCAGCACCTCTTTAAAAATATTGTATTGATGATCAGCAACGCTGGCAATCTGAGGGCTGTGGGTTACACATATAACCTGGTGTTTTCTACCCAATCCGGCCATTTTTTCCGATACTTTTTGAATCGTATTCCCGCCGATGCCACTGTCGATTTCATCAAAAACTATGGTGGGAACCTGATCCTGCTCTGCTAAAATGCTTTTTAGGGCCAGCATCACCCGGGCCAGCTCCCCGGCAGATATAATACGGGCCAGTGGTTTTAGAGGTTCCCCGGGGTTAGCTGAAAATAGAAATTCCAGCTCCTCCCGGCCCTCTGGGCCCGGAACTTTTCGCTCTACAAATTGAACGCTAAAACGTGCTTTTTCCATACCCAGTTCCTGCAGGGCTTCGACGATCAGCGGTTCCAGTTTTGATGCAGTTTCCTTTCTTTTAATCGTTAACTGGGCCGCCACCTGTTCAATTTCCTGCCAAAGGGTCTCCTCTTCTTTTTCCCATTTTAGTATCTCTGCTGTACTGTTTTCTATAGCATCTATTTTTTGCGCGCAATCTTCAGCAAAGGAAAGAATTTCCGCTACATTCTGGCCGTATTTTGTTTTAAGATGCCGGTATAATTCCAGGCGGCGCTCAATCTCTTCTCTTTCGGCAGGTGAAAAATTAAGACCATCCAGATAGTCAAATAGTTCGCGGCTTAGTTCAGCCAAGTTGGTACTAATCTCCTGAAGAAGATCTGCAAAAGAGGAGAGTTTGGGATCGATCTGCAATAAAGAGGATATCTCTTTTTCGATATCGTCGATCCGATCGATGACAGGCGCCTGCAGCACATTTTCGTCGCCATAAATTTCGAAATAGGCCCGGCTGATCGTTGAGGACAATTTTTCCAAATTATCGAGAAGGGTTAATCTTTGTTTTAGTTCTTTTTCTTCTTCCGGGCAAAGGGAGGCATCAATAATTTCATTTCTCTGATATACCAGGAGCTCCAACTGCCTTTCTCTTTCGGCGGGAGAGCCCCCTGTTGCTTTAAGTTTTCGTATGATGCCTTGCCTGCGGTGAAATGCTTCCCGCAAACGGAATTTAATCTTCAGCAGCTCTTCATCTCCAAATTCGTCCAAAAGAAACAGGTGTTTTTCCGTTTTCAAAAGGGATTGGTGGCTATGCTGTCCATGAAAATCTACAAGAGCACCGCCCAATTCCCTTAAAAATGAAAGGGTTACGGTTCTTCCGTTAACACGGCAGATATTGCGCCCGCTAAGCGCTATCTCCCGTAGGATAATCAGATCCGTTTCCCAACTTAAACCATTATCCTCCATAATATCCTTTAAATGCCTATAATCAGGTGGAACATGGAAAACGGCTTCGATTACAGCTCGTTCCGTACCGGTCCTTACCTGCTCACTGGAAGCCCTCTCTCCCAAAATGAGGTTAATAGCTCCGATCAGTATGGATTTCCCTGCGCCTGTTTCCCCCGTCAGAACGTTCATACCCGGATAAAACTCCAGGGATAGATCATCGATCAGCGCAAAGTTTTGCATACGCAAGTAAGCGAGCATCACAACACCTCCAAGGCTCGCCAGGATCAGGGATCGCCTGAAGAACACACTATGTTTTGCCGGCTGGATCACACTTCACCAAAAACTGTCTTCAGGCTTTTTCCAAGCCGATCATCGATCAGATCAGTTTATCATGCAGCAATTTATAAAAATTGCTATCTGCAAAGGTGATCACTTTGGCTGCACATTCAGCTTTTTTTACCCTGATGCGATCGTTATAATTTAAAGCAAAACCCTCCTGTCCGTCCAAAGTTAAAAATATATCGGCATACTCTGTGGCAATGGTCACTGTCACCAGATCATCTTTATCTACAATTACTGAACGCTGGTAGAGCAAGTGAGGACATATTGGCGTAACCACCAGAACATTCAAGGCCGGGTGCACTACCGGCCCACCGGCAGAAAGAGAGTAACCTGTAGAGCCGGTAGGACTGGCGATAATAACCCCATCGCCGGGGTAGCTTTCCAAAAAATCGTTGTTAATGTACGTATCCAGCTCGATGATCCTGGAGAAAGGGCCCCTGGAAATAATTACATCGTTTAAACAGATTGCCGAGGCAAAACTTTTTCCCGCCCGGATTATTTCGGTCTGCAACATCATTCTCTCTTCCAACTGGTAGTTACCATTGATCAGTTGCTGGAGAGAAAAAGACAGCTTTTCTACTTCGATTTCGGCTAAAAAACCTTTGTGCCCCAAATTAATACCCAGCATGGGCAGGTCTGTATAGGCAAGTTCGCGGGCTACTCTTAAGAAGGTGCCATCACCACCGAGGACGATAACCATATCTGTTTTTTGGGGCCATTCCTGTATCTCTTCGATTGGTGAGGCAAGATGTAAAAGAGGTTCTCTCCCCGGAACAACGTACACAGGCACATTATGTTTCCCGAAAAAGGTTTTAATTTGCCCGATAACTTCCTGCATATTTTCTTTTTGCCAATTGGGAACCACGCCGATACCTTTAAACATTTACCAAACCCCTTTATGGCCATTGTTCCAGGTCTTAGAATCATCACCCTAAATGAGAGTGAGCCTGAGAAACCACGCCCTGTATTAAAGCAGACAGATCCTCTGCTCCGTTTTCTCTCAAACCCATAGCCGCCTTTTGTCGTAAGTAGAGAAAAAATTCTATATTGCCGCGCGGCCCTTTCAATGGAGAATATGTTAGCCCGGCCACTCGATAAGCCAGCTTCTCTGCTGCTATTGCAATGCCTTTCAGAACGGCATGATGAACGGCGGCATCCCTGACAACACCCCTTTTCCCAACCTGTACAGGCTTTGCTTCAAACTGTGGCTTGATCAGACATATTATCTCCGGGATACCTAATGCCGCCACCACGGGTAAAACCAGTTTTAGGGAGATAAAAGAAACATCTATTACCGCCAGATCAGGGGTATCAGGCAAGTCTTCTTTCTTTAGGTGACGCACATTAAAGCGCTCCATGTTGATAACACGCGGTTCCCTGCGCAGCTTCCAGGCCAACTGACCGTAACCAACATCGAGAGCATATACCTTTTTTGCCCCCTGCTTCAAGGCGCAGTGTGTAAAACCACCTGTAGAGGCACCGATATCCAGAACGATCCTGCCTTCTAGATCGATATTGAATTCGCGCAGGGGTTTTTCTAATTTTAACCCTCCCCTGCTGACATAAGGATTCAGGGTGCCGCGTACCTCGACTTCTGCCCGGCAGAGTACAGTTTCGCCGGGTTTATCCCTTTTCACCCCGTTAACATAGACATTTCCAGCCATAATTTCTGCCTTGGCCTTGCTGCGCGTTGAGATGAGGTTTTTTTCAACGAGCAGTAGGTCCAACCTCATCTTGCCTTTCTTTTTCGTCACCGTAGGCACCCTCAGTACACTTTTTCCTGAACCTGGCAAAACCGATAGGCTTCATCGGCAATTTTTTCTGCCGAAAGTCCATGCCTTTCTAACAAAAAATCTCTTTTACCCTGGCCGGTATATGGGCTAATGAAGCCCAGTCGTTTCAGATGCACTCCCTGGATACCTTCATCAGCCAACATCTCCAGGATTGCACTGCCAAAACCTCCGCCTAAAATATGTTCTTCCACGGTGATTACCCGACCACATTTTTCCGCCCAGCAGCAGATCATCTCCTTATCCAGCGGCTGAACAAAACGAGGGTTAATCACGCTGCTTTCAATCTTCATTTTTAAAAGAATCTCGTGTGCTTTAAGAGCCGGCACAACCATAGAGCCGACAGCCAGTATGAGCAGATCCCGGCCTTTTGTTAAAAGTTGTGCCTTGCCCGGTTTCAGTTTGCTGGTTTCTTCAGTCAAAAATCTATCTGCCGGGCCGCGTGGGTACCTAATCGCTGCCGGGCACTTCATCTCCAAAGCCATCTTAAGCATTGCCTTCAGCTCCCGGCCATCTGCCGGGGCCATGAGGGTAAGGTTGGGTAGATTCCGCAGATAGGCCAGATCATAGAGGCCGTTATGCGTCTCCCCATCCTCGCCCACCAAACCCGCCCGATCTACGGCAAAAACAACCGGCAATTTCTGTAGGCAGACATCGTGTAAAAGTTGGTCGTAAGCCCTCTGTAAAAAAGTACTGTAGATAGCTGCAACAGGTTTAAAACCCTCAACAGCCAGCCCTGCGGCCATGGTTACAGCATGTTGTTCGGCAATGCCCACATCGAAAAAACGTTCCGGCCAGCGCCGTGCAAAGTTTTCTAAACCGGTTCCTACAGCCATCGCTGCTGTAATAGCCACGATAGAAGGATCCTCTTCAGCATATTCTTCCAGGGCGGAGCCAAAAACCCCGCTATAGGTTGGCCGATCCTTGCTCCCGGAGAGAGGTTCGCCCGTTTTTTTATCAAAGGGGCCTACACCGTGAAAAGTACAAGGCTTTTTTTCTGCAGGAGGGTAACCTTTACCTTTTTTGGTTACGACGTGCAGCAAAACAGGGCCGCGCACGCTTTTTACCTCGCGAAAAAGAGCAACCAATTTAGGTATGGAATGGCCGTCTACCGGCCCCAGATATGTAAAACCCAGTTCTTCAAAAAGCATCCCGGAAACAAGCAGATATTTTAAACTGTCTTTGATACGTTCCGCTGAACGAAGCATCGTCTTACCGATAGCCGGTATGCGTTCGAGAACATACTCCAGATCTTCTTTTAGGCGGTAATATGTGGGATCCGTGCGTAGTTTTGCTAAATAGGAGGGCAAACCACCAATGTTATGGCCGATCGACATCTCGTTATCGTTTAAGATAACGAGCAGATCTGTCTTGATCTCCCCGGCATAGTTTAGCGCCTCCAAGGCAATACCACCGGTAAGAGCGCCATCGCCGATCACATCGACTACATAAAAATTTTCTTTCCGCAGATCCCGGCCCTGGGCGATACCCAAAGCAGCCGAAAGAGAGGTACTGCTGTGCCCTACGCCAAATACATCATAAAGGCTTTCCTCTCTTTTGGGAAAGCCGCTCAAACCTTTGTAATCGCGAATCTGTTTAAAATTTTCCCGGCGTCCAGTGAGAATTTTGTGAGCATAACACTGGTGCCCGACATCCCAAAGAATCTTATCGAAAGGAGCGTTAAAGACATAATGGAGGGCGATGGTCATCTCTACAACCCCCAAGCTGGGGGCAAGATGCCCGCCTTTTCGGGAGGTTACATCGATTATCAGTTCCCTAATCTCACTGGCTAATTGATTCAGCTCTTTTAGTGAGAGTTTTTTTAAATCAGCAGGGCTGTCAATCCTATTAAGAACAACACTCAAAGAACCACCGCTTCCACAAATAGTATATATTGCTATGAATTCCTCTTCCAGGAAAATATCCGTTCAAAAGTCGTTAAAAAACGGGCCGCAAACAGCACTAGATCGGTGGGCCTATTAATTGCCAGGGATTTGCCGATAGCTTTGCCGCCCACCGTTAAGGCAGAGACGGTTCCAGCTAAAAAAATGCTTAAAAGTATCTCATTAAGCTCGGCATTTCTCTGGACCAGGTTGACTACGATTATTGTTCCAACTACCCCGCTCACAATGCCGCTTATATCCCCGATGACATCGTTACAAAAATTTGCCACCAGATCGGCATGGCGCACCAGGTATATACCCTTTTTGGCCCCATAAATTTTTTTAGCCGCCTTGGCATGAAAGGGCGTCTCTTCGGCCGCGGCAGCTGCCGTGCCAATCAGGTCAAAAAAAATGCCCAGCGAAATAATCAAAAACAAAAGAATAAAGGAGGGTAGAATTGAACGTAGGTTTTGCAACAAAGCACGCGTTACCCAGGTTAGGGTTATTGCTAAAAAAAAAGTCCAAAAACTGACAAATATTACCCAACGCTTGGTTTTTTTACTTCTTGGTTGTCGCCTCTGCCTTTTTTTGTTTTCCCCCAAGATCTTTTGCACTCGCCAAATAATATTTTGTTGATAGGACATAGTGTGGTAGCTTTATGAGTAAACTTTGCGGCTTGAGGTCCAGCAGGTTTTCCCAGATGTTCACCGCTTGTCACCAAACGGCAGTTTCCTTTTCAGAACACCTCTGCTGTGTTGCCACTAACAGGGCTGGATTACCACTTAGACCACACTTTAATCCCCATAAAGCCTCCCCATCCGGCTTCCCGGCAGGGAACAGCCTAGGAGTTTTCCTCGATGCCCCGGATACGCTTCCTATCCTTTTTTGCAGCCTTGGTTTCCTAAGGATTCAACCTTCCTCCCCCAAGGCCACTCAAGGCCGGCTACACTGTGCACAGCTTTGACCGCACACAGGTTCTGGCCTAAGCCGTAACCTTTTACCCTTACGGTAATACGCCACGCACTTAGGTCTCCGCGAGGGCAGGGTCAACGCCTACATGCCTTTGTAGATCGCCCCATCCCCCTTAACTCCCAGCACCAACTCCCGACTGGGCTTCGGCAGCCGGCACCAGGAACTTCATCGCTGTGCCTAAAGCAGGCTTCCCACCCGCTTTCGGAAACGCTGGTGACAACTAGAATACTGCACCACGCTATGCCCGAACAAATTAAATTAATTCTAGCTAATTAATATTATACTCGAATTTATGGCCTATTTCAAATAAAAATAGCGATCCCCTTCGTTTTTGAGACAAGCTGCCGCCGGTCAATGATCACGGTAGAAGGCCAGGCGAGTAATTTCGCGCAAGGGTTGGGCCCCCCCGCCAAAATGGTACAACTCCCCTATAGCCTGCGCATATAACTGATCCCTTTTCTTTTTGGCAGCCTCTAGACCATGCAAAGATACGAGGTTGGCTTTTTTTCTCTCCACATCTTTCCCTTTGGCTTTCCCCATTTTTTGTTCATCGCCATCCAGATCCAGAATATCATCCACGATCTGGAAGGCCCTTCCCAGCAGTTTCCCATAGGCAGTTAATTTGTCCAGCTCCCCAGGCCCGGCCCCGGCCACAAGGGCTCCCAAACGCACGGAAGCCAAAAGCAACTCCCCTGTTTTATGGGTATCGATATATTCCAAGGTTTCCGCATTGACCGCTTTTCCCTCCGAAGCCAGATCCATCGCCTGCCCCCCAACCATCCCTTCCACCCCTGCAGCACGTGCCAGCTCGCAGATTGCTGCCAGTTTAACCTCAGCCGGAACATTTTTCCTGTAGGAACTGCAAAATTTATTCTTCCGTTCCGGGTTGCCGGCCAATATTTCAAAGGCAAGGGTCAATAGTGCATCCCCGGTCAATATGGCGACAGCCTCCCCAAAAACCTTATGCGAAGTAGGGCATCCCCTTCTGTAGTCATCATCATCCATCGCCGGCAGATCGTCATGGATCAGAGAATAGGTATGGATAAGCTCCAAAGCACAAGCCGCCGGCAGGGCCCTTTGCCAATCTGTAGTGAAAAGTTCCGCCGAAAACAGAACCAATAGCGGCCTGAGACGCTTGCCCCCGGCAAAAACGCTATAGCGCATAGCCCGGTAAAGCCCTGCGGGGTGCAGCTCTTCATCGGGTAGGAAGCAATCAAGCGTGCTTTCTATTAAGGTTTTTCTGGTTTCCATCAGTTGTTCAAAATTCATGGCGAACTCCTCAACGATTCAAAATAATAAAAGACAGCCCTACATCTGTAGGTCGTCCCATGAAATCTGTTCGTTGTTTTGCAGCAGCCTATCCACTTTGAATTCCGCTTCGGAGAGAAGTTTACGGCAATATTGCGTCAACTTCATTCCTTCTTCCAGGTGTTGCAGCAGTTTTTCCAAGGGGAGCTCCTCCCCTTCCATCTGCTCGACAATCTTTTCTAATTTTTGCAGGGCATCTTCGAGGTTTAATTTTTCAATTTTTTTAGAAGTCATATCAAGACCCTCTTTCAACTATCTAGCATTTTTTTTCTCACTATCTTTTGCACCCGACAAGCAGCTTTCCCGTCATGGAAGATAACATGAATACCCTGTCCCTCCTGCAAAACATCAATACTATTGAGCGGTAGGTTCTGCCGATCGGTAATCAGGGCAAACCCCCGCTCCATGATCTGCAAGGGGTTTAAAGCCTTTAATTTTTCTTCAATATGTAGAAGTGCAGTTCTTTTAAATCTTAAATTATAGAGCATGTTCTGTCTCAGGCGTTGACCTAGCTCATCGATGCGCTGGTATCCCTGGTTAATTTTTTCTCGGGGATATTTTAATGAGACTGCGTTGGAGAGATTCTCAAGTACGATCTTCTTTTCCCGCTTAAAGTTATGCCACTTGTTAATTAAGCGGTGCTCTTGCATATTGAGATGCCGTACAAGTTCTTTTTGTTCTGGGGCAATCAATTCTGCAGCAGCCGTGGGTGTCGAAGCTCTTACATCGGCAACAAAATCGGCAATTGTAAAATCTGTTTCGTGCCCTACCGCACTAATTACAGGAGTATCCAGCCCAGATATAACATGGGCCAACTCCTCATTATTAAAAGGCCATAGCTCTTCAAGGGACCCACCACCCCTGGTGAGCACCAGGACATCGATCTTTTCCAAACTGTCCAGGTTTCTAAGAGCAGTAATTATCTGCCCGACAGCCTCCGCCCCCTGGACGGCCACAGGGCAAAACAAAACACGTATATAGGGAAATCTTCTTTTCAAAGTCGTCAAAAAATCCTGAACTGCCGCCCCCGTCGGAGAGGTAACCAATCCCACACAACGCGGTATATAGGGCAGAGATTTTTTCCTTTCAACATCGAAGAGCCCTTCATTTTTAAGTTTATCTTTCAACTGTTCGAAGGCAAGGTATAGGGCACCGATTCCTTCCGGTTTCAGGTCTTCCACGTATAGTTGGTAATTACCGCTCCGGGCATAGAGCGAGATATTGCCGCGAGCAACGACCTTCATCCCATCTGCCGGCGCAAACTGCAGATTTTTGTTTCTGCTAAGGAAAAAAACACAGCGGATAATACTTTCGTTATCTTTTAAAGTAAAATAAATGTGTCCCGAGGGTTTATGCAGTTTGTAATTGGAAATTTCGCCGAGGACGGAGATCGCCTGGAGCAAGCTGTCCTGCAAAAGAAGGCTTTTTAGATACGAATTCACTTGAGAAACCGTGAAAATTCCTTGCCTCTTCATTGAACTTTTACCGCCTCCAGAAGATTTTCGAACAACATGGTAATTGTCATCGGGCCGACGCCGCCCGGTACCGGCGTTATCCAGCCTGCCGTTTTCTTCACATCCCAGTAATCTACATCCCCAACCAAGCGCGTGCCGGCAAAATTAACGCCAACATCGATCACGATCGCCCCTGTTTTAACCATCTTCTGCGTGATCAAACGTGGCTTGCCGGCGGCAACAACGAGCAGATCCGCCTTCTTAGTAAAAGCAGCCAGATCCGGCGTCTGGGAATGACAGATGCTTACGGCAATCCCTCTTTCCAAGAGCAGAAGGGCGACCGGTTTGCCTACTAACCGGCTGCGTCCCACTACCACCGCTCTCTTCCCCGCCAAGCTTTCCCCGGTGGCTGTGATCAACCTCATAATGCCTTTGGCTACATAAGGGATCAGCTTATATTCTCCTCTAAAAAAATTGCCCATATTCAGGAAATGTAGAACTTCGATATCTTTGTGTGGTGCCACTAACTGAGAGAATAGCATGTGGTCAAAAGAAGGCGGCAGCGGATGAATGTTAACCCCGTGTATCTTAGGGTCAGCATTCAGCTGGATTAACAACTGCTCAAGTTCAGCTTTGGTGGTATCTTCCGCAAGATAGTGGACCCGGCAATAAATTCCAAGCTGCCGGCAGGCCCGTTCTTTCAGGCGAGCAACATGGATGCGGGCTACCGGGCTTTTGAGCACCACAATAGCCAGGCCGGGGGTTATCCCTTCACTTTTTAAGAAAGCAGCAGTCGATTTTAGCTGTTCCCGTACTTCCCTGGCAATTTGTTCCCCGTTGATCACTTTAGCAGCCAAATATTCTTTCCTCCCTAGACCGGCCCCTGCAAAAATTAAGGGGGAGAAGTGCCAAAACGTTCATCCGCAGCGCAGATTCGGCCCCTCCCCCGTAATTATTATTAAACCGTTTTGCTTAGGAATGTTTTCAGCGTGTTTTTCATCACCATGGTTAGCACGAGTGTTCCTGCTTCTCTTGCCGCCAGGGGGAAAACCCATTCTGCAACCTGCAAGGCTTCCTCCAACACAACATCGCCCACCAAGGCTCCATCTTGCTTCCGGGTTACGCCGGCGTCGATTACCGCCGCCCCGGGCTTTATCCAGCCACCCTTGATCAACCTCGGCCTACCTATCTCTGTAATAAGAATATCCGCGCTGCGGCAGATCTCCGGCAGATCAGCGGTTAGAGCAGGGCACATAGTGATCGTAGCGTTTTTTTGCAACAGTAAGAGAGCAAGTGGTCTGCTCACAATGTTGCTGTGCCCGAGCAGCACCACCGTTTTGCCGTGAAGCGGCTGCTTGGTAAATTCAAGCGCCTGCAGGCAAGCAAGAGCACTACAGGGTATAAAGCTTGCGCCCCCACCCCAAAGCATCCCCATGTTCAGCGGGTGCATGCCCCCCACATCTTTAGCGGGATCAATCGCTTTTAAAACATCTTCCGCCAGATGGAGAGGCAAAGGGAACCGGCAGAACAGACCATGGATCTTTTCATCATCGTTTAAACGCCGGATCACTCTGCGAATCTTCCCTGCGGAGGTAGCCGGAGACAGACGGTGCACCTCGATGTGATAACCCAGTTTTTTGCCCAATTCCTCTTCCCCGTAAACAGCAGAAGGAGAGGTGGGGTCTTCGTCAACAGCGATCACAGCCAAACCGGGAACCTGTTCTGTTTTTTTATGCAGGCTCTTCAATTTTGCCAGGATTTCGCGTTGAACCTCGCCCCCCACCTCTTCTTCACCAAGCAATTTTTCAGGCATGGATTAATGCCCTAAGTTACTGGTTAAGCGTAATTGCTGCTTCAACAGTATTGTAAAGGAGCATGGTCACTGTCATAGGGCCTACGCCACCGGGAACCGGGGTAATAAATGAAGCTTTTTCGGCAACAGGTTCAAAATCTACGTCGCCCGCCAGACGGAAGCCACTCTTTTTGGATTCATCGGGAATCCTGTTTACGCCAACGTCGATCACAACTGTGCCTTCTTTTACCATATCGGCGGTGATAGCCTGGGGCCTACCCATTGCTGCAATAAGGATATCAGCTTGCTTTGTAAAGTAAGAGATATCCTTGGCACCTGTATGCACCACCGTCACTACAGCGTTGGCCCCTTCTTTCTTCTGCATCAAGATCGCAGCCAGTGGCTTGCCGACAATGTTGCTGCGGCCACAGACCACAACGTGTTTCCCTGAAGGATCGTTACCGGAACGGGATAAGAGCTGCTGGACGCCATGAGGGGTGCAAGGCAGCGGGCAGGGTTCGCCCCGCAGCAGTTTGCCTACGTTTACAGGGTGAAACCCGTCGACATCTTTTTCCGGAGAAATGTAACCGATAATCTTATCCACGCTGATGTGATCCGGTAAGGGAAGCTGCACCAGAATACCGCTAAATTTCGGGTCATTGTTCATGCCATCGATGATCTTGAGCACCTCTTCCTCCGGCGCATCAGCCGGAAGACGGATCGTCTCTTCATACATCCCGATCTCCTGGCAACCCTTGGCCTTACTGGTTACATAAGAGATAGAAGCGGGATCTTCCCCCACCAGCACAACACCGAGGCCGGGCACGATATCTTTCTTTTTTAACTCCGCAACCTTCTCCTTAAGCTCAGCACGGATCTCCTTCGCCACATCTCTACCGGAAATAATCTTTGCTGCCATACTAAATAAAACCTCCTTATAGAATGTATAATTGAAAAAACAACTTTAAAGCATCCGCCCTAAATCTCTTAAAAACAGGCCCTTTTCCCCGGATTATAGAGCTTTCAGGTATTTATCCATCGCCCGTGCGGCCACTTTGCCGGCACCCATGGCCAAGATAACTGTAGCTGCACCCGTAACAATATCCCCACCGGCAAAAACTCCCGGACGGGAGGTAGCCCCTTCTTCATCCGCTTCGATCGTTCCCCAACGTCCGATTTTCAAACCGGAAGTGGTCTGCGGAATAAGCGGGTTGGGATTTTGACCAATAGCAATGACAATGGTATCCACATCAAAAACAAATTCTGAACCCTCGATGGGAATAGGACGTGCCCGGCCGGAATCGTCCGGTTCACCCAACTCCATCTTGATGCATTCCATCCCTGTAACCCAGCCATTTTCATCCCCTATGATGCGAACGGGGTTGGTCAATAAATTAAAGACAACGCCCTCCTCCTTGGCGTGTTCGATCTCTTCAGCACGGGCCGGCATCTCCTTATCCGAACGGCGGTAGACGATGTGGACCTCTTCGGCACCCAGACGAAGCGAAGTACGGGCGCTGTCCATGGCCACGTTACCCGCACCGACTACAGCAACTTTTTTGCCCAACTTGATCGGTGTATCATATTCAGGAAACAGATAGGCTTTCATCAGGTTGGCTCTCGTTAAAAATTCGTTCGCAGAGAAAACACCGTTCAGGTTTTCTCCCGGGATATTGAGAAACTGGGGCAACCCTGCTCCTGTACCGATAAAGACAGCCTGAAAACCCTCTTCCTCAAAAAGCTCGTCAACAGTCAGAGTTTTTCCAATGACGACATTCGTTTTAATTTCAACGCCCAGGCTGGCAATGTAATCCACTTCGCGCTGCAAAACTTTTTCTTTGGGCAGACGGAATTCCGGGATCCCATAGCGGAGGACCCCCCCTGTAGCGTGGAAAGCTTCAAAAAGAACTACTTCATGCCCCATCTTGGCCAGATCACCGGCTGCTGTCAACCCAGCTGGCCCCGCACCAACGATGGCCACGCGTTTTCCGGTCGAAGCCGGTTTGGGAGGTGTCTCCACTCCTTTGGCCAGCTCATAATCCGCGAGAAAACGTTCCAACCTCCCGATAGCCACAGGTTCCGCTTTTTTGCCACGCAGGCAGAGGGCCTCGCATTGGCTTTCTTGGGGACAAACACGCCCGCAAACCGCCGGCAGGCTGTTTTTTTCCTTCAGCTTTTTAATACCTTCGTCGAACTTGCCTTCGGCAACCAACTTGATAAAAGCTGGTATGTCCACCTCCACCGGGCAGCCTTCGACGCACTTGGCATCTTTACACTGCAGGCAGCGGTTGGCTTCTTTGATCGCCGTTTCAGCATCATAACCGAAAGGTACTTCATTGTAATTTTTGATGCGCTCCTCCGGTGCTTGTTCCGGCATCGGATGCTTTTCCTTCATTCTACGCAGTTGTCTGATCTGGTCTTTATCCAATTTCACTATTGCCACCTCCGCATCCGCATTCTTCTTTATATTTATCCAAGGCCTCTTTTTCTTCCGGCAGGTACATCTGCCCACGGCGGGTTAGCTCTTCAAAATCAACCTGGTGTGCATCAAATACAGGGCCGTCGACGCAGGTAAATTTTGTTTCCCCGCCGACGGACACACGGCAACACCCGCACATCCCGGTCCCATCGACCATGATGGGGTTTAAACTAACCACCGTCTTAATTCCGTAGGGTTTTGTCTGGTTGGCGACAACGCGCATCATGGGCAGCGGCCCGACTGCGATGATCTCATCAATTTTCTGGCTTTTATCGTCCAGCATCCCCTGCAGAATATCGGAAACAAAACCGTGATGTCCTTTTGTTCCGTCATCTGTGCAGATATGAAGCTCCTTGCTGACGGCCCTCATTTCATCTTCTAAGATAAGAAGATCGGCTGTCCGTGCTCCAATAATGGAGATAACCTCCATGCCGGCCTGGTGGAAAGCTTTTACCTTTGGATAGATCGGAGCAATGCCCACCCCGCCGCCTACGGCAATGACCCGGCCCGAGGTCGGCAACTCCATGGCCTGTCCCAGCGGCCCGACAAAATCTCTTAAACTGTCCCCCTCTTCAAGAGCACCCAATTCCTTCGTTGTCTTGCCAACCTCCTGGAAAATGATGGTGATCGTCCCTTTTTCCTTATCGCTATCCGCAATAGTTAAAGGAATTCTCTCCCCGTTTTCGTGGATGCGCAAAATAATAAACTGCCCGGGTTGAGCCTTACGCGCAACAAGAGGCGCCTCCACCTCCATGAGTTTGGATACATCAGCCAAATCTCTTTTTTTGACTATTTTGAACATATGATACCTGAACCTCCTTTACTTTTTATGTCCTTTTTTAAGGATCTTAGTTCGCCATTATAACAAAAAAGTCCTTTCGAAAGAGGGGGTGAAAGTAATGTTTATCAATAAAGAAAATTCCCACAAAGAGGGATCTACCGCCACCCGGTGGGAATTTTAGTTTGTTTCAGCCTGTTTATATATGGTGTCTAGAATTCCATTGACAAAGCGGGCTGCCTCTTCATCGTGATAAATTTTAGTCAGTTCTATAGCCTCATTAATAGATACCGCCGGAGGAATATCGTCGAAATAGAGCAGCTCATAGAGGGCGATGCGCAAAATATTGCGAACTGTCGCCGCCAAGCGGTTAAATTGCCAGTTAACGAGGTGTTTGGACAACATTTCATCCAGTTCCTTCTTTTTAGACTCGACGCCCTCTACCAACATCGTACAAAAAAATTCTTCCTTGCTGGAAAAACCGGCATCGTCGAGCAGGTATCGCATCGCATTTTCAGCATCGTTTGTGCCGATATCGATCATAAAAAGTATTTTAAAAGCATATTCCCGGGGCAACCTTCTTTTCAAAGCCTGTACCCCTTTCCAGTGACCAAAATAATCAGAAAACCGGAGAGCAAAGGAAAAAACAGCGCACATTAAAAGCGCTCGCGTCTAAAACGTATTTTTTCTAAAAATTCGTTTATTCCTCCATTGTTTTCAACCCGGGCTCCCAGGTAAACACCGGCGGAGACACAGAGAAGAATAAAAAAGCCCCGCCAAAAACCGAAGATGACGATTACTATGGCCACCAATAAACCGCAAAGGCCGCCCAGTATTTTGCCGGGGTTTTCTTTAATAAATTTTAAAACACTGTGTTCATCCAAAGTGTTCACACCCTTAACGGACTTTTTTTTCAATTTGTTCCTGGGCGATATTTTCCACTAGAACCTTTACCTCTGCTACGTTTGACCCGCTGATCTCTTGGACATATTCACGGACTTTGCCTTGCAGCTCGTCGACCAGGGCCGGTATGGGTACATCGGGTATGGCCTTGATACGCAGATATATAATGAGACCCTGTTCCGTAAAATTGAGGCGGGTGCTAACCTCGCGGATTCCTTTAACCTTGCGGGAAGCAGTTAAAACCATGTTTTCGATAGCCTGGAAGGAGATACGCACCTCCCCGATCTCCGTAAAACTGAGGATGGTATTACCTTCTTTCTTTTTGCTGTCCTGCACGGAGAAAAACAAAAAGATGACTCCGAGCACAAAAAGTAGTGCTCCGAGAAGGGTATAGCTCAGATCACCGGCAAGTCGGCCGGCAAAAAGAAGCATCCTAGCGGTAAAGGTCCCCAGGGTGAGTAGGATAAGTAAGATGCCGCTCAAAAGACCACAGATCCCCAGACCGGCTAAAACAATGCGCTTCCCCGTTCCCATAGTTTTGCCCCCCTTTTTAAGCCAGTAGAGCTAATCCCCTGCGTTGTTCTGACAGAAGGCTAGCCCCGCCCGCAGTTACTTTTTTTCGTTCTCCTCTGCTTGCTGTTGCGGAAAATTAACCCCCTGAACGTGTACATTTACCTTAACCACTTTCAAACCGGTCATATTTTCCACTGCTTTTTTAACATTTTCCTGGACTTGCCAGGCCACATCTGGAATCCGCGAGCCGTAGCGAACAATCATAAATAGATCGACCGCGGCTTCCTCCTCGCCGACCTCCACTTTTACACCCTTGGATAGATTTTTACGGCCCAATGCTTCTGCAATGCCACCGGCAATACCGCCGCTCATGCTGGCTACACCATCGATCTCCGTAGCAGCCAAACCAGAAATAATAGAGACAACTTCATCTGCAATACGAATTGTGCCCAATTCTGAAGGAAGGTTACGTGTTTCGCCCACTATTTTCTCCTCCTTTTAAATGGATAATCCCAAACAGCATACTCTAAAAAATAACGCCAAACGCGTGCTTATTATACCGAATATACCACAACTTTACAAACAAATTTAATAATTATTTCTTAACTATGTTGAATTACGTGTACCTCCTCTCTGGCCACCTCCAGTTTGGCGGCAACCATCTCTGCTACTCTTAAATAATCCTCTGCAGACATTTTTTCTGCCTCGATCATAATTGTAATGCCTCCACGGTTGGAAAACAAAAGGGCATCTGTGTATCCCTGTGCTTTAAGCATATTTTCTACGATCAGCTCTTTTTCCATTAGATCCACCAGTTGCAAAAGCTGTTGTTCCGCTTCTTGCCTTGCCTCCGATCCAACCCGGGGGTTATTGATCATTTCATTAAGCAGCTCTGTTTCCTGTCCCCGCACCCGATCCCTTTCCAGGCGATACTCCACAAAAAATGCTCCGGCATCATCAAGCTTCCACTGCGCCGGATCATCAGAAAGTTCCCCGGATATCAAGGGCTGAAACATCTCTTCGTCAGGCGTTATCTCAATCCTGCTCATCTCTTTCTCCACACCGTTTAAAAATAGATAGGCTATCGCCACGACAGACAACAAACTGATAATCCAGATCATTCTTTTATTCATTACCCTTTGGTTCACCCCTTAAATTTTATAACTTAAATTAGATAACCGCTCTCCTGCAATCTGATCCATGTTTAGCTCTTTGGATTTCCACCACGAGGCAGAACAGCGATGCGGTGCGCGGGCAGATCCAGGGCGCTCTGTATAGCGCGTACTATTTTTAAACGAAGGCCGCTATTTTCTGCCCCGCGCGCAACCACCAATACCCCTGTAATCCGGGGCATGCTTTCGCTTAACAGCAGGGGCTTCTCCCCGCCTCCCGCCTCCCGTAGCAGAACATAACCCTCTTTGCAGTTTTTCTCGAGGATCTCCCGCTGACCCCCTTCCCGATCGCTTTCCACCGTTTGTTTGCTGCTTTCTTCATGGGTGAGACCAAAAGTTGATTCCTTGGTGCCGGCAAAATTAATGAAGACCTCCACCTGACTAATTCCATCTATATGCTCCAAAACCAGCTGCAATGATCGGCTTAATTCTTTTTCGTATGTATTAACGGCTACAACTGGTTCCCTTTTATTTTCCCCAGTTTTCTGCTGTTCAACGGTAGGTATTTTTTTTAACGGTTTGATAAAAGAGCCAACCAGCATCAATATTATTCCCAGAAGAAGCAAAGCTAATAGAAGGTAGTTTTTCCTCTTACCGGTCGGGTTTTTGTTCTGTAAGAAAGTTTGAAGTAAAGCGTACCATGTTTTTTCTTGTTTTTGATCAGACATTTTTCCACCTCTCAAGGCAAAATTTCAACCTCTACATCCCCGGAAGAAAGCCGGAAATAAGTTGCTAAATATTCTGCAATCTCCACTGCCTTGTCCCTGCCGGAAACACCGGGGGTTAAATCTCCTACCGGGCCAGGCCCTTCCTCCCTATCTTCCGTTTCTTCTTCCCCTGCAGAACCCCCCAGACCCGGGGAATCAACTTTTACAGAAACCCTGATCTCCTGAGCAGGGTCTGAGGATTCCTTTTCCAGACCGGAAACGGGTTCTTGTGCCCGGGTTGCCACGTAGATACTCTTAAGCATCCCAAACTCTCTGTTGTCCGGATCATCCTCTGTCTCCACCTGAAGACGGAGCAGTTTTTGATCGAATTCCCGGGCCAGTTCGATCTCTAATAGATCAAAAATCTGGTTTTGGTAATCCTCCAGGGCGCTCCTCATTTTTTCCCTGTAAAGCTCCTCTCCAAGACCAAGGATCGCTTCCAATTCGCCGGCATTTTCATTGTCTTGGTTTTCTACCGAAGACGGTATCTCCCAATATGGTGCAATGCGCATAATTTTTTGCAGCGGTGTAAGCAGTGTAAAGATCAGCAGGATTCCGATCAGCATCCGCAGGTAACTGCGAAAAACCCCCCGGGGCAAGATCATCTCCAAAAGGGCGCTAATGAAAATGAGAATGACGAGATAACGAATGAGGTTGCTGATGGTTTCCAATGTGTTACCGCCTTCCGGAGTGGTGAAGGATGTAGTGAGCTCCAAGTTCAGCTCAGAGAGTTCTACGGCTCAGCTACGGCCTACGATGGCCTACCCGACCAAGCGGCCATCCATGGCCGCACGGTCGGCCACAGGCGTCCTGTCGGCAGGGTCATCTTAAAGCCTTAAGCTTCGCCGGGAACTCTTCGCTTCGCTTCACAAGTCACTACACTACATCCTTTCACCACCATAATCAAATATAAAAATTAAAAGACAAGTGATAAAAACCACCACAATCCAAAGTCCACATGGATAACCATAGATATCCTGCCAACAGGGCCATCTTCAGCCTATGCTACGTCCCATAGGTCGCTGTGCTATAGCTCTCACCACCAAAACTGAGCAGAAAGATTAAAAACAAGTGATTAAGAGATCTAAAATCCAAGGCTGCATGGTTGGTTGTCTTAGCCCCTGTTTCAACGCAGCATAACTGTGGCGTTGCTGGCACCGATGAGCATGGCGATTCCAATAAAAAAAACAAGGGCTACGGTGGCTACTGCAGCAAAAATGAGCGTCAGGCTTTCGCTCATGGTCTGCAGGGTCTCGCCCAACGTGGTCTCTCCCAAAGGTTGGATGATCGCCCCGCAAAATTTATAGACAGCAACCAACGCCAGAATTTTAAGCAAAGGAAAGATGACCATCAGGGCTAAAATGATCAGCCCGGCGATGGTTGCGCCATTTTTGATTAAGAGGGAATAGCTGACTACGGTCTCTACCGTATCGGTTAGGATGCCCCCCACCACCGGGATTATGGCACCCGTTAAAAATTTGGCTGTCCGCAAGGCTATGGCATCGCCAATTCCCCCGGCCACCCCCTGAATAGTCATTAATCCGATAAAAAGGGTTAACAGAAGCCCCAGTCCAAAGATGCTGCAATCCCGAAAAAAGTCGGCGAGACGATTGATCTTGAAGTGTGATGAAAGATGGTTTGCCAGATACAGAATGGTCGAGCAAAAAATCAAAGGAAAGATTACGTTGCTGACTAGAGATGCAATAAAATGAACAGCAAAAATAATAAAGGGATGGAAAAGAGTAACCAGGGTAATATGGCCCAGTGAAGCCAGCAGGGTAAATAAAACAGGCAGAAGGGCCAGCATAAAATCCACCATGCTTCCCACCGTGCTTCTTCCCGTCTCCACAACGAGGGTAAAACTTTTTAAAGCCAACCCCAGCAATACAAAGAAAGCAACGGCTTCTGTCAACCGGGCCACCTCTTCCTGGCTAAAAGCCCCCTGCAGGCTTTTCAATAGGGCAGCGGCTACTGCCAGAAAGAGAAGTTGCCCCAACAGCCCCAGATTATCGACCACCTCGGCCAAAAGGTAGCGCCCCAGTCCCCTGCAAAACTCCTTATAGGGGATAGTCCCGCTCCCCTCTCCTTCCCAGATCTCCCCAATCTGCCAAGCGGGCAAAAATTCATCCATCTCCTCTTGCAATTCAGACCAGTATTTTTCCACTCCCTCCCATTCCTGTGGCATCGAAATATTTTCGCTTTCGCCTTCGTTTCCGCCGGTGGCGCAGGGGATACCCAATCTTTTTTCCCGGGCCTGTATCTCCCCGGGGTATGTCCAAATAAAAAGCGCAATGCATAAAATCAGGAATACTCGTTTCAGGGGATGCCTCGAAAAAGTCATTTTGCCGTATGCTGCCTCCGCCTTAAATTTAGGGTATAAAATTAATGATGCCCTCCAAAACCGCCACCAAAACCGGCACAGCCATAATTAAAATCAGTATTTTCCCCGCAAATTCGATCTTCACGGCAATGCTTCCTTCCCCCGCATCCCGGCAGACCTGTGCACCGAATTCCGCCAGATAAGCTATACCGATTACGCGTAGCAGGATCCTTAAAAAAACGGTATCGATCTCGGCCTCCAACGCTAGATCGGTAATAATATCAACAACCATTGTCAGATAATTAAGCACGTAGATTACGATGATCAACCCTACTCCAATAGATAGCAACCGGGCCAGATCGGGCCGGTTTTGACGAATAAAAAGGATCAGGATGGTGGCCACAACTCCAAAAGCCATTACCTGGGCAATCTCCACTGCATAACACCACTTTTGCTTAATAAACTATAAATTGAAAAGGTCACGGATGCTGTTGAAAAGTTCCCCCAGCAGTTGCAAAACCAGCAATAGAACGATCACCACGCCTACCAGGGTCAACATCTGGGCCTGTTCTTCTTTGCCTGCCTCTTTTAAAACAATATTTAATACAGAGATAAAAATACCGATTCCGGCGATCTGAAAAAGGAGATCGACCCTTAAAATATGCATCTTTAAACTCCTCTCCCCATATCCGGCCCCGTTAGTTTAAAACCTAAAACAGTACGATCTCTTATAATAGAAAAATAACGAGGGTTGTACCGCCAAGCAGCCCTAAATACTTCCACATTTTATCATTCTTTTGCAGTTCTTCCCGGGCCTCACGTAGGGCCTGTCTTAGTAATTCTTGGATCAGGGCCGTCTGCCGCAGCTGATCGTTTTTATCGCCTTTCCCCCAGGCCAGTCCCAATCTCTCCAATAATTTCATCTCACGGGCTGAAAATGCCAGCGCTCCAGAGCTGTCTTCCCAGGCATTTTGCCAGCACCGGCGGGCACTTAATCCCCTGCTTTTCTGCATCTCTCTTGCTGCGCCCAAAAAGATGGCCCCTACCGGTTCCCTCAGCTTTGCCCCGATATTCATAAAAGCAAGGGGCAAAGGGGTTAAGCCATAATTTATCTCTGTATGGAACATCTCCAACCCCAGCAAAAGTTCTTCCAACTGGCCGACGCGATTCCGGTAGAAAGATGATATACTGTTCCCGTAGAAATAAGTAGAAGCAATGATCAGTGCCGCCCCGAAATATTTAAGGAGCATCTTTCTGCCCTCCCCCCCCATAACGGGCCGAATACAGAGGCAGCCCCTTTTCCCCCTCAACGATCATCTCCAGCGTTCCCGGTCCCCGTTTACTGCTTAAGAAGATCAAACGTTCAAAGATATTTTTCTCCAACAGCTCTCCCAAAACCGGGCGCCGGAGAATCTCTTCCAGGGTAGAACCATGCGCAGATGTAATTAGCGAGATACCGGCGGAGACAGCTTCGGCAATAGCCTGTACATCTTCAACCCTACCCAGCTCGTCAGTAACGATCACTTGCGGTGAAAGGGAGCGCAACATGAGCATGATGCCCTCTGCTTTGGGGCAGGCATCCAGCACATCCGTTCTCGTACCGATATCTAACTGGGGAATCCCCCGAAAACAGCCGGCAATCTCCGAACGCTCGTCGACGATGCCCACCTTTTTCCCGGCCTGCCCCAAAATTCCGTCGCCCTCACTAATCAGCCGGGCCAGATCCCGCAGCAACGTCGTCTTTCCGGCTTGTGGAGGAGAAACGATCAAAGTATGGTAGACGCGGCTGTTATCCCGGTCGAAAAGAAAACCCAACACTTTTTCCCCTGCCCCTTTAATCTGGCGTGCTACTCGAAAATTCAGTGAGCTGATATCCCGCAATACTTTCACCCTGCCTTTTTCCAGAACCGCTCTCCCGGCCAGTCCAACCCGGTGCCCGCCGGGAAGGGTCAGAAAACCCTGTTTCAGCTCCTCTTCAAAAGCATAGAGGGAGTAATTGCTAATTAATTCCAAAGTCTTTTCCAGGTCTTCGCTTAATACCCGGTAGGCCCCTTTGGCCGTAAGAGTGGGGCCCCTTTCTCCCAGAAAGGATTCCCCGCCCTCCGCCCAACCGATAATCAGGGGGCGGGAATGCCTTAACCGTATCTCTTCTGTTTTGTTTAAAAGTTCTGGCGATAATTTTTCAATTATGGCCCGGATTCTCGGCGCTAAAAAGGGGCAGATCTGTTCTTTGATGCTGATATTAACTTTAACCATCCATAAAACACCTTCCATTTTATAACAGATTCTTTTTGAATGCTCAGGATTTCTCTACTTTCTTCCTGGCCTCTCCCCTTAGAAAATAGTATTGCAGAAGAGATCCTTTTATGATTAACGATCTTATTTTTTTAAAATATGCTTTCTAACCAAAAAAACTCCCGGCTGGAAAAACCAGGAGTTTGGTATTAAAAAACAACAAATTAGTCAAGATAATCAGACCGCTGCTGAGTTTCGTTTCAGGCGGGCGAACAAACAGAAGGCCGGGTTGTTCCCCTATTTTTCCGGCGTAACATCTTCCCCTCCTTCATCAACCATCTCTTCCAATCCTTCTTCCCATTCTTCATCGTTGATAAAAACCACTTTCCCACAATTAGGGCAGAGAACCTCCAAGGTATCTTCATTTTCTAAAATATCATCATCTATGGGCACTTCATAGCGACACTCCGGGCATTCTACCGTGAAGCTAACCTCATATTCATCACCGTCGGCAAATTCGTGCTCGTAATCGTCATCATCATCGTCATCGAAATCATCAAAATCGTCGTCATCATAGTCATAATCATCATCGAGGTCATCGTAATCATAGTCATCATCTTCATAGCAATCATCTTCCAAAGCAGTCAGATCTTCGTCCATGGTTTCCACATAGGAATAGAGTTCATCGCAATCCTCCTCTAAATCCCTTATGGAATCGACCACCTCATCGAGAACCGCAATAATCTGATAAATTATCTTGCCTTCTTTTTTGTCTCCGTCCACCCCCAACCCATCGACCAACCCTTTTAAATAACCCATCCTGGAACTGAGATCCTCCATTTTTAACCCTCCTTTAAATTTAAAATGAACCTATCCTGCTTCTACACGTTAGACGCGTTCTATATATGTACCATTGCGCGTATCAATTTTTAGGATATCTCCTTCGTTAACAAATAAAGGAACCTGAACAACGAGGCCTGTCTCCAGTTTGGCCGGTTTGTTTCCGCCGGACGCGGTATCTCCCTTGAAGCCGGGTTCGGTCTCCGAAACCTTCAACTCTACAAAATGAGGCAATTCAACACCGATGATCTCCTCCTGGCAAATTAGCACCTGTAATCGTTCATTCTCCTTTAAAAATTTGATATTATCCTCCACTTGTGACAGACTTAGGGAAATCTGTTCATAGTTTTCCGTATCCATAAAAATATATTCTTCCCCGCTGCTGTACAAATATTCCATTTCCTTCCTTTCGATCAGCGCTCTGGGCACTTTTTCTCCCGCCCGGAATGTTTTTTCTACCACAGCCCCACTGCGTATGTTTTTCAGGCGGGAACGCACAAAAGCAGAACCCTTCCCCGGTTTCACATGCTGAAAATCCACCACAGTGTAGATGTCCCCTTCAAATTCAATGGTTAATCCCGTATGAAAATCATTAGTAGAGATCATCCCCGCATCACTCCTTCTTTATATTTTTTATCCGGTTGCTCTGTTTTATCTATAACCGGTCAGCCATAGACCAGCCTTTTTTCGCTTTTTGTCAGGATCTGCGCCCCGGTGGAGTCTAGAACAACAGAATCTTCTATCCTTACCCCTCCCCATTCCGGAATATAGAGCCCCGGTTCTACAGTAAAAACCATCCGCTCCTGCAACACTCCTTGCCCGCTTGGTGCCAGGGTGGGCAGTTCATGTATCTCCAACCCGACCCCATGGCCTAATCCGTGGCCGAAATAGGCACCATAACCTTGCTGCTGGAAATATTGCCGAACCATGGCATCTACATCAGCGCACTTCTGCCCGGCTCTAATCGATTGCAAAACCATCTCCTGGGCAGTCAAAACCAAGGTGTAGATCTCGGACTGTTTGGCTGTAGGTTCCCCGAAAAGAAATGTCCGGGTCATATCAGAATGGTAGCCATTAAATACAGCTCCGAAATCAACGGTGATCAGTTCTCCGGCTTCAATTATTTTGGAACCGGCCACGCCGTGGGGTAGAGCCGAACGTTCACCGGAAGCCACGATAGTTTCAAACGCCAGCCTCTCTGCACCCCGTTTGCGCATCTGGAATTCCAGCTCATCGGATACCTCTCGTTCGCTGATCCCCGGTTTTAATCGCGGCCATAGATCTCGCCAGGCTTCATCGGCAATCTGTGCCGCCCTGGCGATAAGTTTCACCTCGGATTCCTCTTTAACCGCTCTCACCTCTTCGATGAAGTTATTAAGCGGCAACAGTTCGATCCCCGGGATCTCCTTCTGTAGCAGCCGGTAGGCACGCAGGGTAAGATGGGCCTCTTCCAGGCCGATCTTACCAGATCTGTCCCGAGAAACAAAGGTTGCAAGCTGCGCATAATCGACGGCGCTTTTCACCTGGATAATTTCGAAAAAGGGGGCCTCCACCGCAGCCTGTTCGATATAGCGAAAATCAGTGTAAAGCAGAGCCTCCCGGTCTGTCAGCAGTAGATAACCGCTGCTGCCGGAAAAACCGCTGAGATAGAAAATGTTCGGCGGGTGAGTAATTAAAACAGCCTCAAGATCCATCTCCGCCATCTTTTGCCTGGTATTGTTTAATCTTTTAGTCATGTGGGCACCTCCTTTTTCATAAAGAATTATTGTATATTATCTCCCTGGTAACACTGTAAATTCCACTTTCAGGGAAAAAGTCCTGCAAGAACAGCAAAATTAATAAAAAACCTTAACTTTATAGTTAAAGATCGAGACCCGGCGACTATTTTAGAAATTTTTTTCAGATGTTCATCGGCTCCAAGTAACTGGAGAGATCCGGGCTGCCGCGCTACCAGTGTTGCGGGGGCTCCTTAGAAATCCTGACCCGCCCCGTTACCGGAGTTACAATAACGTAGAGTCTGTCCCCCTTCTTTGTTTTAAGGGTTACCGTGCCGCCGCCACTGGGGTGCCCCAGTGTGTTAAAGTGTACATTAGGGGGGTCTCCCTTAAAAGACGGAACAGATCCGAAATCCACCCCCTCCGGCAGATAGACATTACGCTTTTCCCCCGGCAGACGCAGTTCATAGTAGTGCGAATACCTATAGAATTCTATCCTGCAAAATTCCCCGCCGGTGATCGCAGCCTGACGGATCAGTCGCAGATCGTCCGCCAAACCACGGGCCGCCGTCTCCAATTTAAGGCGATCATGCACCTGAATGTTGGGCCAGAGCACTGCGGCGCAGAGAGAGACAATAGCCAAGGCCGCCAGCAGTTCGAGCAGCGTAAATCCTTTTTGGTTCCAATTATGTCCACTATGTCCACTACCTGTCCACAATTTTCTGGGCAAATTATTCCGCCTTTCCAATCTCAATACTACTTAGGATGCAACCCCGAAAATGCCGGCCTGACCCCGGGGCCGAAAATTGCATCTTCAACATAGCCCAACCGACAACAGCTTGAATCAGGGCTGCCGGGTAAAATTCCCCTTCGACAGCATGGCCAAAGCTGTATTACTGGCCGCTGAGGTAGAGCAGGGTTATGCTCGTTTTCCCTGTACCACTTTCATCTTCTACATTGGTTTCATCACCTGTATCGCCTTCTTCCACACCGCCTCCATCCTCGCTATCGTCATTATTTCCTGCACCGTTTTCATTCTCTACACCATCTTCGTCCCCCGTGTTATCTTCTTCTTCCACCCGGTCTACCTTCATCAAAGCCTTAATTTCAGCACGGGCACTCCTGTTTTCAAAAGTAGAGCGTGTATAACCGGTTGCTGTAAGGGTATAGAACTCTTCCGGGCCTGTCTGGTCGGCCGATTTCCGCCATTCCAGTTCAAAATATTCCCCATTCTGCCCGGAAGCGCCGCCATTGTACATATAAACCGGGTTCTCAAAGCCGTGTTCCAAAAAATAATCCGGTTGATCCCGGAGAACGGTTAGAGCAGCTTCCATGCCCGCTTCTGCAATATAATGTGCTCTTATTTTCTGCGTGTAGTTCCTGGCGATAAGTTTTTCCTGCAGCGAGCTGCGCAGAAAAGCAGTCCCCAGCAACAATAGCGCGGCAGCAGATAAGATGACCAAGAATAAGATCGATCCTCTCTCTTCTTCCAAAGGCTTTTTAAGCATCGGCAAACCGCCCCTCCTTTTTCCCTGCGGCTATTCATTAAACAGAGGTAGGTTTTGCAGGCGCACCACGCTTTGCAGAGTATAGGAATCCCCCTCCTGTTGTCCCTGTGCTTTTCCCTGCATTCTTATGCACACTAGCAATAGAGGGCGGCTATCCGGAAAACTGCTCGCTGTCTGTCCTCCCCGGGGAACATAATGGAAGAAATCGAGCCCGGTAACATTATAAGCTATCTCATTGGGCGAACCCCGCTTGGTTTTAAGGGTGACGATCCTTTTCGCCTTATTAAAACTAAGCTCCGATCTGGAACCCTCAACATCAGTATAACGCAAACTGCCGGCCCCCCGTTGCTCTGCAAGCCCATGGCGATAGAGAGGAAGGGGAAGGGTGCCCCCATCTTGGAAACCATCCAGATGGCGTGCATACCGCAGTTCCCTGATCATTACATCCATGGCAATGCGGGCATTTTGTTGAAGATCTGAGGCGCTTATACCCCGTGACCAGCTTTGCAGGCCACAGCTGTAAAATGCAAGGGCAATGGTCATGATCAAACTGAAAATTGCCACAGCCAAGACCACCTCCACCAGGGTTGTGCCCCGTTCTTGGTCTCGTCTCCAATCCACAGCCCGCACCCTTGCAGGCCTGTTTTGCCGGCCCTTTTTATCTCGTTTCTGCATCTTATTTCAAGGCCCCCCGGGTAACCTTACAGGATCTTCACCCAGATAGGAAACAAGAGAGACAGAGCGTTGCTTGCCCTCCTCCCCCCAGAAAACGGATACCCGCAAAAAAATTATCTCTGCTCCTTCTTCCAGGCCGGGGAACAGATGCGACAGGGGCAGGCATTTTAGTTCTGTTTCCCACCAATAGTCCCCCACTGCTTCCCGTCGAGGGGAATTCTTTTGTTCCTGCAATTCTTTTTTAAGTTGTGCATAGCCTTTTCCCTTCAGTACCTCCATCTTCTCCTGGGCCAGTGATACCGCCTTCGTCTCCTGTCCGGCCAGCAGGACAGCTCTGATCGAACCAGTAAACATAGATAAAAGCGGTATGATCAAGATCCCCACGAGAGCAACCGCAGCGAGGACCTCGATCAGGCTAAAACCTGCTTCCCTTCTATAAAGCGGAGTACCTTCCGACAGTTTTAGTGTTGAATTAAACCGGATAAAACCGGTCAAACCAGTTCCGCTCTTGTTAAACAGGCTGTCCCCCTCCTAATTGGCCAAGGAGATAGAAATTTGTCCGTTTCCCCGGCTCCCGATCTTTTCACCCAGCTTTTCCTCCAATTTTTCCAGGGCGCCGGCAGGAACTTTGGTCAGATGCAGAAACAATTTATCTCCCGTGCAGGAAAGACTATAGACACCGCCCCAGGGGTTCTTTTGGGGCCAACTTTCCAGGTATGGACCGTTCCAACCCTCCACCGGCGAACCCTGGTTATTTAAAAAGCCGGGATCATCACCGGAGGAATTCTCCGGCCACCGGCCGGTATCAGCATAATAAGCCAACGCCGCGTTTTTAATTGTTTTAATATCCGATACCACTGCAACCACCCGGCTGTTTTCAATAGCCTTCAAAATATTGGGAGTTACTACAGCACCCAGAATGGCGATGATCGCCACCACCGTAATCAGTTCTACCAACGTAAACCCTTCTTCTTCTTTGAACACTTTGGCAAACCTCCCTTAGCGGTTTGTGGTATTGCGCTGTTGATCTGTAAAGTCTGTAAAGCAGAGCGGTTCATCTCCGGCCAAACCGGCCGGCCAAAAGCTGCCGCTGGTGGCCACCCCGCGCCCGGTAAAAATATCTGCTTTGCTAAAGCAACTGGTACATTTCAAAGATGGGCATAAGTACAGAGAGGGCAATAAAAGCAACGACACCGGCCAGGGTGAGAATGAGCACCGGTTCAAGCGTGGCCTGCAAGCGATCGATGGTATAAGAGAGATCTGCTTCATAAAAATCCGCCACTTTATCCAACAGGTTTTCGAGGTTGCCCGTCATCTCCCCCACACGAACCATTTCCACGATCATAAGTGGGAAAAACCCCGTGGCAGCCAATGTTTCGGCCAGAGAACGGCCTTGGACGATCCTCCCCCTTACAATTTGAATGCTTTCGGCTAAAATTACATTTTCCAAGATCCCCTCAAGCAGCTCCAGCGCGGGCAGCAGAGTCATGCCGCTGCTTAAAAGTATTCCTAAAATCCGGCAGAAGCGGGCCAACACAACCTTCCTGTAGATGGAACTGAAAAAGGGGACAATAAGACGCAGCCGATCATAATAACGGGCCCCTTTTTCTGTCTGCAGATACTTCCAGATCACAAAATACAGGGCCGCCAGGGATAGAGCGATGAGATGCCAATAAGTAGTCAACAACTCACCTGCTGCAAAAAGCAGCCCCGTAAGCAGCGGCATCTCCAAGCCCATGTTTTCAAAAACCCCCACAAAATTGGGTAGAACGAACATCAGGATGAAGGTGATCGTCAGGAAAACCAAGCCGGTTAAAAATTTGGGGTAGAAGGTAGCCGCCTTAATTTTCTGCTCAAGGTCGTATTGTTTTTCAAAATGTAGCGCCAAGCGGTCTAAAACCGTATCGAGAACTCCCCCCTCTTCCCCGGCTTCAACCATGTTGATCAACAGAGCCGGAAAGACGTCATCGTGCATAGCCAATGATTCGGCCAGCAGCCCCCCTCTTTCCAATTCGGCTGCCACTGCCCGCAACCTCTCCCGCAGTACAGGCTGTTCCATCTGTGTGCCGAATAACCGGAGACTGTCGAGCAAGGTGATCCCTGCATTATTCATCGCAGCAAACTGCCGGCAAAAGATCATCAGGTCCCTGGTCCCCGGGCGGGACCGCGCCAAAAAAAATCGGGACTTGGCAATGGGCATTTTTTTATCTTCTGTTCCCTGCATTCAGCCAGTCGTTCCCTTCGTCCTTAGGTAACAGTATAAGCCACCCGCATTATCTCCTGCAGGGTGGTTAATCCCCTCTCTACCCTGTTCAACCCATCCTCAAGAAGAGATTGCATCCCTTGGGAGATGACGTGATGACGCAGTTCCTCCATTCCCCTCGCTTCATGAATCAGCTTGCGCAGCGTTCCATCCACCGGCATAACCTCGTGAATGGCCGTGCGCCC
>JAAZMI010000099.1 GCA_012798895.1 Bacillota bacterium
CTTCGATGTTGCCCTGCAGGCAAGAGGCACCTACCGGGGCAGGGAGTTTTCGCTGGAAAAAAATTTGGGCCGGAGTGCCGTCTTTGCCCCGGGGACGGTTTTTTTACACCTGCCCCGGTTGGAACACCGTTCCCTGCCGGGGAAAAAAATTTCTGTGCCCCTGCAGTTGACGAGCACCTCTTCCTTAAAGGAGACGATCGCGCTTGCCGGGCAGGTCGAGGCCGGCCGCTTTGCCGCGTCCCGGATCGTCCTCGCGCCTGGCGAAAGCAAAACAGTCCGGCTTGACTTATACCTCTTTGGCGATCTGGGGTACGGGGTGCATCGCTTCCCGCTTGTTTTCAGCGCGGAAGATGCTTTGACCACCCTCGAACCCTCCCCGTTGGAGCTCACCTTGGAGATTGTTACCCCCGGCCGTGCTTTCATCCAAAACATCTCCCGTTTTTTTGTACGGGCCAGGCTGCCGCTCCTTATCTTGGGGCTGGCGGGCTTGATTATTTATGCCGGGGGGCTGTTTCTCTACCGCTTTCTGGTTTTACCCCGGAAGAAAGTGCAAGGCATCCTTCTATATTGGCGCACAGGAGGCAGCAGAATAGAGAGGAAGTTGCCGCGGCGCCTGCGATTGAGCAGCCTGCACAAAGAAGAGATTGTAATTAATTTTGGCCCGGGGGACTCGCGAGCGGATCTGAACCTGCACGGCGGCGATTGCGTTTCCGATCTTCTGATTAAGACCGTCTGGATCTCCCGGCGCCCTCTGTTTCTGCAGGGGTGGCGGGCTCTACTTGAGAAACACCTGCCGGTCAGGACGGTGCTGGAGTGTACGCCGCCGGGGATCTTTGAATATGAAGGGGATATTTTAACCCGCAAAGAACTCCTGCATGCCGATCGGTTTAAGGCCGGCGGTTTCAGCTTTGAATACAGAGATCCCGGCGGGGGTTGGTTCCGGAATAAAGCCAAAGGAGCCGACGTTCTGGAGGGAAAAGTATGATGAAGAGGCGGGTGCGGGTGAACAATCTTTCCAGGAAGACGGTCATCTTGCAGGAGGCATCGGTGGCTGCCACTTTTTTGCAGCGCCTGAGAGGTCTTTTGGGGCATAAGGGCCTCCCTTCCGGGCGGGGGTTGCTCATCAAACCCTGCCGGGCAGTGCATACCTGCGGGATGGCATTCCCCCTGGATATAGCTTTTGTGGATGGGGAAGATCGCATCTGTTATCTGCGGGAAGGAATGCCTCCTTATCGCTTCAGCCCGGTGATTAGAGAGGCAAGTTATGTGCTCGAGGCCCCGGCAGGTACCCTCCGGCGGGCACAGACGCAGTGCGGGGATATGATTGCGCTGGAGATGATAGCAGATTGATAACCGCGCACCGGGGCCAACTGTAGCCGTGGTGAGCAAACCCTTTTATCATTTCTGCCGTAAAACCCCCTGATTTATCCGTGGGGAGTATGTCAAGACTGATCTGCTGTGAGTAGAACAGTGATTTTTCGTGGCGCGCCGGCATTTTGGTCGCGCTGCGGCGCGTTTTCCCAACCCGGTGTAGAGGCGGCAGCAAGTCAAGGGGAGAGGCCTCTGGTTGCCGCTTAAAAGGTTGCATTCAGGAAGGAAATGGGGTACGCTTTATATCCCGGGGTGTGTGCCGGTAACGGATAAATTTTTTAGGTAAAGGTGGCTCTGAAGATGAACACGAACGATCTTTTGAAGCAGGCTGTGGAGCAGGGAGCCTCTGATCTGCATGTTACGGTTGGGGCACCTCCGATGATCAGGCTGGATGGTTCTCTAACTAAATTATCGGAGACCTCCCTTAAGCCGGAAGATACCCGCCGGCTGGTGGAACAGATCTTGCAAGAAAAACGCTACGCGTTGTTAAAATCGAGAGGGGAGGTTGATTTCTCCTACAGCGTGCCGGGAATGGGACGTTTTCGCGTCAACGTTTTTCTACAAAGGGGAACGATCGGCATGGCTATTCGCATCATCAATACCGAGACCCCCCTCATCTCAGAATTGGGGCTACCCGATATCGTGGCGCGCCTGGCGATGCGCCCTAAAGGCTTAATTCTGGTTGCCGGGCCGGCGGGCAGCGGAAAGACCACCACGCTGGCGGCGATGATCGATATCATTAATACGGAGAGGCAGTGCCATATCATCACCTTGGAAAATCCCATCGAGTACCTGCACAAGCACAAGAAGAGCCTGATTACCCAGCGGGAGATCGGTTCGGACAGCGAATCTTTTTCCAGTGCCCTGCGGGCCGCACTGCGCCAGGATCCCGATGTGATCATGGTGGGAGAGATGAGAGACCTGGAGACTATCTCCATCGCTCTCACCGCCGCCGAGACGGGGCACCTGGTTTTGGCTTCCATGCACACCTTAAATGCCCCCCAGACTATCAACCGCATCATCGAGATCTTTCCTTCCGCCCAGCAGGAACAGCTCCGCGTGCAGTTGGCCAACAACCTCGTAGGGATTATTGCACAGCGCCTGTTGCCGCGCAAGGACGACCAGGGGCGGGTGGCCGCGGTGGAATTTTTGGCGATCACGCCGGTCGTGCGCAACCTGATTCGCGAAGGGAAGATCCACCAGCTCCACATGGCGATGCAGACCGGGGCCAAGTCGGGGATGCGGACGATGGACAGCCACTTGCAGCAACTTTTTTTGCAGGGGCTGCTTAAAACGGAGGATATCCTCGAAAATGCTTCGGATCGGACTTCCATGTCGCGTTTTATCAGCCAGACCATGTCCAAGGATGGTACAGAGAAGCCTTTTCTGCTCTGATATCCTTTTTCAGTAGCAATAAATAATTTTAATAATTTTCCAAGCCGGCCAATGCAGGCTTAATAACCTTCCCGGGAGCAGACAGCTTTCCGGGTTTTTTTCCTAAAATTAGGAATCAAAAACAGTCTTACTATGATATAATGTTTCTACAAAAACAAAAGCGAAGGAGCATCTACTTTGAAATATATTGTGATTTTAGGGGATGGCATGCCCGATGAGCAACTGGAGGAACTGGAGGGGAAAACGCCGCTGGCTTATGCGCATACCCCCTTTATGGATGAACTGGCCCGCTGCGGCGAGGTGGGCCTGGCACGGACCGTGCCGCCGGGGATGCCGCCGGGCAGTGATGTTGCCAATCTTGCGGTGCTGGGCTACGACCCGGAAAAATATTATACGGGGCGTTCCCCGATCGAAGCAGTGGCCATGGGCGTAAAGCTGGCGGAAGAGGATGTAAGCTTTCGCTGCAACCTGGTGACGCTATCGGAAGGGATGCCTTATGAAGAAAAAAAGATGCTGGATTACAGCGCCGGCGAGATCGGCACCTCCGAAGCGCGGGAGATCATCGAAGATGTGGCCGGCAGGCTGGGTAACGATATTTTCAATTTCTGCCCCGGTATCAGCTACCGGCATCTATTGGTATGGCGGGGAGGCCCCGGGGCAAGCACTTTCACCCTCACACCGCCCCATGATATTACCGGGAAAGGGATCGCCGCGCATTTGCCGCAGGGGAAAGATGCCGGGGTACTGTTGGAGTTCATGAAAAGAAGCAGCGTATTTCTGCCGGAGCACCCTGCTAACAGGAAGCGGGCCGCCCGGGGCCTAAAGATGGCCAACTCGATCTGGTTGTGGGGGGAGGGCGGAAAGCCCCGGCTGGACAGTTTTCCGGAAAAATACGGGTTGGAGGGGGCCGTGATCTCCGCCGTGGATCTGATCAAGGGGTTGGGCGTCCTCGCCGGGCTGGAGGTGGCGGATGTCCCCGGCGCTACGGGGAATATCAATACCGATTACCGGGGCAAGGCGCAAAAAGCTTTGGCGATGCTGCAGGATGGACTGGACTTCGTTTTTATCCACATAGAAGCACCCGACGAAGCGGGCCATCACGGGGATCTGCAAGAAAAAATAAAAGCTATCGAAGAGATCGATGTGCAGGTTGTGGGAGAGATAAAGCGCGGGCTGGCAGATTTTCCGGATTACAGGCTGATGGTCTTGGCGGATCATCCCACGCCGCTGCGCCTGCGCACGCATACGTCAGATCCTGTGCCCTTTTGTATCTATAATAAGGGCGACGATCTGAAAAATCAGCAGGGCAAGCTTAGCGAGGATTTTGCCGCCGGGGGTACTTTTATCGAAAAAGGCCATACCTTGATGGATTATTTTCTTCGTAAATGAAATGGTTTCCTTCCCTCAGTTTCGTTCACAATTCTTCTATACTGATGCCTTTTTCTTCAATTTTATTCGCTACGGAGGGGGTAGCTATTATTGCTTTGCCGGCAATAGATACATCGAATCAGGACGATATTATTTATTAAAGGTGCATCATTATCTATATTGAACAAAAAAGTACACCTGCACAGGTTGCGATCCACCCGGACAGGCGTACTTTATGAGCGATGAAGTTGTGGTTTTTTGTGTTACTGTTGTAATCCCCAAAAGACTGTTCTGCAATGATCGAGACTTGTGAAAGCGCATTTTTGACATACTCCCCACGGATAAATCCGGGGGTTTTACGGCAGAAATGATAAGCTGTTTTGCCCAGATCTTGATTTTGAACCAATCCGGTGGCATTTATGACTTCGGCCCCGGCTGCCTTGCTTCAGGCACTGGTCGTGATCGAAGCCAAAGCCCAAGCCGGCACCGTGCAGTTCGCAGCCCTTTCCGCTGCCGCCGCAACCGGCCTGTGCGGACTCGATTTTAGCGATAATGGCATCCGCCTGTTCCTGTGTAAGCGTACCGTCGGCGAGGCACGCCGCAAGCCTGCCCTTTTTTATTCCCAGCATCTCTGCCCTAAATTCATCGAGCACGCCCGCTTCATTGGCGATGGTGCCATAAGTCTTGCCGGTTCCGATGCGTTCGTCAATGACACTTTGAAGATCGCGCCCGGTCAACCCGGCAACCGCTTCAGCCGGCGTCGAATACTGCGAAGCAGCTAAAGCCGCAAGCGATCCGGCAACCAAAGTGAACACTACAATTCCGATGACAACAAGTTTTCTCATGGTTTCTAAAAATAGACCTCCCTTCCTCAAGATATTTAAAACACCCAAACTTTATCTGCTGCGGGCAATTATTTATTGCTGTAGTTTGATTATATTATAGATCCCGGTTGTGACGAAAGTGTTTTTTTTTGCCTTTTTTATGGCCGCCGGATCGATAAACATGCCGGCGTTAAAGTATGTTTAATTCTTTTGGAGGCAGCACAGGTCCGGGTAAGATATTAGGGGACAGAGGCCCGGGGGTTTTTGCAAAATACTGGTTGATTGTATTATAATCTGTTTAAGTTAGGCTTTTCGTGTATACTGGTATTTTTAAAGCCGGTTTGCCGGCCGGGCACCGGGAGGTGAGCTGATTAATTGAAAATCATTGAGGCAGAAAATTTAAAGAAGGAGTTTAACGGTTTTGTTGCTGTAGATGAAGTTGATTTTCATATCAACAAGGGGGAGATCTTTGGCTTTCTTGGCCCAAACGGGGCCGGGAAAACTACAACCATCAATATGCTTACCGGTATGGTAAAGATCAGCGCGGGCAAAGTAAAATTAATGGGGGAAGATTACACCCACAACGCGAAAAAAGCACAGGCTATGATGGGCATCGTCCCCGATGAAAGCAACCTCTATGAAGAACTTTCCGGGTTGGAGAATCTAACCTTTTGCGGGGCTCTCTATGGTATGGAGAGAAAACATCGTGCAGAAAGAGCGGCCCGGCTCTTGCAGCAGTTTGGCCTGATGGAGGCAGCAAACAAACCCTTTAAAGCTTATTCCAAAGGGATGAAAAGAAAGTTGACGATTGCAGCAGGCATTATTCATCAACCGGAGATCCTTTTTCTGGATGAACCCACTACCGGTATCGATGTGGCCTTTGCCCGGCAGATCCGCAACCTGATCGTAGAGCTTCACAAGAAAGGCACGACCATCTTCCTGACCACGCATTATATTGAGGAGGCCGAACGTCTCTGCCAGCGCCTGGCTTTTATCGTCCGGGGTAAAATTGTAAAGGAGGGGACAGTGGAAGAGCTGATGAAAGATACCCAGGGAGAAAATGTGGTGAACTTCACCTTGGGAGGAGATTTTTCGAATATCAAAGAGGAGTTTGAAGAACGCTTTCCCGGTTACGATTTCAAAATGGGCAAAAATAACAACGAGGTGAGCATCCACTCTGCTTCCACTTTTGCCTTGTTTCCACTCGTTCAACTTTTTGAGGAGAAAGATTTTCCGGTCTACGAGGCAAAGATCGTTCGCCCTTCTTTGGAGGACGTTTTTGTAAAAGTAACCGGTATAGAACTGCAAAAGATGCAAGATGAACAGGGGCAGAAGGGCAAGAAAGGGCAAAAAGGGGGTCGTGCACGTTCATGAAAGCCTGGATCGCATTTTCCAGTATTCTGATGAAAGATATGCGCAGCTATTATCTAAAACCGCCTAATATTAGCTGGGGATTGATCTTCCCCATCGCCTGGACGCTGATGTTTTTTCTGCGTTCCCCGGTGCAACTGGAGGTTCGTGACCTTCTCCCCGGCGTGATGGCTCTGTCCATACTCTTTGGTACCACTTCGATGTTGGCAGTGACCATCACTTTTGAAAGAAGGAGCCGCTCTTTTGAAAGGCTCCTGCTGGCTCCCATCAGCCTCAACCTGTTGATGTTGGCCAAAACCACCGGTGCGATTATGTTTGGGATCATCAATGCCTTTGTCCCCGTGCTTTTTGCCAGTTTCATGACCGATCTCTCCGGGATCAATTGGTTTATTGTTTTGGGAAGCGTCATCCTGATCGCCATCACCTCGACCTTCCTCGGGTTGTTTATTGCAGTTTCCGTCAGCCAGGTTTTTGAGGCCCAGACCTTTTCGAATTTTTTTCGTTTTCCCATGCTTTTTCTATGTGGGCTTTTTATTCCGCTGGCAAATTTACCGGCGTTTTTACGGCCGCTCTCCTATGTCTTGCCTCTAACCTATGGTGTGGATATCCTTAAAACCGTGCTCAATAATAACGGGATCATACCCATTCCTTTCAGTTTTTTAATGCTGATTGCTTTTAGTGTTTTTCTTTTTGCATACAGTATCTACAATGTAAACCGAAAATGGATATTGTAAACATTTTAGACGATTGAAAACCTTGTCCGATATGCTACAATGTTGAATGAAGGGCTTGCCGTATATTTTCATCCTAAAGATGCAGCAGAAGGGATATAAGGAATGAATGGGAACGGGAAAGGAGGATCGGGTTTTACCCACACAAAAAAATTTGTAGGAGGAGATGTAGTGATCTCGCAAGCAGATTCCAACGGAGGTTTTTTAGAAAGGGTATACAAACTTAAGGAGCACAATACTACTATACGCTCCGAAATTATTGCCGGTTTCACCACTTTTATGACCATGGCTTACATAATTATTGTAAACCCTTCGATTCTTTCGGATGCGGGGATGGATTTTGGCGCTGTGTTGACCGCCACCTGTCTTGCCGCCGGGGTGACCACTATTCTCATGGCCTTTTATGCCAGATATCCTTTTGCTTTGGCACCGGGAATGGGGCTTAACGCCTTCTTTGCCTATACGGTGGTTATCGGCATGGGTTACAGTTGGCAGCTTGCTTTAACGGCTGTTTTTGTCGAAGGTATTATCTTTATCATCATGTCTTTTTTTAAAGTACGCGAAGCGATCATCAATTCTATACCCATGAATCTAAAATATGCGGTCAGCGTGGGTATCGGGCTCTTTATCGCCTTTATTGGTTTTGTCAACGCGGGCATTGTGGAAGGCGGGGGCGCCATCCTTCAGTTGGGCGATATGTCCAACCCGGCCGCCATTCTGGCTTTAATCGGTTTAATAATAACCGGGGTTTTGCTCTACCAAAAGGTTAGAGGGGCCCTTTTTATCGGTATTTTAATTTCTACGGCGATCGGGATCTTTTTGGGGGTTGCCGAGCTTCCTTCCAGCATCGTGCAGATGCCTTTATCCATGAAACCCACTTTTTTGGCGGCTCTAAAAACCGATTGGGCCACTATTTTCAGCCTTGATTTTCTGATCATTATCTTTACTTTCTTATTTGTCGATGTTTTTGACACCGTTGGCACGGTAATCGGGGTTGCCTCCAAGGCGGATATGCTGGACGATAAGGGCAGGCTACCCCGGGCCAGCCAGGTGCTTTTAACGGATGCCATCGGTACAACCATGGGGGCGCTGTTTGGAACCAGCACGGTTACAACTTACGTGGAGAGCGCCTCCGGTGTTGCCGAGGGAGGCAGAACGGGCCTCACTGCGCTGACTACGGGAATCCTGTTTTTACTGGCGCTTTTCTTGTCTCCCATCTTCATCATCATTCCGGGTGCAGCAACAGCTCCCGCCCTAATCTTGGTGGGGCTGTTCATGATGGAGCCCATTTTTAAAATCGATCTCCGCGATTATACCGAAGCGATACCGGCCTTTTTAACAATTCTGATGATGACCATCGCTTACAGTATTGCGGAGGGCATCGTGTTTGGGATGCTTTCTTACACCCTGCTAAAGCTATTTACCGGCAAGGGAAGGAAAGTATCCGCTGTTATGTATGTGCTCTCCTTGATCTTCGTTGCAAGATTTTTCATCTAGGGAATCCGGGGGAGTATCGTTCCCGCGAGAATAGCGGCCCTTTGCAGTTTTGCATTTTTTAAAACCAACACTAATGTAAAGGAGTCTTTCTTGAAAGAACAGATCAGATCTTTGATTGATGTAGCTGCGGGCAGGGTAGAGGCCCGGCTGGTGTTCAAAGACATAAGCATCGTCAATGTCTTTACAGGGGAGATACTGAGGGCGGATGTGGCCCTTCACGATGGGTATATCGCCGGCGTGGGTATCTACGAGGGTGAAGAAGAGCTTGATATGGAAGGCAGGTACCTCTGCCCGGGCTTCATCGATGCCCACCTGCACCTCGAGTCGGCTCTGGTTACGCCGGGGGAGCTTGCCAAAGGAATCGTTCCC
>JAAZMI010000100.1 GCA_012798895.1 Bacillota bacterium
AAGGATGCGGCGGCTACTACCGCGATCCGGAGAAAACCTTCTCTGAAGCGGTGGACAGCGAAGGTTGGGCTACTCCGGGGGATCTGGTCAAGTTCGATGAAGAGGGTTTCTTGGTGATCACCGGACGCAAAAAGGATATCATTATCCGCGGCGGCCAGAATATCTACCCCGGTGAAATCGAAAACCTTTTGATTGCCCACCCCAAGGTTTCCGATGCGGCCGTTGTGGCTATGCCGGATCAGATTATGGGCGAAAAGGCATGTGCCTTTGTGATCCCGGCCGCCGGCAGCGAAGCGCTGACCTTTGAAGAGATGGTCGACTACCTGAAGAGCAAAAAATTGGCCATGTATAAGCTGCCGGAAAGGCTGGAGGTCGTCGATGTTTTCCCCATGGCCGGTGGTTCCAAGATCAACAAGGTCGAGCTGCGAAAGATAATTACCGATAAACTAAAGGATGAGGGGGCAGTTTCTTAGGGGGCAAAGAAAACAACAGATCCCCGCCCCTTTTCTTATTGTCAAAAGGGCTGGAGATAATCTTTAATAATTTGTATTAAGATTCAAACAAGCCCGGCGTGTTTTTTCGCGCCGGGCTTGTTTTGCCGTAGAATTCACCGTTTGCTAAAAATTTCATATAAAGTTGTGTATAATACAGGTGATGGCAACATGTACCGGGGGATGTTTTCATTTCCTGAAAGAGATAAAGGGGGCGGACAATTGCAGGAGATACTGTCTTTTTTAGCGGCGGGGGTCTGGAGGGAGATTATCTTTGCTTTTGCAATCTTTCTTGTTTTTATTTTAGCCCGAAGCATTTTTACGCAATACCTCTTTAAATTTATTATTAAGTTTACACGGAAAACAAAAAAAGAGTTTGACGTAAAGATTTTGCTTGGCCTTGAAACTCCCCTGTGCGTATTATTTATAGTGTTAGGTATATTTTTTGCCCTGAAATTTTTGTCTTTGAGTGCCTCTCTGGATTACTTGATCGTTAAAACATTTCGCGTAGCCATAATCGTGATCTTAACCTGGGGTGCATATAATCTCACAGATACCTACCTGTTTGCGGCCATCGGCCGGAAACTTGAGTTTGAAGTTGACAAGATCTTGATCTCTTTATTAAGCAAGATCTTGCGGGCAATCCTGATCGTGTTAGCCATCAGCATTATCGCCGAGGAATGGGGGTATAACGTCAGCGGTTTTGTGGCGGGCCTGGGGTTGGGCGGGCTGGCCATAGCTTTGGCGGCCCAGGACGCGCTCGGTAATATTTTCGGCGGTATAGTCATTATCATGGATAAGCCTTTTTCCCTGGGAGACTGGATCTCTTCGCCCAGCGTGGAGGGGTTTGTAGAAGATATCTCCTTTAGAAGCACCAAGGTCAGAACTTTTGCCAACGCTTTAGTGACCGTTCCCAACTCTACCCTCGCCGGTGAGTCGATAACTAACTGGGCGCGCATGGAAAAGCGCCGCATATCTTTCAATTTGAAAATAAAAAATGATACACCGGTAGATAGATTACAAAACTGCCTGGAAAAAAGCAGAACCATGCTTAAAAACCATCCCGGGGTACATAAAGACACGATATTTGTCGTATTTGATCAGTTTAGCGAGGGCCGGTTGGAACTCTTCTTTTATTTTTTTACAATTACGACGAATTGGGGAGAGTATTTGGGAATTAAAGAAGATATCAATTTTAAGATCATGGCTATCTTGGAGGAAGAAGGGGTGCCTCTTGCCTTTCCCGGCAAAAGTATCTATCTTCAAAATGATCCCGGATGATCCTAAAAAAATAACCAGCGTTTTCTATTGTGCCGGCCGGCAGACCGCTTCTATGTCCTTGGATGGCCGGTCCGTGGGATGCAAAGAGGAATTTGTTTTTAAGTTGAAGAATTGTTATGAAGATGGTTTTAGGTTTAGGTGTTCTAACAAAAATTTTTTGAAAGGTATTCTACAATGAAAAAATTTTCCGTGATTAGCGTGGATATGTTTCAAACCCTGGTGAATGTAAACAGCCGGCGCAACTGTTTCTGGGAGAGGCTTCTTCCCTCAGGGTTCCCAAAACGTCTGGCCGATGAATACTGGGATCAAGCAACTGCACTAATTTTTGGCAATTATGATAAACTTTTTAGCCGGGATGGCGAATTTATTAATTCCCGGACGATCATGGAGCTCTCTTTTCGCCAGTTGTTTAGACAAGCCGGGCTGGATCTGCAGCCGGAAGAGGCGGCCCAGATTTTGACGGAGGAACACGGCTTATCCGCCCCCTACGGGGATACCAAGGATTTTCTTCAGCAGGTGGGGAAACATTACCCGATCTGTGTAGTGAGCGATGCCGATGATGATATGATCCGCCCTCTGGCCGGGCTTTACCGGTTTGATAAGATCTTTACTTCTGAACAGTATCAGTCATATAAAGGCAGCCCGGACGGCAGGTTTTTTCAGGCTGTAATCGATCATTACGGGTGTGCACCGGAAAAAATTTTACATATCGGGGATTCAAAACATGATGTTCTCGGTGCAGAACGGGCCGGCCTGGAGAATTGCTGGCTGAACCGGAAAGGTAGAAAGTGGAACCATGAGGTTCAGCCTACTTTCACAGTATCATCGCTGCGCGAGATCGCTTCTTTGCTACTGGAAAAAATGGGGTGAAAGCCAGTATGCATAGAAAGGACAAAGAAATAAAGGATCAAGCGATTCTGGAATTGTTAATTAATGGGATGCAAGTAATAAAGAAGCGAAGGAGTCTAGGCCATGTATATAAGCACCCGTGCCAACTATCCTGCGGTATCTGCTTCAGAAGCGATCAAGTTGGGTATGGTTCCCCCCGGGGGGTTGTTTGTTCCCAAGGAGATACCCGTTTTTTCCCGGGAAGAGATCTTCAGCAAACAAGGAAACATTTACCGGGAGACAGCGTGTTGGATTATCTCTCGTTACCTGCCCGAATTTTTGCCGGAGGAGATCCGTTTTTGCGTAGATGCAGCCTACAACGAAAATAATTTCGCCCATCCACAGATTGCCCCTCTCTATAGTCTGGATGAAGATGTTTCCTTTCTGGAGCTGTGGTACGGGCCGACGGCAGCATTTAAAGATCTGGCCCTGCAGATCATGCCGCATCTCTTATCCCGGGCCCTCTTAAAGACGGGGACAGAAAAGGAAACAGTTATCCTCGTGGCTACCTCCGGGGATACGGGTAAAGCCGCTTTGGAGGGCTTTAAAAACGTACCGGGCATTAAAATCATCGTTTTCTACCCCCACGGCGGGGTTAGCAGGGTTCAAGAGCTGCAGATGACAACCACCGACGGTACTAACACCTATGTTGTGGCTGTGCGAGGGAATTTTGACGACTGCCAGAACGCTGTCAAAGATGTCTTTGCCGATGATCATTTTAGATATATTCTGGCGGAAAAAGGCTATGAACTTTCCTCCGCCAATTCGATTAACTGGGGGCGGCTTCTGCCCCAGATCGTCTACTATTTTTGGGCGTATTACTATCTCTTGGAGCAAGGGAAAATTGCCCGCGGTGAAAAGATAAATTTTGTCGTGCCCACGGGTAATTTTGGTAATATTTTAGCCGGCTGGTATGCCTTTCGCATGGGATTACCGGTGCATAAGTTGATCTGTGCTTCGAATGAAAACAAGATCTTGACGGATTTTTTTCGCACCGGCCGCTACGATCTAAACAGAGAATTTAAGCAGACGAGCAGCCCTTCTATGGATATCCTTATCTCCAGCAACCTGGAGAGATTTCTTTTCGAGATTACCGCCCACGATGCTGTACGCATAAACCGCTGGATGGCTGCCTTGAAGGAGAAGGGTTTTTTTGAGGTCGATAGCGTAACGATAGACTCCCTGGCGGGGATTGTTTTCGCTGATTTTGCCGGGGAAGAGGATACGTTGAAGGCAATCGGGGAAATATTTGCGCGGCATGCCTACCTTCTGGATCCCCATACAGCGGTGGGCTACCGGGTTTATCAAAAATATCGTCTGCAGACAGGTGATCTTACCAAAACCGTAATTAACGCTACGGCCAGCCCCTTTAAGTTTAGCCGCAGTGTCTTAAAAGCGATTAAGGGCCCGGATTACCTGCAGG
>JAAZMI010000101.1 GCA_012798895.1 Bacillota bacterium
ACTATAGATATCAATATCAATGATTTTTTAATCATGCTGGAAGAAGAGGGCATCGAACCGGTAGCCGGGTGCTGGGAGGTCATCCCCAAAAGACCCGTCCCGCTGGAAGGCGAACTGCAGCGGGAGGAGATCGTCCAAAGCCCCATAATCTATGGAGCCGCCGCTTTTAAAGGTGACCGGCTCGTCGGCTGGCTGGACCCGAAAGAAACGAGGGGCCTGCAATGGATCCGCGAAGAGATCAAAAGCACGCCCCTGATCATTGAAAACCCGGCGGATACTTCAACCCTGCTGGGCATAGAGGTGGTGCGGGCCCGCAGCGCACTAACCCCCTCCATTGTAAAGGGAGAACCGCGCCTGCACATTGAAATCGAGTTGGAGGGCAATATCGATGAGGCCCAGGGGCGTTTTGATCCGGAAAAAGAACCACGCCTGATCAAAGAGATCGAAGGGCGTCTCGCCGAGGTGGTGGAGAAAGAGATCAAAGCGGTCCTGCACCGCGGCCAGCAGGAACTAAACACCGACATCTTTGGTTTCGGCGCTGCTATAAACCGTTCTTACCCCAAAGAATGGAAACGATTAAAAAAACGCTGGGATACCGAATTTCCCCGGTTGGACGTTTCTCTGGATATCAAAACCCACATCCGGCTTTCCGGCATGATTATCAAATCAATCAAAAGGGAAAAGTGAGCGGGGGGGCGGGGATAATATACATCTTGGGCATTGTAATATTGGGAGCATTGCTCATTCTCTATGAAGCTCCTTCTTTTTGCCGGCAGGAGCGTTACAGAGATCTCGCTGTTTTTTTAACCTTAACAGTGCTGAGTCTAATCTTAAGCATCCTTCTATTGCTGGATATCCCCATCGGCAACCCCACCACGCTCATAAAAACCGTTGGCGGTTTCCTTTGGGAAATGTACGGAAAAATAGGCGGGATTTTGGGCGGGTGAAGCCATAAGCCTGGCTAAAATATGGAAATTTGACATACTCCCCACGGATAAATCCGGGGGTTTTACGGCAGAAGTGATAAAAGGATTGCTAAAGTCTACCCCGGTTGCCTCCCTGCCCGGCAACTGTTCCTGCCAAAGCTTTTCTGTTTGCAAAATTCCAAGGCGCTAATTATAATATATGGGGGGGAGGGGTTAAACAGTTGCCAAAGATGATTGTACAAGGCAAGACCAAGGATGTCTTCTTGCAGGAGAACGGCCGCCTGCGCCTCTATTTTAAGGATACCGTCACCGGGCGGGAGGGAGAGATCGACCCGGGGGCCGATGAAGTGCTGGGGGAAATAGGCGGCAAGGGGAATGCTTCTCTGCGGCTGAGCACTTATTTTTTCAACCTCCTGCATACCTTCGGGCTGCCCACCCATTTTATCAGCGCTCACCCCGAGGAAAACAGCATGATCGTGAGGCGGGCAAATTCTTTCAACTTAGAGGTAATCTGCCGGGAGAAAGCATACGGCAGTTTTATCCGCCGCTACGGGCGCTATGTGCAGGAAGGCACCCCCCTGCCTTCATTGGTGGAGTTCACCCTGAAGGATGATGCACGCGGCGACCCCTTGATCACAGAAGATGCTCTCATTGCTCTTAAAATCCTCTCCCGGGAAGTAATCCGCTTCCTTAAACACACCACCCGCCGGGCTGCATCGCTGATCCAATCCGACCTTTTACGCAAAGGGTTGGAACTTATCGATATTAAATTAGAATTCGGCGAAATAGACGGACAGGTGATCATTATTGATGAGATCTCCGGCGATTCGATGCGCGTGATGAAAAGGAACCGGATACTTGCAGCAAAAGAATTGTGCAACCTCATTCTGGAAAATTAGCTTATTATATTATGCAGCGTAATGACAAGCCTTAATTTAAAAAAGAGGGTTCCGGCAGGTCTCCAACCTGCCGGAATATATCAAAGAACCCCTAAATGAGAAGGTAAGAACGCAAGTTGAAATAAAAGCAAGATAACGCAGAACCTGTATTACAAATTTTATATTAGTAACACTACAGGTTTAAAAAAATAATTGCATCCTATCATGTGTTACAAAATTAATTATTGTGTTACAAGTATAATTCGACCCCGCCTCCGCATTCTCCTGCTAACAAAAAAAATTTTGCCGTAAAAATCCCCTGCTCTGGCTGTGGGGATAGAAGGCGGAAATTTTGTCTGTATTAAGATAGCCGCCTAGCTATGCGCTGTATAAATTTTGGCATGGATTATAGCGCCAATAAGATCATGGTCTACCCTGGTTGGGATCTTGTTGTCTGGTGTTATGTCTTGGCTGTTTTTTCTCGATATCGATCGCCGCATCGGGGCAGACGAGGGCACAGACCCGGCAGGCCGTACAGCGTTCGATGCGCTTTGCTTCGATGATGTAAGTTCCGTACACCCCTGTCTCCAACGACCAGTCGATAACCTGAGAAGGGCATTTTTCGATGCAGAGGCCGCAACCCTTGCAGAGTTCCGGCGAAACGATAAATATTCCTTTGGGCCCCTCCCACTTGATCTTTGCAAAAGTCCTGCCCACGGCAAAACCCCCTTCTTGCAAAATGATTGCGCCAAACTATCAACTGCCAAACTAAACTGCCGCGAAAACCGGATAGAGACGGAACAGAGGCGGCAAGCCCCCCGGTAAATGCATGGGAACGAAAAAACGAAAGCCGCCTGCCTTACCTAAACAGAAACCTGCCGGCGGCGGGCCTCCCACCCGAGGTGCAACGCTTTAAAATTCAGCTCTTTTAGGGCGGGATCCCGCTTCAGTTTACCGGCCAGCCGCATCTCCAGCGCTTTTTCCAGATTTTCCAGCCGGATCGCTCCTACCAACCGGGCCAGGGCGCCCAAGATCACGATGTTGCCTACCCTGGGATGCAGTTTCTCGCGGGCTATCTCACCGGCGGGTATCCCGAGGATCCGCTCTCTTTTAGCCTCGATCTCCGGGAATTTCTGCCTTTTCTTCGTCAGCTGTCTTTCGGCAAAGGCCTCCGGGGCAATAGTATTGTAGGCTTGCCGGCCCACGACCTCTGCCGCCACTTCCGGCGGCGCCAGCAGGGTGCTGTCGTAAAGCACGCTGCTCTCTGGCCCGATATATGGTTCCAGCCGGGCCAGGGCCCGCCCGCTAAAAGCTACAGCCAGGTCCGCCCTTAAAAACTTTGGGGAACCGATCGTTTTTTCCCCCACCTGCACGTAGGCCAGGGAGATCCCGCCCCTTTGTTCAATACCAAAATTGGGGATGTAGAGGGCTTCCAGACCCTCTTCAAAAGCGGCCTGCGCCAATATATCCGCCGCAGACTGCACGCCCTGCCCCCCTTCACCGCCAAAGATGATCCGCTTTTGCATTATGGGCACTACCTGCCACCCCTTTCCCCGGCACCACTTTTTTCCTCTACAGATGAGGCCGGTTCCTTAGAGGTAAACCGCGCTCGACCGTTCATAGAACCGTTCCCTTCACCGGGCAAGACATATTCGCCAAGGGGATAGAATTCGGTCATCTCTTTTTCGAGAAATTTCCAGGTATCCTCGGCGTTGGTCCGCCAATTGGTGGGACAGGTTGAAAGTGCCTCTACTACAGAGATGCCCCGTCCCGCCTGCAGGTTTTCAAGACCCTTTGCCAG
>JAAZMI010000102.1 GCA_012798895.1 Bacillota bacterium
TCCTGCCCGCCGGCAGCCTATCTCTTTCGTGCCGCCCCGCCATGCTATTCTTCCACATAACCGGCTTCCTGCATCTTCTCCCTCAGGCTCAAGATCGCCTTGGCATGTATCTGGGAAACCCGGGCCGTGGATACCTTTAAAATCTGGCCTATCTCCCTTAATGTAAGGTCTTCTTCGTAATACAGGGACAATACCAGCCTCTCTCTCTCCTTAAGCCCCCCGATTGCCTTTTCCAACAGTTCACGGCGTTCTTCCATCTCCAAACTTTCCTCCGGCCGGGCAAACAGGTCCGGCTCCCCGCCGGAGGCAGCCTCCCCGGATACAACTGAAGAGGCGGGGCCGCTAAAGAGCAGCTCCTCAAAAGAGAGAAGAGAGGCACGGTTTACATGGGCATAGACCTGTTCCACCTTGGCCAGGGGCCAACCCAATTCTTGGGCCAGCTCCCGCTCCGAGGGTTCCCGCCCGAGAGTATGGCTTATTTTTTGTTTGGCAACCTGCAACTGCCGCAGGCGCTGGTACACAGAACGGGGCACCCAGGTAAACTTGCGCAGTTCATCCAACATCGCCCCGCGGATGCGCCAGGTGGCAAAGGTCTTAAAACCTGCTTCCCGGGAAGGATTGTAGCGCTCGAGGGCCTCCAAGAGACCGATGACCCCGCAAGCCGCCAGTTCCTCCTCCTCCACATGCGCGGGCAGCCCCACCGCCAACCGGCCCGCCACCCGCTTGACCAGGGGAAGGTATTCCAGAACGAGGGCATCCCTGGCCGCCTCGTCCCCGGTCTGCAGATATCTTTGCCAAAGCCCCTCCGTCACGTTCTTTCCCCCTTCTTAACGCAACCTTTGCCGGAGCATGGAAAAAATAAAACGGATAATTATATCCCGCACCCTCTCGCTCATCTTCCAAAATTTCACCCCGCAGCGATAATGCCTCAGCTTTCCCAGTTTAAATGGCACAACCCTGATCACCCGCCCCTGAACCAGTATCTCCTTTTTCTTCATCCCGTTGCTTTGCAAGAAAAAGCGCAGGGCGAGGGAAGCTCCCGGCTGCAAGCTGTGTCTGGTCACTAACAACAGCCCTCCCCCGCTTATGTTGGCCGCCACCCCCCGGCGCGGTTTTTCGGCTCTAATCTGCTGGTAGAGGGCACGCGTCTCGCTGTTCCACTCTCCACCCCCCATCTCCGAGGCCACCATTTTTAAATCCGTCGCCTACCGGCCGGCGCTATCCCTCACCCTATTATCAGGCACGGCACGGATAGTGTTGCCCGTCAGAACCCAGTATTCCACATCGAACGAACATTCCAAGCGGTAGTACTCCCGTCTCTGGCGACGCTCAACGTGATCCGGCCAGGAAAGCAGGTACAGGGGGACGCGATCCCCCTTTCTTTCCCCATCGATTTCGCTGCGAAAATAGTAGAGAGCGTCTTCCAACGGCACGCGGCAAAGGTAGACAGATCCCTTCCGCAAGGCCAGGCTTTTCCCATCCTTCATGGGGATACCTATAGCCAGGCTGTCATCATCCACTCCCTGGAGCAAACTTTTAAAGTAGACCCCGCTGGCGTTATCGTAGACTTCCAAAAGCATATTTTCCCGAAACAAGTTCTTGATCTGCATATATCCCCCGGCACATGGCTCCTGTATCCACTATTTTGCTCGCCATAGATTCAAAAGCCGTTTTATAAATCCCTTCTTTTTTCCAGCCCCCGGTGCCTCGCCCTCCGGTTTCTCCACGCCAAAAAGTATGCGGCGCGCAATATCCCGGGTACAATGGGCTGCCCGTGAATGTGGAAACTGCAAAACATACGGGAAACTGCTCAAAACTGCTCTCTGCACGCTCTGGTCGTATTCGATGCCCCCCAGAAAGACCACCTCGATCTCCAGGAAGCTTTCGCAAACCCTTTTAATCCTTTTAAACACATTTTGGCCGTCCCGTGCGCTGTTCATCATATTTACAATCAGGTTTACGCGAGAATGCAGCTTATAATTGTCAACGATTTTTATAATGCTGTAGACATCGGTGATCGCCGTCGGCTCGGGCGTGGTCACCAAGATGAGCTCATCCGCCGCCGCAATAAAACTTAGAACATCATGCGACAGACCGGCGGGGCAATCGATCAACATCAGACCGCCCTTTTCCTCCAGCAAGGAGAAGCGGGAGATCAACCGTTCCCGCTGTTGGCGATCCAGATCGACGATCTGGGAAAGACCGGAACCTCCGGGGATGACCCTCACATTACCCGGACCTTTTAAGATCACATCATCAAAATCCTTACGGCCCTGAATGACATCGATCAGTGTAAAACGCGAATTTAGATCAAAGAGAATATCCACATTGGCCATGCCGAAATCCGTATCCAAAATAGTGATCTTCTGTCCCAATTGGCCCAAAATCAGCGCCAGATTGACCACGATATTGGTTTTCCCCACGCCGCCCTTGCCGCTGGCTACGACAAAAGTGCGCGAAAGCCCACCCTTGTGGGACTCTTTAAAAACCTGGCCCTTCTGAAATATCTCCCGCATGCGCTGTGCCTGGTCCGCCATCTTATTCCGCCTCCCCCAAAATTAAAGCACTCATTTTTTCTATATCCGCCAGACAGAGATCTTCGGGAACGTTTTGTCCGGTAGCCAGATATATTACCGGCAACCCGCTCAGGTAGACGCTGTTCAGCAAAGCACCGTGGGCATCTGTTTCGTCGATCTTGGTTATGATGAGGCGATTGCATTTTATACTGCGAAAATTCTCGCAGATTAAATTCAGGTCCCGTGCTTTCGTCGTAGCACTGACCACCATAAATATCTCTGCCGGGGGTAAATTTTGCAGATAACCGCCCAGTTCCTGGATATGGGGGATGTTCAGGGTGCTCCGGCCGGCCGTGTCGATCAAGATACGCTGGCAACCGCTCAGTTTTTCCAGAGCACGGTTCAGCTCCCCCGGGCTAACCGCCACTTCGAGAGGAAGGCTGGCAATATCTGCATAGGTGCGAAGCTGCTCCACGGCCCCGATGCGATAGTGATCGATCGTGATAATTCCCACTCTTTCGCTGTGGTAGAAGGCATAACGCGCCGCCAATTTGGCCAGGGTCGTGGTCTTTCCCACCCCCGTCGGCCCCACAAACACCTGGATGGCGGCACTTTTTTCCGGCTCAACCTTTAATATTTTTCGTATTTTTTGGCGCAGAACGAGGCCGATGATCTCCTTCGTCAACTGCACTTCGCCGCAAAACTCTGCCTTGATCTCTTCTAAAAGTTTTTCGATCAACTCCGAAAAAACGTCCTGTTGCTGCAACAACAGACGCCATTTTTCCAGCTCTTCCTCTTCCTGATTCCGGCTCTCTTTAGGCATGTGGTCGCGGCTTAGAAGGCGGTTAACCATCATCCGCACCTCGCCGATCTCTTTCTGAATCTTTTCCTGAAGTCCGGTTCCATTGGCCTGCTCCGCCGGTTCAGGAGACTGTGGAGACCCCACCGCCGCCGTAATCTCCACCTGCCGCGGCGAAAAAAGGCCCCTAAGGCCCCTCCGGCGCACCTTGCGGCTCTGGATGATCACCGCTTCCGGGCCCAGCTCCTTCCTGATGCGAAGCATACCCTCTTTCATGTCCTGCACATAATATCTTCTAACCTTCATCTTCTTTCAACACCCCCACAGATTCTACTTCCAATTGGGGCA
>JAAZMI010000103.1 GCA_012798895.1 Bacillota bacterium
CGCGCCTACCGCTTTCGCCGCTACTTCTCTCCCGGCTCCCTCTTTCAATACCTGGAGACACTGGAAGAGAAGCTGCAGGCCTCCGGCCGGGTGCCAACGCTGCACCCCGGGGATGGGGATAAAGAGAGCCCTGTTGCCCGCCAACGCCGGGAGGCTCCCGGAGCAGCCCGGGAACGCCAACGCCGGGAGGATTCCAAAGTGGTTCCGGGGCATGGCGAACGCCGTGACGCTGCTGTTTCCCGCCCGCCTGCACCGCCCTCCCCGCCGGCTGCACCAACTGGAACCCCCGAAGCCGGGGAAACCGAAAAAACCCCGGCTTTGGCCGATGGCGCCGCCCCTTTTGGGGATCCCGTTCCTGCAGCAGAACTCGTGCCGGAATCGCCGCCGGAAGGAGAACCCCCGCCGGGGCCCCCGCCGGTAGCGGAATCCCCGCCCGCCCCCGGATCCGAACCGGTGCCCGGAACCACACCCGAACCCGGATCTGCGCCCGGAACTGCGCCCGCGCCGGCCGGTTTTCGTGCCCTCGAGGGGCCGCAGCTACAGCAATTTTGGGACGAGGAGTTTCTGCCGGCCCTCAAAAAACAGCGCCGGCACATTCTCCACGCCCTCCTGCTCGAAGCGATCCCCCTTTCCTGCCGGGAAAAGGTGTTTATGCTCGCCTTTCCCCCGACGCACAGCATCCACAAGGAGAGGGTCGAATCATCCCGGCACAAGAAAAATTTAGAGGCCCTGCTCTCTTCCCTCTTGGGAGCAGAGACGGTATGCCGGATCACCTTGCAGGAAAACGATCTGGAAAAGGAGAATAAAGAAGCCGCTACAGGTACAGGCACAAACGAAACTGCCGGCAGCGGCGCCGGGGAAGAAGCAGCCTCCGGGGCAATACCCCCGGTTGCCGCCGGGGCCGGCGATAGCAGTTTCGCTGCTGCAGATGCCGCTGCAGATACAGATGCAGGCATTGACGTTGCTGCCGCCGGAAGCGGAAGCGCCCCTGCTGACGCTGACGCTGATGCTGTTAACGCTGGCGCTGCCAGCGGCCCCGCCCCTGTTGACGCTACCGCTGCTGCGCCGGGGAAAAGCACCCCCCACGCCAACGCCAAAAGAGAAGGCGACTACTTTATGCAGCGGATGGTCGAACTGTTCGGGGGAAAGCTGATCGCGACCGGAACAGAAAAACTCGATTCTCAAGATTTCTGGAAGTTCGAGCCCCCCGCACCAGAAAAATAACGATCCGCGGAATAAGGAAAGGAGACAAAAAGATATGCCAAACGGTAAGATGGGTAAAATGCTCAAGCAGGTCCAAAAGGTCCAGGCACAGATGGCCAAGATGCAGGAAGAACTGGGAACCCGCCAGGTAGAAGCCAGCAGCGGCGGCGGGGTGGTGCGCGCCGTGGTCAACGGTGCCAAAGAGCTGCAAGAGCTGCACATCCAACCCGAACTGTTGGAAGAAGACGTGGAGATGCTCGCCGATCTGATCATCGGCGCCGTGAACGAAGCGCTTCGCCAAACCGACGAGATGATCAACAAAGAGATGCAGAAGATCGGGGGCAACCTCGGCCTGCCGGGCAACCTGTTTTAAATTATTATTTTTCTGCAGCCTATGCTCTCCGGCCTGCGGCTGCAGCGCTGAAATAACTCCAAGACCGGACTTGGGCCCGAACTATGTACGGAAGAAGGTGGCACGAAAACGATGCTTTTCTCCCCAACACTAGACAGATTGGTGGAAGCCCTGCGCCGGCTGCCGGGTATCGGCCCCAAAACAGCCCTGCGCCTTACCTTTCACATCCTGACCATGGAAGACAGCACAGTGGAAGAGCTGGCCCGCGCCCTCCTCGAAGCCAAGCAGAAAGTAAAACACTGCACCCGCTGCCGCAACCTGACGGAAGACGATCTCTGTCCCATCTGCCGCGATGAACGCCGCGACAGCACCCTGCTCTGCATCGTCCAAGAGCCCCGCGATATCCTCGTCATCGAAAAAACAGGGCAATTCCGCGGGCGCTATTTCGTGCTGCACGGAGCGCTCTCCCCCCTCGAAGGCCTCGGGCCCTCCGAGCTAAAGATCCCCCTCCTCCTGCAGCAGCTCAAAACGGGCAAAATCCGCGAGATCATCGTCGCCACCAATCCCAACGTTGAAGGTGATGCCACGGCCTTCTACCTCGCCGATGTGATCAAACCCCTAAACATCAAAGTGACGCGCATCGGCTTCGGGCTGCCGGTGGGCGGCGACCTCGAATACGCTGATGAACTGACCATGGCCCGCGCCCTCGAAGCCCGCCGGGAGATAGACGGCTAGACGCTTGATACCTGATCATAATTATGTTAAATTTTTTTTCTAAACAGCCTCACTGGGTATAAAGAATTGCCCTCCTGTCCATAATAAGCTTCAAAAACAGGAGGGGAAAAACCGTGAGGCGTTTTCTATTCATCGGTATCATCATCCTTCTCATAATGTGCGGGGCCTTGTTCCACTGGGCCCCGGAGCGAACGGCCTCCTCACAACACGAAGACCCTTACCTAGTCCTCTGCCGCATCATGCAACTGGCCGGAGCCACGATCGAAGAAGGGGAACTCCACTACTGGGCCTCTTTGGGGGCCTGCCCGGAGATCACCGCCCTGCCTGCCTTGGAAGAACGAGCCGACGAACTGTTAGAACGCATCTGCGGCTGGGATCTCCTGCGGGCGGCTCCCGAAGATGAAAATCCATCGCCGGGCAGCACCTCCGCCACAGCGGAGCAGGAAAATGGAGAACCCGGCTACATGTTTGTAGAGAGACAGCGCGCGCTTCGCTCCGGGGGGCGGCTGCGCCTCCTGTTGCAGAACATGGAACAAGAAGGAGAAAAAGTGGTGCACCTGCTGATCACCATCAGCAAAAAAGGAAAAACCCCCGCCCTAAGCAGCATCGCCGGCAGATTGCCGGCCCTTCTGCGGGCAGAAACAGCAGAAGAAAACCTCTCCCTCTGCCTTACGGGCCACCTCGCCGCACAACTTGACCCCGGCGAAATGGAAAAACTGGCCCAGAACATAGCACGCGAAATTGGGGGAAAAGAACTCCAGAGCGTCACCGATGGCCGGATGGTCAGCATCACAGGCTACACACCCGACCTGGGGGACTACCTCCGGGCCGAAAACCTGCGCATCAACCTTAACCTTGCCCTGCGCTACGACGACCACCTCGGCAAAACAATCCTCTGGGCCGGCACCCCCCTGATCACCCGCATGTACTAGGATCGGTTTAATTTAACTTAAGAACCATTTTCGGTTGCTTTAGTTCCTTACATTTTCCCCATCTACGCGATGGATGAAGAAACAAGCGGAGTTATCGCAAGGGTTTTTACCATTTGTTTTATAATCTTTTTTATTTATTTCTTGGTGGTAGATTGTAGTGCAGCGACCTGTGAAGCGAAGCAAAGAGTTCCCGGTGAAGCGAAGGCCAAAAGGCGACCCCGCCGACAGGATGGCCATTGGTTGTAGAGGATTTAGGTTTTATTGTTCATCTTTTAATCTTTTCAACATGCTATGTTGGTGGGGGATTGTAGTGCAGCGACTTGTGAAGCGAAGCAAAGAGTTCTTGGCGAAGCTTGAGGCCTTAAGATGACCCTGCCGACAGGACGCCTGTGGCCGACCGTGCGGCCATGGATGGCCGCTTGGTCGGGTAGGTCATCATAAGCCGTAGCTGAGCCGTAGAACTCTCTGAGCTGAACTCGGA
>JAAZMI010000104.1 GCA_012798895.1 Bacillota bacterium
ACTAATTCCCGGTCATCTAATCCAAGATACACCTCATCTAACAAACTATCCGCGATACCGATTATCGCCTCTTGTGCCTCTAAGATACGGATAGCCTCTGCAGCATTGGAGTTCAGAACCACAACCCTCTCCAAGGGGTAGGGTAAGGTTATGCTCTCCCCCAAGGAATCCGTGATGTCTACCTCCTTTTTATCCGGCTGGTTATTGCCCGGATCGCCCTTGTTTTCCTGCATCGCCGGAGTTTCGTTGCATCCGGCAGATATCATCAGGCAAAGGACCAATAATAATAAGAGAAAAACGCCCCTGTTTTGCTGCCTCTTACTCATTTTTTTCATCCCCTTCCTCTTAAAAATTTTTCTGGGTTCTCTCTGAAAATGAAAAACCCTCTGTCCTACTTAACATGGACAGAGGGTCTGCTTTGCATCGTTAGATATGCTGCATTGCCTTTCATCTCCCTATCTCTCGTAGGTCAGCAATGGTTCTGGCTGCAAGCAGGTTTTCTGGCTTAAGGTTCCTCGTCATCCTACCTTCCCGGTTTCCCAGTGGTTTTTCAGGATTTCTCCCCTTTTACAGCGGCGGGACCGCACAGGATTCTCACCTGTTTCCCTATTATGCCGGGCAATGCTACCGGCCACTTGCTGCTACATATTAAATTGTAAAATGGTGACGTATTACTGTAAAATGATAGTACCATTTTATTTTGGCTGTGTCAAGATCTTCTTGTTTGGTCAAACCTTGCCGCATGATTCATCCCCCTTTCGCTGCTCCCCGGCAGCAGCCCGCAGGAAGAAAAGATCACTCCGATCCTGGATACGCTGCATCGCAGGTACGGCCGGGAAGCAGTGTTCAGGAGCCGGCAGTTGCTGTTAGAAAATGATGATCTTTAAGCTGCAGTTTAAATATATGCTTGAAGTATTTTCTTTAGATTCAAAAAACACCGCACACGGCGGTGTTTTGATCAGATGCCTCAGCCTGCACCCTTGTAGCCAATCGATTTTACTTTCCCGTTTTCTACCAGCACAGGCACCATGCTGGCCCCGTGTTTTTCCTTAACTGCCCGCAACGCTGCACGATCACTGCTAACATTGTGCAGTTGGTAGGCCCGCCCTTCCAGCTTTAGCTGTTCGATCTGCTTTTGGCAATGAGGGCAGCCGTCTTTAATGTACAGTTCTAACATTTAAATGCCTCCTTCCCCAAAAATTATAGGATAATGTGGTTTACCGGTCATGCCACCTAAATTAAACCTTTTACAGCAGAACCCGGCATTGTAGATGCCCGCAGCCCGGGCCGCGGGCATTTTGCAGATTATCCCCTTAAGAGTCTGCTGGTTTGCCGTACAACGCCGGCATATCTTTTAACCCACACCATCCTGGGCCATGGTCAATAATTTTACGCCCCTACCCCGGAACTGGCTGAAGATTATTCCTTCCGAAACAAACTGAAGCACGGTTTCGGGTTCGGTAACCATCGTTCCGGAAACCAGGTCTACACCATAATCATACCATACCGGCAGAAGCGGCGTAGTCGGGCCCAACACCATGACTAGCGCATCGCGGCGGCATAGAGCCAACAGCCTGTCCATAGTATCGTTAATCAGAGCGGTACCGGTGATGGCCAGCACATCGGCCTGGGGGATAACCCGCCCTGCTTCTTCCGCCGGCAGGTCCCCGATCCGGGGTTGTCTCTCCAGAATCCAGAGTTTTTCCACTTCTTTTTCCAGATCTGTAACAAATGGGAAATGGCCTACAACACATACTTTTTTGCCCCGCCCCTCACGGGAAAGAACTTCCGAAGCATTGATCTGCCGGCACTGGCTTAAATTAACCTTTACCAGGGAATTGATGGCGGCCAACCCCACGCTTCTTTCGAGCAGGCTCCCGCTGAGAGCATATTCACACAGCTCGAGTGCCGTTTTTTCTTTCAGACGGCCGGCATCACGCACCGGCGGGCCGGCGCTGTGATCGCGCTCTGTGATGGTCGAAGCCAACCCGCAATGACGGGTCCATACCGCCGTCCAGGAAGATCCGATCCTTACATCTCTCACGGGGGCGTCCTCTTTCAGGGTAGCTATAATATCTTTAATTACCTTCAAAAGCTCACCTCTTTTTCACCCTAAACAATCCCTTTAAAGTAAAATAATAATATTGTACCCTCCATCGCCCAGACATTGCCCGGGTTAAGACACTATCTGCACCCTACATTTCCCTTAAAACCTGCCAAAACCACCCCCGCCTCCTCTGCCTCCACCTCGTCCCCCTCCTCTGCCTCTTCCGCCCCCAAACCCAAAGTTGGAGGGAACCGTGGAATCAGATACGGGGCTTAATTCGCCTTGTTGATACTGTTTTAATGTATCAACAACCGTTCCGCTAATTCCCGAAAAAATTTTTATGCCACCGGCGTTTAACGCTGCATGGGCCTTCGGACCAATATTACCGGTTAACACCACGCCCACCCCTTTATTCACCAGCAATTGCGCCGTCTGCACGCCGGCGCCACCCGGCGCCGCCACGCTGGGGTTGGGAAACGATTCGTGTTCTGATAGATCTTCATTTGCCAATACAAAATAAGGACAACGTCCAAAACGCTGATCCACCGGGCTGTCCAACCCTGCATCTTGGGAACAAACTGCAATCTTCAATTCAATATACCCCCATTCATATTCATATCATATACATACTGGTATCTAGTAAGCCGCTTCGTGCCTCAATTCTACTTTACCATTATTCCCTTCTTTCCAAGATAAAAACAAAACATATAATAATATTACTTTAAACATCGGTTGAGCATCTGTCAAATATTTTTTGGGTGATCTTCCTTTATACTCTATTATACCCGTTTATCCGGGCAATTTCAGGCCGGTCGCACCAATAATTATACGGGCTAAAAAGAGGATGCGCCTAAAATCTGCATATATCCTAATCCGAAAAGTGGTAGGAATAGACAAGCTGCCGTAAAAGAGATATATTATAATCAAACGTTCGGGAATTTCCGCCAAGGGAATACTTAAACCGGCAGGTTGCAACAGATCAAATTTTAAGCGGATGAGGCACACTATGAAACTGCATACTTTTACCGTTAAACTTGCGGATCTTATGAGCTGTATCTTCCATGCCCTTGAATTGATCAGCCCTCTTTTTGCACGCCATCATAACCAGGTTGCCTATATCAGCCAGCGTATCTGCGAAAGCATGGGCCTAAACGAAAAAGAAACATTAGATATCGCCCTGGCTGCAAGTTTGCATGATATTGGTGCGATATCCCTGGAACAGAGCATCGATGATCTGCGTTTTGAAACCGAATACATACACGAACATTCCATCGTGGGGGCACTTTTTTTGGAACACTTTCAACCGTTAGCCCATTTAGCCCCGCTGATCAGGTATCACCATATACATTATACACATTGGCAACCGGCAACGTGGCAACCGGGTGGGAAAATTCAGGTGCCCATGGGCAGTTATATCATCTATCTTGCCGACAGGGTCTCCGTCATGCTCAATGAAGGCAGAGATGTATTGCCCCAGCAGAAAAAAATTATGGATTACGTGAGGGGAAAACGGGGGGAAGCATTCCACCCCAGATCTGTCGATGCCTTATTGGATATAATGGGGCCCGAATACTTCTTGTTGGACACTATTTCTCAATCGTCCCGGGATGTTACGGCACGCTTGTTCCGGGGAAAAACAATGGAGCTGGACGAGAAGACAGTGCTAAGCTGGACCAGATTCCTGTCGCGGATTGTGGATTTCAGGAGCCCTATTAATGCCAAACATTCCAGCGGGGTAGCAGCATCGGCATCGGTTTTGGCCGGATTGGC
>JAAZMI010000010.1 GCA_012798895.1 Bacillota bacterium
AGCACAGGGGGACGGTTCTTTTGTGCACCAGCACAGGGGGACGGTTCTTTTGTGCACCAGCACAGGGGGACGGTTCTTTTGTGCACCGAAAACCGGTGCACAAAAGAACCGTCCCCCTGTGCTGCCTCTGTGCTCTTAATGCAGCAGAATCAATTAATACTTACGTGCAGATTCTGATCCTTTTTATCCCCTTGTTGGTGGTTTTCTGATGCCGGTATCTTAGAATCCAATTTATTTGTTTGTTTTCCTGCAGCGTTTTCTTCAACCGGCAGCAGAGCCCGATCAAAAACCTCTTCTAAATTCTCTACCAAAATAAATTCGATGCGCCGGCGCACATTGTTGGGAATCTCCGCAAGATCCTTCTGATTATCCAAGGGCAGAATCATCGTTTTAATTCCGGCGCGATGGGCCGTCAAAACCTTTTCCTTTACTCCTCCTACGGGAAGCACCCGGCCCCTTAAAGTAAGTTCACCGGTCATAGCCACCTGATGGTTCACCGGGACACGCATCAGCGTGGAGGCCAACGCCGTAGCCATAGTTATACCCGCAGAAGGCCCATCCTTGGGAATGGCCCCCTCCGGCACGTGAATATGGATATCATATTCTTCATTAAAATCATCCTTAATGCCCAGCGATTCCGCTTGCGAACGGATAAAGCTCAGTGCCGCCTGGGCTGATTCCTGCATGACATCTCCTAATTTGCCGGTCAGGATGAGCTTGCCTTTGCCTTTCATCAGCGTAACCTCTATAGCAAGAAGATCGCCGCCTGTTTCTGTCCAGGCTACCCCTGTGGCTACGCCGATTTCACTTTTCTTCTCCGCTACGCCATAGCGAAAACGGGGTGGGCCCAAGTATTTATGCAGGTTGCTGCGCGTCACATTGAGCCTGTATTCGGGATCATTCACGACTTCCCTTGCTGTTTTGCGGCAGATGTTGGCGATCTCCCTTTCCAGGTTACGCACCCCTGCCTCTCGTGTATATTCCCTGATCGTATGGCGCAGGGTTCCTTCTGAAATCCGTAGGTTTTCCCCCGTCAAACCATGTTCCTGAAGCTGCTTCCCGATCAGATGCCTCTGCGCAATGCGCACCTTCTCTTCCTCGGTGTATCCCGGCAAGTAGATTGCCTCCATGCGATCGAGCAGAGGTGGGGGTATCTTGTAACGATTATTGGCTGTGGTAATGAACATGACCTGAGAGAGATCAAAGGGCACCTCAATATAATGATCGCTAAAGACGTTGTTCTGTTCCGGATCCAAGACCTCTAAAAGGGCAGATGAGGGATCGCCCCTGAAATCCGTGGACATTTTATCCACTTCGTCCAACAGAAAGACAGGATTGCGTGATTTAGCCTGGCGCATGCCCTGAATGATCCTTCCGGGCAAAGCACCGACATAAGTCCGGCGATGGCCGCGGATCTCGGCTTCATCGCGCACGCCGCCCAAAGAGATGCGCACAAATTTCCTCTCCATTGCCCGTGCGACAGAACGCGCCAGAGATGTTTTGCCCACGCCCGGCGGCCCGATCAGGCAAAGAATCGGCCCTTTGATTTTTTTGGCCAGACGACGCACAGCGAGGTATTCGATAATGCGTTCTTTGACCTTATCCAAGCCATAGTGATCTTCATCCAATATTTTTTGTGCCTGCTCGAGATCCAAGAGATCCGGGGTCTGCACAGACCAGGGCAGTTCCAGCAGCCAATCCAGATAAGTGTGGATTACTACTGCTTCTGCTGCCGCCGGCGGCATTTTTTCCAGGCGATCGACTTCCTTTAAAGCCTTTTTCTCAACTTCCTCGGGCAGGTTGGCTGCCGCCAGCCTCTCACGATAATCTTCTGATTCAGCAGCCCGTTCGTCCCTTTCACCGAGTTCCTTCTGGATGGCCTTGATCTGTTCTTTTAAATAGTATTCTTTCTGTGTTTTTTCCATCTGCTTGCGGACCCGCAAGCTTATTTTCTTTTCCAGTTCCAGGACTTCCTTCTCATGGCTTAATATCTTAGCCAATATCTTTAGCCTGTCCTGAGAAGAAATCGCTTCCAAAATCTTTTGTTTCTGTTCTGTTTTCAATGTTAAATGAGAAGCCACAATATCGGCCAACCGGCCCGGTTCTTCGATCTCCGTCACTGTAGAGAGAACCTCTATTGGAACTTTTTTGCTAAGTTTGACATATTGTTCAAATTGGACGAGGATGTTGCGGGCCAAAGCCTCTATTTCAGCGCTCTTGGATTCATCTTTTTCCAGACTTTCGAAAACAACATTATAATAAGGTTCTGTCTGCAAAAATTCCTTGATCCGGGCCCGGTATAACCCTTCCACTAAAACCCGCAAGGTACCTCCCGGCAGCTTTAAGGCTTGTTTGATATTCACAACCGTCCCCACCCGATATAGATCATCGGGTTCCGGAGCATCGGTTTCTGCTTCTTTTTGAGCTACAAGCAGTATTTTATTATCTTTTAGCATGGCTTCATCCAGGGCATTGATGGAGCATTGCCTGCCAACATCAAGGTGTACAACCACATTGGGGAAAATAATTACACCACGCAAAGGTAAAACTGGCAGTTCATTTGAATGCATATTTTCTCCTCCCCTCTAACAAAAAAATCCCCGGCTGTTAATAAAACTATCTAGCGCTGATCAGTTCTATAAAGCCATCCCGATTTCCTCTTTTTCGAGTGGTGAAAGGGTGTAGTGAGCCCCGTGTGCAGCCTTAAGAGTTCTACGGCGTAGCTACGACCTATGGTGACCTACCCGGCCAAGCGGCCCATCAGGCAACTTTTGCCAGGGGTGCGACGCTATGGTTCCGCTCGGCAAGTTCTACTGCTCTCCTCGAGCCGAAGGTGACCTTCCCGACCAAACTCCCACCCATGATCATACGGTCGGCCACAGGCGTCCTATCGGCGGGGTCATCTTCGGCTTTCGTTTCGTAGTGAACTTGTTCCCTAATAACGAAGGCAAAGTCAGTGGAAGTAAGTGTTGGCCGGCTGCGGTTCGTTTTCCTGCCGGGGCAACCCCTGCCCCGGTTCTCGCTCTGCAACGAACACTTTATCCAAAACTTCGCTGATATGACCGACCGGAATCACCTCGATCTCCTTACTGCCATAAATATGCTGCCAGTTCTTTTGAGGGATAAATACTCTTTTGGCACCGGCTTCCAAAGCAGCATCGATCTTGGCTGTTACGCCGCCAACGGGACAGATCAATCCCCGGATAGAGAGTTCGCCGGTCATAGCTACAGTATGATCCACGGGACGCCCCGACAGCGCCGAATAGATGGCCACTGCAATCCCCACCCCTGCGGAAGGACCGTCTACAGGAACACCGCCGGGAAAATTAAGGTGCAGATCGTAGTTGCGCATGTTTTTCTTCAGCAAGCGCCCGAGCACAGTAAGAACATTTTCCACCGAACCGCGGGCCGTCCCCTTGCGCCGCAGCGTCCGCCCCAATCCACCCACTTCCTCCTCTTCAATGATGCCGGTGATCGTCAAACGCCCCTCCCCGTGCTTTACAGGGGTAACCGCAGCTTCTATTTCGAGGATGGCCCCCAAGAAGGGGCCGTAGACGGCCAGTCCGTTAACCAAACCAACCTGGGGATGTGCCGGGATTCTCTTCTCGGGGCGTGGTGACAGCCGGCTGTTGTTGATCACCCATTCCATATCTTCCACATCCAGGGTTTTTTTCCCCCCGACCTGGGCTATTCCTGCCGCTAATTGTACCATATTTACTGCATCCCGGCCGTTAACGGCAAAGGTAGCAATGGCTTTTACAGCCTTCGGAGTGATTTCAAAGCCGATCCGCCCGGCAGCATTGCAGGCTATAATGCTAATCTCTTCTGCGGAAAGAATTCGAAAATAAATTTCCAGGCAGCGGGAACGAACAGCCGGGGGCAGCTCTTCGGGTTGGCGGGTGGTCGCCCCTATCAGACGAAAATCCGCCGGCAGACCGTTCTGGAAAATTTCATGAATATGCCGGGGAACATTGCGTTCCTCACTATTATAATACGCGCTTTCCAGAAAAACCTTGCGGTCTTCTAAAACCTTAAGCAATTTGTTGATCTGCATGGGGTGCAGCTCCCCAATTTCATCAATAAACAGTATGCCGCCATGGGCCTTGGTAACCGCGCCCGGCTTGGGCTGGGGTACCCCGGCCATGCCCAAAGGACCGGCACCTTGATAAATAGGATCGTGGACCGTGCCCATTAATGGATCGGCAATACCCCTTTCATCAAAGCGCAAGGTCGTAGCGTCGACCTCTACAAACATAGCCCCGGCAGTAAAAGGAGAAAAATCGTTATTCTTAGCCTCCTCCAGAACCAGCCGTGCTGCCGCCGTTTTTCCCACCCCCGGAGGACCATAAAGCAAAACATGTTGGGGGTTGGGCCCGCAAAGAGCAGCCCGCAAAGCCTTAAGCCCTTCTTCTTGCCCAATAATTTCGGCAAATGTAACCGGACGCACCTTCTCAGCAAGGGGTTCTGTCAGGGAAAGAGAGCGTAATCGGTATAGCTCTTCCATCTCCTTCGAGGTATCTTTCTCCACCGCCACCTTGCTTCCTCTTTGATTACGCAAAAGATGCCAAAAATAGAGGCCGACGATCACAGCAACTGCTACCTGCACCAAGGCAAACAAACCAGTCCAACCGGGCAATACTTCTCCCCCCTTCAAGATTAAAAAATCAGGCTAGGATCTATTAAGCAAGATCTATTATTTCCTGAGATCTTAACAAATAACCGTTAAAAGGAAGGAAGGAGAAGCAAAATTAGTGGGATATTGGGATGGGGGGAAATAATCGTAAAAAAGGGGTGGCTACCGGTAGAAGCCACCCCGTAGAATTCCCGCAGAATTTAAGACGCTGAAACCTCCTTCTTTTTCCTCTTCCCAGAGGTCAAAAGCTTGGGTTCCTCTTCTTTGCGGACTACACCCGGAGTAATAATACATTTATCTATATCGTCCCGGGAAGGAATATCGTACATGATATCCAACAAGAATCCTTCCATGATGCTCCTCAGGCCGCGGGCACCTGTTTTATGCCGCATGGCCTCATCGGCAATGGCTTCCAGAGAACCTTCTTTGAATTCCAGTTGCACGCCATCCAGTTCAAACATTTTATGGTACTGTTTAACCAGGGCATTCACCGGTTCCGTGAGGATTTTGACCAGCGATTCACGGTCTAAAAGATCTAAAACGGCGACAACCTGCAACCGCCCGACACATTCCGGGATCAAGCCAAATTTGATCAGATCTTCCGGATGCACCTTGCGCAACACATCACCCAGTTTTAAATCGATTTTGGGCCGGATGTCGGCTCCAAACCCCATGCCCCCGCTACCGGTGCGCTTCATGATAATTTTTTCAAGGCCATCAAACGCACCGCCGCAGATAAAGAGGATATTTGTAGTGTCGATCTGCATGAATTCTTGATGCGGATGTTTGCGTCCGCCCTGAGGGGGAACACTGGCAACGGTACCTTCCAGTATCTTTAAAAGAGCCTGTTGTACACCCTCCCCGGAGACATCCCTCGTAATGGAGGGATTTTCGCTTTTACGGGCAATTTTATCAAATTCATCAATATAGACGATCCCTTTTTCCGCTTTTTCCAGATCATAATCTGCAGCCTGAATCAATTTAAGGAGAATGTTTTCCACATCTTCCCCTACATAGCCTGCCTCTGTCAACGAGGTGGCATCGGCAATTGCAAAGGGAACGTTTAAGAGACGTGCCATGGTCTGTGCCAGGAGCGTCTTGCCCACCCCGGTCGGCCCAATGAGGACGATATTGCTTTTTTGCAGCTCAACATCATCAATTTTTTGGGCGGCGTTAACCCGTTTATAGTGGTTATAGACAGCCACGGATAGAACTTTTTTGGCATCTTCCTGCCCGATCACATATTTGTTCAAAACCTCGTGTATCTCTGCGGGCTTGGGCAGATCCACGAAATTAAAATCGAGATCATCGCCCAGCTCCTCTTCGATAATTTCGTTGCAGAGCTCAATGCACTCATCGCAGATATAAACACCGGGTCCGGCTACCAGCTTACGGACCTGTTCCTGGTTTTTACTGCAAAAAGAACATTTGAGCTGTCCTTTTTCATCACTGAATTTAAACATATCGTCTCACCCCTTTACTAGTTCCCTTTTTTCCAGGACAGCGTCCACCAATCCATATTCGACTGCTTCTTCTGCCGACATGAAGAAATCCCGATCTGTATCCCTGGCGATGCGTTCCACCGGTTGCCCTGTATGTTTGGAGAGAATCTCATTCAGGGTTTCCCTGATCCGCAGAATCTCCCGGGCATGGATTTCGATATCCACAGCCTGCCCTTTAGCGCCGCCCAGGGGTTGGTGAACCATAATACGAGAGTTGGGCAAGGCCAGGCGTTTCCCTTTGGTTCCCGCCGCCAGAAGCACCGCCCCCAAACTTGCCGCCAGCCCCACACAGATCGTCGAAACATCCGGCTTAATATACCGGATGGTATCGTAGATCGCCATCCCGGAATACACTTCCCCGCCGGGGGTGTTGATATAAAGGTTGATATCCTTATCGGGGTCTTCAGATTCTAAAAAAAGTAATTGAGCAATGATTAGATTAGCCACAAGATCGTTCACAGGAGTTCCAATAAAAATAATCCTGTCCTTTAAAAGGCGGGAATAGATGTCATAGGCTCTCTCCCCGCGGCTTGTTTGTTCTACAACAACAGGGACCAGTTGCATAAGGTTATTCTCTGCTTCCATTCTTAAAATCCTCCCTGAAATAACATGGCAGCCAATACTGTCCCAAAAATTTTTACCAGGCTCTCTTCTGACCGCCTATTAATCATTATTTTCTTCCTGCAGGGGTGTGCTCTTCTCATCCAGAAGATCGCTTTCTTCGCTTTCGGGGTTGCCGGCATCCTTTACATCCCCTGGCTGTGCTTCTTGTTCCTCCAAGGCCGGCTCTTTTTCCGGAACCGTTAATTCTTCATCCGACCCTTCTTTTGCTGCATCTTTTTCTGTATCTGCCTCCACCTCTATCACGTGGGCCTGTTCAACCAGCAGATCTATCGCCTTGCGATAGCGGATCTCGTGCGCAATGATGTCGAGGCGTCCCTGCTTGGCAAAAAGCATTTTAATTTCATCCAGATCAGATTCCTGTCTCTCGGCAATCTCCGCGATTTTCTGGTCAACTTCTTCTTCAGAAGCTTCAATTCCTTCAGTTTTGATAATCGCATCCAAAACAAGGTTTGCTTTGGCGCGTTTGATCGCTTCCTCCCGATGTTCACCCTTTAGATTTTCCAAACCTCCTTCGACCATCTCCCCATACTGTTCCAAGGACAAACCCTGCATACGCAGATAGTAACCAAATTCCGCCAGGAGAGATTCCAGCTCCCTTTCCACCAGTACGTCCGGAACGTCCACCTTCGATTCTTCAGCGACCTTTTCAATAATTTTGCTCTCCAAACCCACTTTTTGCCTTTGTTGCGAAACCTCTTTTAGCTTATTTTCTACATCTGCTTTAAATTCATCCAGAGTAGAAAATTCTTCTGTAATTTCTTGCACAAAATCATCGTTTAACTCCGGTAGCTGCGGCCTTTTAATCTCCTTGACTAGAACATCGAAGACCGCCTCTTTCCCGGCCAGCTCTTCTCGAAAATAATCTTCGGGGAATGTAACCGTTATCTGCCTCTCTTCATCTTTGCCGGCCCCCAGAAGCTGTTCTTCAAAACCCGGGATAAAAGTTTTGGAACCAATCTCCAGAGAGTGGTTTTCTGATTGGCCGCCTTCGAAAGATTCCCCGTCAATTTTACCTTCAAAATCAATAATAGCCATATCTTTTTCCTGCAGCACTCCATCCTCCACAACTGCCAGGCGGGTATGTTGGGCACGTAGGGATTGCAGGTAATTTTCCACATCCGCGGGGGTAACCTCTTCTCTGACATGTTCAACAGTAATTTCGTTGTAAGCACACAGTTCTACCTCGGGCTTGACATCTACAGTCACTTTGAAAATAAGTGGTTTGTCTTTTTCCATCTGTACCAGCTCAAACTGCGGTTGATCGATCGGTTCAAGCTGGCATTCCCGCACAGCCTTGTTATATCCGGGATTGACCAATATTTCCAATGCTTCTTCGTAGAAGATCTCCGGCCCAAAACGGGATTCAAGAATTTTGCGGGGAATTTTACCCTTGCGAAAACCCGGGAGATCGATCTCTTTTACAACCTTCCGATAAGCCTGAGATAGAGCCTCGTTTACTTCTGCACCGGGGATTTCAATCTCCAGGCATACTTTATTGTCGTCTATTTTTTCCCACCTGTACACTTATTATGCCCACCTCCGTAGATTTAACAGAACTCAACATCTGACCTGACTATCTTTTTGAACCGACAACGCACTAAAAACTGTCTTCGTTGAACGGTATTCCCTAAACAATGCTGCCAGGTTGTAGCTGTTATTTACCACAGCAAGCAAATAATTTCAAGCCCGGGGGAAAAACGAAAGAATGTGCAGCAAAAGCAGTATCGCACAAAATATATCCGCATTCCCGGTGCTAATTCCATTTTAGCACAACTGTATCCGGCAGGCAATAAGCAAAATAAAACCCCCTTATGGGGATAACAAACCAATATTTTTCATCATTTAGGACTGGCATAGAGAATTTTGGGAACCCCTGGACAGGATTTGGCCATTAAATCAAGAACATTTTCAATATAGAAGACAGCCTGCTACTACGGCTAATTTTCAGCTGTAATGCTGATAAATTTTTTGGAAAGGATGATCTGCTACCGATGCTTAAATTTGAAAAGAAAACGGTTTCCACCGATCTGTTGGACCCCCGGGAAAATTTTCAACATAGAACAATCAAAACAGAGATACGCTTCGACCCTCTGACAGGTGAAACCAGCCGGTTGGCACATTTTGGAATGATTAAACCGCTAAAGGAGGATTATTCAGCCTGGGATAATCCAGAGAATCGCAGCCGTTGCCCCTTCTGCCCGGAAAATATCGAAAAAGCCACGCCCCGCTATCCTTCCAGCCTACTGCCGGATGGAAGACTGCGCCGGGGGCAGACAACGATCTTGCCCAATCTCTCCCCTTACGATCAGTTCAGCGCCCTGGCAATAATGAGCACGGCACACGTAGTAACCCTGGATAAGATGACAGCCCCGCTATTAAAAGATGCCTTTGGAGCCTCATTTGAATTCCTGCGCCGGGTCACCGCCCTCGAAGACGCCCCTCTCTACCAGTTCATTATCTGGAACTATATGCCCCCCTCCGGGGGAGGCCTCATCCATCCCCATCTGCAGGTGATCAGCAGTAGTTCGCCGGGCAATCTCTACCGCAAAACCCTTAAAAAAAGCAAAGCATATTTTCGTCGGTTTGGCCGAAATTATTGGCAGGATCTCTGTGCTGCAGAGAAAAAACGAGGGGTACGGTTCGCCGGCCAGGTAGGAGGAGGCTTCTGGTTAACCCCCTTCGCACCTTTGGGGGTTTTGGGAGAATTCATGGTGATCTTTCCGGAAATACGGACACTTTTTGAACTGGATGATAAAGCATTGCAAGATCTGATCGCCGGGATGGAACGATTATTTGCCTACTTTCAAAGTACAGAGATCACAAGCTTCAACATGGGACTGTACTTTGCCCCGGCGGGAGAAACCAGAGATTATTTTTCCCTACATGCCCGCTTTATCCCCCGCACACCCTTAAACTTAGAACATAAAGCCCCCGATACCAACGCACTGCAGGTTGCCTTACAAGAACCCTACAGCGTCCTACATCCGGAGATACAGTGTACAGAGCTAAAGGGTTTTATGCAGGCTTAGGACGGGGATGCGGAGATGGGCCAAGGATATAGGGGACACGCGGGGACTGTTTTGACACACGGGGACGGTTCTTTTTGACACACGGGGACGGTTTGTGCGACACACGGGGACGGTTCTTTTGTGTACCGGGTTTTGGTACACAAAAGAACCGTCCCCCTGTGC
>JAAZMI010000105.1 GCA_012798895.1 Bacillota bacterium
ACGGCCTTTTTCGCTTTCTTTTTCCCATTTTTCTCCGGGCGCGGCCTGGTTGCCAGAACACCATTACCGTCTACCCTGTCGTTGCTGGAAAGTTTAAAGAAACTGACCTGATCGGCAAGCTCTACCGCTTCGCTGTTCATGTTTTCGCTGGAGCTGGCGATCTCTTCCACCAGGGAGGCGTTCTGCTGGGTAACCTGGTTCAGTTCCTCGACGGCGGAGCGGATATCCCCGGCAGCGCTAGACTGTTCCTTTAAGGAAGAGGCGATCTCGCCGACGACATCGCTGGTTTTCTGCGTGTTCTCGATGATCTCTTGAAGCACCTTCTCTGTCTCGTCCATCAGGCTGTTGCCCTTGTCCACGCGGACGATGCTGTCTTTGATCAGCTTCTCGATCTCCTTCGCCGATTCGGCGGAGTGGCCGGCCAAGTTTCTCACTTCGGCAGCAACTACTGCAAAGCCCCGGCCCTGTTCGCCGGCGCGGGCCGCCTCTACCGCCGCATTCAGGGCCAGCAGGTTCGTCTGAAAAGCGATATCGTTTACCTTGGCGATGATCTCGGCGATCTCCTGGTTGCCCTGCGTGATCTCGCTCATCGCGCCCTGCATCTCTCCAACGACGTTTTCGCCGCGTTGCACGCTCTCCAAGGTTCTGTTGGAGAGGTTGTCCGCTTCCATAGAATGAGCGGAGGAAGCCTCTAAAGAGGAGGCGATCTCTTCAATAGTGGAGGCGATCTCTTCTAGGGAAGAAGCCTGCTCTTCGGTGCGCTGGGAGAGATCCTGGTTCCCCACGGAGATCTCGTCAGAAGCATGAGAGACGTTATCCGCAGCCGCCTGGACATGCTGCAGCGTCGTGCGCAGAGCCTGCACCGTGTTATTTATATTTTGGGCCATCTGCCCGATCTCGTCTTCGCTCGCCACCTCCGCCTCGGTGGTAAAGTCGCCTTCAGCCAGTTTTACGGTTAGGTTGTTCACCTTCTGCACGGGGCGGATAATCGTCAACGCAACTGCAAAGGCAACAAATGCGATGGCTATAGCAGAAACAGCGATGATGGGGATAAGTACATTGCGCAAGCGTGTTACACCGGCAAAAGCCTCTGCCTGGTCGATCTTCACCACGAGGCCCATGGGCAGCCGGCCCATCTGCACCACTTCAAGTCCTTCCAACACGGGATCCCCTTGGTGATCGAGATATTCGGCAGCGGCATAGAAATCCGTATTGCCGGCCCTGATCGCCGGCGCTAAGAGTTCAACAGCGCGCGTATTGATGCTCTGCTTTAGAGCTGCATCGTGAGAGTGTTCGCCTAAACGGGAGTTACTGAAGAGAAGCCCGTCTTCATTTACGAGAAAAGCATCCGCGGTCATGCCCAATTCTCCTAATCCACCATGTAAAATCTGAGCAATCCCCCGGTCGTCCACGGAGATATTAAGCGTGCCCAACACATTGCCACCGCGCCCGGCGCTAAAGACGGGTGCGCCAACGGTCATGACGTTGGTACCTGTAATATTGGAGTAAAAAAGTTGCGACCATTCTGTGCGGCCCTCTAGCGCATCCTGAATATAGTTGCGATCGGAGATATCATCCCCCATAAAACCCTGGTTAGTGCTGTAGATCACAACCCCTTCGTGGTTGGTCAGGTATACCAGGTCATAGCCCTTGTCCTCGGCCAGGGCGGCCATCAGGGTATCGATGATTCCAATGCGTTCCAGCCAGGCCGGATCGCTCATATCATAGCCTGCTTCCGCTAAAATATTTAAGCTCTGGTAGATATCCCGCGTCGTAGCCATAATATTGGCATCGTGCCGAATATCCTCAAAATAGGTATCCATGGTATCTTTGGAGAGATCGGAATACATCTCCAACTGTTTAAATACTTCTTCTTGGATACCATCTTTGGCGCTATTATAAGAAAGCATTCCGACGATGGCCAGGGGAATCAGCCCCACCAACAGAAATAAAACGATCAGTTTTACCTTTAAACTAATCCTTTTAAGCATTTTGTTTGCCCCCTCTAATTTAATTTTAAACACTTTTCTTGTATTCAAACAGATAGAAGGCATCTTCGGAGCATAACTAGCAGAACCTTCCTCTGGAATGGTGATCGCACATCATTATTTTAAAATTTCTGAAACTGGCCGTCTATGGGGACCTTCCCCATAACTGGCCGGCATAAAACCCATTTCACGAAAAAGATCTACCCATTTTAGAATTGCGTGGGGGTTTCCAAAGTGCCTAAGGTGATTCTTATGTTCAGAAATTGTAGAATAATTACCCTTACATAGAGGGTTTTGGCTAGATCTGTAGAATAAGGAAAAAATAGCACCAGTTAATCGCGGGAGGAACTGTTGATGGTAGAAAAAGGGAGATACCGCCTGCTGCTTAAAAACCTGCCCGATGCCTTTGCCTATCATCAGATGATTACAGATGACAAAGGCAATCCCAAAGATTACATCTTCTTAGAGATCAATCCCGCTTTTGAAAACATGACGGGGCTACAAGAGGAACAGGTGCTGGGGAAAAGGGTTACGGAGGTTCACCCGCAGATCATTGATTCTGCTTTCGATTGGATCGGGGCTTACGGCCGGGTCGCCGCCGGCCGGGGGGATCTCCGCTTCGAAAGCTATTTTGAACCGTTAGAGCGCTGGTATGAGATAACCGCCTACAGCGATGAACCCGGTTATTTCGCCACGGTCTTTCGCGATATCACAGAAAGCAAACAATTCCACGATACCCTGCGGGAAAGCGAAGAAAACCTTTTCATAACCCTGCAGTCCATCGGGGACGGCGTGATCGCCACCGATCTAAACACAAAGATAACGCGCATGAACCCGCAGGCAGAAAAACTTACGGGTTGGACCTTCCAGGAGGCGGCCGGCCGGACGTTGGACGAGGTATTCCGGATCGTGCATGCCAAAACCGGTGAACCGGCCTTTAATCCGGTTCACCACGTGCTTAAAACAGGGGAGATCTTAAAGCTGGCCAACGACACCGCCCTCATCGCCCGCGATGGGAACAGGTACCAGATAGCCGACAGCGCCGCCCCCATCCGGGATGGTGATGGGAAAATCACCGGTGCAATCATGGTTTTTTCGGATGTAACAGAGCAGTATCAGGCCAGAAAAGAACTGGAGGAGACGACACAGCGCCTGGAACATGTTTTAAGGGCAACACAAACCGGTATCGATATCATAGATGAAAACTTTAACCTGCTTTATGTGGACAACCTCTGGCAAGATCTCTATGGCGCATACGAGGGGCGCAAATGCTATGAATATTTTAAAGGTCGTGCCGGCCCCTGTGAAAACTGCGGGGCTCCGCGTGCCCTGGAGACAAAAGAAGTAGCCTTCTCCGAACAGGTGCTACCCCGGGAAGACAATCGCGTGGTTGAATGCCACACGGTGCCCTTTCAGAACGAACAGGGCGCATGGCTCGTAGCCGAGTTCAAAAAAGATATCACCAGGCTTAAGCAGGC
>JAAZMI010000106.1 GCA_012798895.1 Bacillota bacterium
ATCCCGTATTTTTCATTGTGGGCCACCTGCTTCCGGCGGCGCCTCTCTGTCTCCGAGATGGCCGCCTGCATGGACGGGGTTACCTTCTCGGCGTACATGATGACCTGCCCGTGCAGGTGGCGTGCAGCGCGCCCCGTCGTCTGGATCAGGGAACGTTCCGAACGCAGGAAACCCTCTTTATCCGCATCCAAGATGGCCACGAGGGAGACCTCCGGCAGATCGAGCCCCTCCCTTAAGAGGTTGATGCCGATGAGAACATCAAATTCTCCCGCTCGCAACCCATAGATGATCTCCATCCGCTCGAGGGCATTAATATCGGAGTGCATATAGCGCACCTTGAGGCCCATCTCCCGGTAATAATCGGTCAGATCCTCGGCCATCCGCTTGGTTAGGGTTGTAACCAGCACCCTCTCCTTCAAAGCCACTTTTTTCAATATCTCCCCGTAGAGATCTTCTACCTGCCCTTCCACCGGGCGAACCAGAATCTCCGGATCGACCAGGCCCGTGGGCCTGATGATCTGCTCCACCACCCGGGAACTGTTTTCCATCTCGTAGGGGCCCGGCGTAGCCGAAACATAGACCGCCTGCTTCACCAATTCACTGAATTCATCGAACTGCAGGGGGCGGTTATCCAAAGCCGAGGGCAGGCGGAACCCGTGTTCTACGAGCGTTTTTTTGCGTGCCTGATCCCCGGCATGCATCCCGCGGATCTGGGGCACGCTAACGTGGGATTCATCAATAAAAAGCAGGAAATCACGCGGGAAATAATCCAAAAGAGTATAGGGCCGGCTACCGGGAGGACGCCTGTCCAGATGGCGGGAATAATTCTCGATGCCGCTGCAAAACCCCACTTCCTGCATCATCTCCAGATCATAGTTGGTGCGCTGCTCGAGGCGCTGCGCCTCCAATAGTTTCCCGGCCGCCCGCAGCTCCTTCAACTCTGCAGCCAGCTCCTTTTCGATACTTTCTATGGCAGCGTGCATCCTTTCCCGGCCCGTAACATAGTGGGAGGCCGGGAAGATAGCCACGTGTTCCCGTTCGCCGCTCACCCGCCCCGTCAAGAGATCGATCTCCCGCAGGCGCTCGATCTCATCATCAAAAAATTCCACCCGCAGGGCCGCATCGGTAAAAGAAGCCGGAAAGATCTCTAAAACATCCCCCCGGAGGCGAAAAGTGCCCCTTTGAAAGTCGTAATCGTTGCGTGCATACTGGATGGCCACCAACTTACGCAGGATCTCCTCCCGGCTCTTCTGCATCCCCACCCGCAAGGAGAGAACCTGTTCCCCGTATTCCACCGGCGAACCGAGGCCGTAGATGCAGGAGACGCTGGCTACGATGATCACATCCCGCCGCTCAAAAAGGGCGCTGGTGGCCGAGTGCCGCAGTTTATCGATCTCTTCATTGATGGAGGCATCCTTTTCGATATAGATATCAGCCTGTGGGATGTAGGCTTCCGGCTGGTAGTAATCGTAATAGCTGATAAAGTATTCCACGGCATTGTGTGGAAAAAATTCTTTAAATTCGCTGCAAAGCTGTGCAGCCAAAATTTTGTTTGGGGCCATGACCAGCGTGGGCCTCTGCAGGCGGGCGATAATGTTGGCCATAGTAAAAGTCTTGCCCGAACCGGTCACGCCCAGTAGCACCTGGTGCGGCAAGCCTTCCTGCAGCCCCCGGGTGATCTCCTCGATAGCCTGCGGCTGATCCCCCTGTGGAGAAAATTCCGCCACCAGTTGAAAATTGCCCATCTCCAAACAACCCTTCCTATTATAAACATTTTGCGTTACGGTTTTTGCATCACAATTTAAACCTGATCAAAATATTATACCATACAACGGAGCAAAGTAACAAAAAGGCCGGCAGCGAATTTTTTCTGCCGGCAG
>JAAZMI010000107.1 GCA_012798895.1 Bacillota bacterium
CTGCTGTTTCCACATATAAAAAGTATGGAGGATGTAAAAAAAGAAGAGTTTAAGGATTTTTGTTTAGAACCTGCTCTTGAGATGCGCAGCATCATCAAGCATCAACTCCACATAATGGATGGTGAATATTCCGATGATGTGCCCAATATTACGTTTCGTTAAAATCAATAAGATACTTATCCCAAATAGATTACAGCGGAGAGTGTAATTAACACTTTTCTATTTGGACCGGGGTATTATTTTTTTGTCAGAAAATTATCCCGTTATAGCTTGCGCCGGTTCGTCAATTAAGGGTATCTGTTTTTCATACAACGTATACCAGAGGAACACAAATATGCCGCGGAGTGCACCTGAAACTGTGATACCCATCCACAATCCGTTCAGGCCCATCCACTGTGTAAACCACCAGCACAGAAGCGGGCGCAATAGATTGGCTGTGATGCTGCTCAGGCTGGGTGGCAGTGTTTTTCCCAGCCCTCGAAAGGTGCCTGCGCAGGCTTCCTCCAGCGCCAAAAAAATCTGGCTCCCGGCCAGAATGCGCAGGTAGGTGGCGCCCATATCCAAGATTAGCGGTGGTTCGCGCAAGAACAAAGAAAACAGAAAGCGGCCCCCCAACAACATTAGCAGTGTCACCAGAACCTCCCAGGCCAGTAAGACACTCAGCGAAATACGGTAGCCGCGGCGGATGCGTCCCCATTTGCGTGCCCCGTAATTTTGCCCGATGAAGGCGGTTACCGCTGAAGAAAAACCGCCGCCGATTAGCCAGGACAATGATTCGATCTGGCTGCCCACGCGCTGTACGGCCACAGCAGTTTCACCGTACCAGGCGGATACCATGCCGGTTACAACCATCGCGAGCGCAGTAAAGGCCCCGCTTTCTAATGCGACGGGAAGGCTCCAGCGCAGGATCTGGCCGATCCTTTTAGGATCCATGTGCCCCAGGAAATGGAAATTCTCAAAAGGTCTCTGCGGGTGCCGTTTCGCAAACCCTATAAATAGCACTAACACCATGCCCTGGGCGATTATCGTGGCAACTGCGGCACCCCTGACGCCCCAACCCAGGCTGAGGATCATCAGGGGATCCAAGATCATATTGACCAATAATCCCGTGGCGTTTGCCCAAAAACCAAGCTTGGAATTACCGGCCCCGTTAAACATGCCTGTAATTGCAGCGGATGCATAGGCAAGCGGGATTCCCAACCCAACGATGCGCAGGTAGGCGCAGGTGTTTTCAAAGACATTTGGCTCCTTAACCTGCAATAGAGAAACCAGCGGCCCGGCCAGCGTTATAAGAACCAATCCATACAAGATGCCGAGGATGAATGCAATCCGGGTGGAATCTTGTGCGTAGCCGCGTGCTGTATCGGCATCGCCCCGGCCCAAATTTTGCGATGTACCGATCTCCGCCCCCATGCGCCCGATCATCATCAAGGCCATGCCCAACCAGAGGAACATTCCCCCCAGCCCGCCCGCTGCCACTGCGGATACCGAATTTGGCATGCGTCCCAACCAGAACATATCGGTTAGATTATAGGCCATCTGCATCAGCTGCGTGCCCATAATCGGCAGTGCCACCAGTAAAAGTTTTTTTAGGATATTGCCTTGGGTTAAATCATAGGTGTTTGCTGTCATCAATTTTGCCCCGTTTATTTTGTGTTACTGTTTCATTATGTTTGATCAAAAAAAAGCTGTCAAGCAGGCTGGCAGGTAAATCGGGAATGGAGGCAACATTAATATCAGACGAATATTCAAGGAGATCATCAAAAAGAGAGTGATTTTAGAATTGTTGGAGACAAGAAAGGTAATTGATGCTAAAATAGATTTTGAAAGTATGCCCGGCATGAAGCTATTCGCGTAGATGACGGGTAGAAGATCTATAGGATGTGCTGCAGTTGCGGAAGGGATGGGTTTGTACTTTTTGGTTGTTTATATTTTTGATACTTCTAACCGGTTGCCGGCCGGAAATGGGAGAAATTGTTGAAAAACCGCGGGCTGTAGGCGGGCTTTTGGATCTCGGTGCCTGGGATTTTAGGCGAGACGGCCCAATCGGCCTGGATGGCGAATGGGA
>JAAZMI010000108.1 GCA_012798895.1 Bacillota bacterium
GGGGGCTGTATCTGGGTAAACTAAGAAAGTGAAAAAAACGCTCCGCGGGTCTGCAGTGGAGGAAAATAGATTGTAGGGGGTATTATGGCGATGGAGGGGTACAAGGCCGCAGAGCTGGAACCTAAATGGCAGGCTTTTTGGCAAGAGAACGGTTTTTACAAGGCGGAGAGGGATCCGGCGCAGAAGAAATACTATGTTTTAGAGATGTTCCCTTATCCTTCCGGAAAGCTGCACATGGGGCATATGCGGGTCTATTCGATCGGGGATGTTTTGGCCCGCTTTTTGCGTATGCGGGGGTTCAATGTGATCCACCCCATGGGCTGGGATGCTTTTGGCTTGCCGGCAGAGAACGCCGCCAAGCAACATGGCGCCGATCCGGGCGAATGGACGGCTGCAAATGTGAAGCTGATGAAGGAGCAGATGAATGCGCTGGGGCTGAGTTATGATTGGGCGAGAGAGGTGGCGACTTGTTCCCCGGAATATTATCGTTGGAACCAGTGGCTTTTCCTTCTTTTTTATAAAAACGGTCTGGCTTATAAAAAGAAATCTCCGGTAAACTGGTGTCCTTCCTGCCAGACGGTGTTGGCCAACGAACAGGTTGTAGATGGGGGATGCTGGCGCTGTGGCAGCGAAGTGTCTTGGAAGGAACTGGAGCAGTGGTTTTTAAAGATCACGGATTATGCGGAACGGCTGCTTGAAGATCTGTCGCTCTTAGAGGGTTGGCCGGAAAAAGTAAAAATCATGCAGGAAAACTGGATTGGCCGCAGCCAGGGCACGGATATTGTATTTACCGTCAAGGAAACTGGAGATCGGTTGGAGGTCTTTACGACGAGGCCGGACACCTTGTTTGGTGTAACCTATATGGTTTTGGCACCGGAACATCCTTTGCTTCCTAAATTGATCGCGGGGACTCCTCAGGAACAGAAGATCAGGGATTTTGTACAGCAGATCCGCCGGGAAAGCGAGATGACGAGAACCTCAGCCGATGCCGAAAAGATTGGGCTTTTCACCGGTGCCTCGGCCGTAAACCCCGTGAACGGGGAAGAGATCCCTATTTTAGTGGGGAACTACGTTTTGATGAGCTACGGGACAGGTGCGGTCATGGGCGTGCCGGCCCACGATCAGCGGGATTTCCTCTTTGCTACAGAATATGAACTCCCGGTTCGTGTGGTGGTAAACCCTCCGGGGGAAGATCTTACTACATCGCCCTTGCAGGAAGCCTATGAAGGAACTGGCACCATGGTAAACTCCGGGGAATTTGACGGTCTGCCCAACGAGGAGGGGCAACGAGCTATTACGGATTGGCTCATCCAGCGTGGTTGCGGCGGCTACCGGGTTAGATACCGTTTGCGGGATTGGCTGATCTCCCGCCAGCGTTACTGGGGAACACCGATTCCCATCGTCTACTGCCCGCAATGTGGGCCGGTGGCCGTCCCGGAGGAAAAGCTGCCTGTTTTGCTGCCTAAAGGGATCGATCTGACGGGCACAAAGCAGTCGCCCCTGTTGGAAAGCGAGGATTTTATTAAAACCCGCTGCCCGCAATGTGGTAGGGAGGCCCGGCGGGAGACAGATACCATGGATACCTTTTTCTGCTCTTCCTGGTACTACCTGCGCTATGCCGATCCGCTGCAAGATGAACTTCCATTTGATAAAAAAGAAGTTGATTACTGGTTGCCGGTGGACCAATATATCGGGGGCATAGAGCACGCTGTGCTGCACCTGCTCTACTCCCGTTTCTTTACCAAATTTCTTCTCGATCAGGGCCTGGTCAAAATCAAAGAGCCCTTCCAGCGTCTTCTGGCCCAGGGCATGGTCTACAAAGATGGCGCCAAAATGTCCAAATCCCTGGGCAACGTCGTCAACCCCGACGAGATCATTGCACGCTATGGAGCCGATACGGGGAGGCTTTTTATTCTCTTTGCCGCCCCCCCGGAGAGGGATCTGGACTGGAACGAGCAGGGTGTGGAGGGCTGTTACCGCTTTCTGCGCCGGGTTTGGCGCCTTTTCCAGCAAAATATGGTTCTGTTTTCCGGGGAAGCGGGAGAGGACGGCGATCCGCCTGCGATGCCTCCCCTTCGCCGGGTAGAAGAAGAACTGCAGCGTGCCCAGCACTATGCTCTTAAAAAAGTAACGGTAGATATCGAGGAACGTTTTAACTTCAACACGGCGATTAGCGCCATCATGGAGCTGGTTAATGCAGTTTACAGCTACTTCAATGAAACCGGCGAGGATGAACGAAAGCGTTTCGCGCCTTTTCTCCGTGAGGTGTTTAGGAGCATCGTTTTACTACTGGCGCCCTTTGCTCCCCATATTACCGAAGAACTCTGGCAACGGTGTGGCTATAAGGAGAGTGTGCACCGGCAAAGATGGCCTGTTTACGAAGAAAAGTATCTACAATCGGATGAGATGGAGATCGTGATCCAGGTCAACGGCAAGGTGCGTGGTAAAATGCTGGTTCCTGTTGATTCTCCGGAAGGCGAGCTGCTGGCGGCGGTTTACCAACATGAAAGGATCCGCCCCTATCTGGAGGGTAAGGAAGTGGTGAAAACGATTGTTGTCCCCGGGAAGTTGGCAAATGTAGTTGTGCGCTAGGTTGTATCGATCTATTGGCCTCACAGCAGAAAAGAAGGAGATCATACTACTTCGTCGAATTGTCGAACTTATGGGGAGAATTATTGCCAAGGGTTGATTTTCTTGTTAAAGCTTGCATCCAGAGAAAAAAAGTTACTTCTAGCGTTTGGGGCTCTGCTTTTCTTGGGGCTTATGCTGCGCTTTGTTTTGCCGGGGAAAGATATCTTTATGGTACGGGGTACAAGCCCTGAAGAGGCCACTGTAAAAAATGAGGGTGGCGTACATGAAAAGAATAACGGGGAAGCTTTATCTTCAGGTGAGGAAGAGGAAGAAGTGATCATCGTGCACATCACCGGGGCGGTCGTCAATCCGGGCGTCTATACCCTCGTGGAGGGTTCCCGGGTTTTCCACGTTGTGGAGAAGGCAGGGGGCCATCTAAGCGATGCTGATCTGGAGAGAATTAACCTGGCTCAGCCTCTTTATGATGGGCAACCGGTTTATGTTCCCAGCATCAGCGAGCGCGGGACCCCGTCTCCGGATGGGGGGCAAAACCCGGCCGGCGATCCCTTTGGGGCCAGGGTAAATATCAATACCGCCGATAAGGCACAGTTAGAAACTTTGCCTGGAATCGGCAACGTAAAAGCACAAAATATTCTTAATTACCGGGAAAAAAATGGCCCTTTTCAGAGCGTCGAAGATCTGCTCAATGTAAACGGGATCGGTGAAAAGGTTCTGGAAGGGATGAAGGACTATATTACTATCTATTAGCCGGGTGCACCGAATTTTTAAGAAGATGCCGGCACCTGATTTGCAGGGTTTGACGATTCTATCCCCAAGAATTGTTCCCGCAGGAATAACCTCGGGATAGCAAGAAAGAGGTATATTCCGTTTTTTTGCAGGGAAGGAGGTTGTCTCTGAACGGGGGTTCAGATCTATGCTGTTATGAAAAAAACAAGGATAATATTGATCGCGCTTCTTGTTGCTCTGGGGCTTATAATATGGGCCGCGGGGTTCTATACAGATCTGCTTTGGTTTAAAAATCTGGGTTACGGTGCCGTCTTTTGGAATATCTTTCTATCCCGGTGGACGATAAGGCTGGCCGCGGCGTTAATCTTCTTTCTGTTTTTATTTATTAATCTATTATTTACCCGTCGCATTCTGCTCGGCTCTCTTAATCCAGGATTGCAGGAAAGAATAATGGGAACCTATTTCGGCAGGCTGCTAACCAAACGGGGCCTAACCCTTTTCTTTTTGTTTGGCAGTCTTATCTGGGCTTTTGGTTTTTCTGCCTACACGGGGGAGCTCTGGTTGCAGGTGCGGCAATTTTTTCTAGGCGTGGAATTTGGTTTGGCCGAGCCGATCTTTCAAAAGGATGTTTCATTCTATATTTTCCAACTTCCCTTTTGGCGTTCTTTGTATACCTTTTTGCAGATGACGGTGGTCAGCACTCTTTTGGTGCACTTCGTTATCTACCTGCTGACCAATCCTCCGGTGCAGGTAGGCAGAAAGTTTTTTTCTTTTCCCTACCGGGGCTGGGGGCACCTCTCCTTTCTGTTATCTTTGGCTTTTTTACTCAAGGCTGCAGATTATTACTTGCAGATGTACGGTCTGTTGTTCTCACCGCGTGGCGTCACATTTGGGCCGGGTTATGCCGATCTGCATGCAAATTTACCAGCGTTGTGGATCCTTTTATTTTTAACCCTGGCTGCCGGCAGCTTGCTTATCTATAATATCTACCGGCGCCAGGCCCGCCTGGTTGGGATCAGCATCGGCATTCTTCTGGGTGCCTCCTTACTGGTGGGCGGTATCTATCCTTCCCTTCTCCAACAGTTTAGGGTAGATCCCAACGAACTGGCCCTGGAGCGACCTTATATTGAAAACAACATCAAGTTTACGCGCCGGGCTTATGCTTTAGATGAGGTTGGCGTTGAGCACTACCCGGTGACCGGGAAACTTGATTATGCCGGCTTGCAGGAGGCCGGGGGAACCATAGAAAATGTGCGCCTTTGGGATTATCGCCCCTTGCGGCAAACCATTAATCAACTGCAGGGAATACGGCCCTATTATACATTTAGCGATGTAGATACAGATCGCTATTATATCGATGATCAATACAGGCAGGTAATGCTCTCCGCCAGAGAATTCGATCCGGAAAAACTGGCGGAACCGGCCCGGACCTGGGTCAATTTGCGCTTGCAGTACACGCACGGTTATGGGTTGGCGATGACGCCGGTGGCCCGCGCAACGGAGCAGGGCATGCCGGAATTTATCGTAGAGGATATTCCACCTGTACTGGGGGAAGGGCTGGAACTGCAAAGGCCGGAGATATACTATGGGGAAACGGGTAGCGATTATGTGCTGGTGAACACTAAAACCCCTGAATTTGATTACCCTTTGGGGGATACCAACATCTACACGCATTATGAAGGCAGCGGGGGCGTGCAATTAAACAACATGGGAAGAAAGCTGCTTTTTGCTCTCAAATTTTCCGATTATAACCTGCTTCTCTCCGGGGAGCTGACGAAACAGAGCCGGATTATGTTTAACCGCAACATTTTAGAGCGCGTAGAAAAGATCGCCCCATTTTTAAGATATGATGAAGATCCCTATCTTGTCCTGGCAGAAGGAAGACTTTTTTGGCTCCTAGATGCCTATACGGTGACGGATATGTTCCCCTATGCCGAACCCTCCGGCGGGTTGAATTACATCCGCAGCTCCGTTAAGGTTGTGATCGATGCTTATGAAGGTTCTGTAGATTTCTATATCGCCGATTCGGACGACCCTTTAGTACTAACTTATGCCCGCATCTTCCCGGGGCTTTTCCAACCGCTGGAAGCTATGCCGGAGGAGCTTGCTTCTCACCTGCGTTATCCGGAAGCCTACCTGGCATTGCAGGCGCGTGTTTACGCCACTTACCACATGCTGGATCCGGTGGTTTTTTATAACAGGGA
>JAAZMI010000109.1 GCA_012798895.1 Bacillota bacterium
CAAAGCGGCCCTGTCCAAGAAAATATTCTGGAAGGAGACAAGATCAAGCTTCTCAATTTTCCGGTTCCCAAGTTCTATCCAATGGACGGCGGGCGCTTTATTGGCACTGCTGTCGCCCTGTTAAGTAAAGATCCGGACAGCGATTGGTTTAACCTTGGCACCTACAGGATGCAGGTTCTGGATGATAACAGCGTGGGTGTCCAGATCATCAAAGGTAAGCATGCCGATTTCCACCTGAACAGGTGCCGCGAACTGGGCAAACCGATGCCGGTGGCGGCAATAATCGGCGGCGATCCCTTGAATTTCCTAACCGGTAGTGCTATGGTTTCACCCAACGTTTCGGAATATGACGTAATCGGCTCCCTGCGCAACGAACCAACCGAAGTTTTCACCAGCGATCTTACCGGTCTGCCGCTGCCGGCGAAAGCCGAGATTATTCTCGAGGGCGAGATCGATACAGATCCCGCCAATTATCGCCAGGAGGGGCCATTTGGCGAATATACGGGTTACTATTCCGGCAAGGAGAGCGATGAATGGCCAAAGCCGTTTATCAATGTCAAGCGTGTCTATCACCGCAACAATCCTATCTTGTGGTCCACTTCAGTAGGAAAGCCGGTGACCGATACTCACGTGATCATGGCTTTGAATCGCACGGCTACGCTTTGGACCGATTTGGAAGCGATGCATGTACCGGGTATCAAATCCGTCTACATTCCACCCGAATCCACAGGCCGTTATTGGGCGATCGTCTCGGTGAAACAGATGTATCCCGGGCATTCCATGCAAGTGGGAACGGCCGTAATATCCACCACTACCGGGCATTACGGCTTAAAAGGCGTAATCGTGGTCGACGATGATATTCCGGCTGACGATTGGGCCAGAGTGTTCTGGGCGATGAGCGTGCGCTACGATCCGGTGGCACGCACCCAGATCATCGACCGGGGACGCTCTACACCGCTCGATCCTTCCCTGCCGATCGATGCCAGGGATATCTGTTCACGGATTATCATCGATGCCTGCATACCTTACGAGTGGGAGAGAAAACCGATCGAAATTCACCTCGATGCGGAGACGGCAGAGAGAGTGCGCGGCAAGTGGTCGGAGTACGGATTTAAGGAATAGATCGATTCTATCTGGTACGGATGACCGTTCTTGGTCATCCGTACCAGATTTTAAACCTTAAAGGAGATGGTAGCGCACCTGTCTACGGGGAGGTGGCGGTATGGTGCTTTTTATCTGTACAGCAAATCGCTGCCGCAGCATTATCTGTGAATACTTGTTTAGAAACTATCTACAAGAGGGGCTTTTCCATCCATTTGATGAGACATTAAAAGTGGAATCAGCGGGCATTATCGCCAAGAATTTCTGGGATTTCATACAGGATTTTGTTAAGAAAAGAAACCATGAGATGAGCAGAGATACCTTTTATCATCACCCTCCTTATAAAGGGACGATCGACTGTCTTGCGGCCCGGGGTTGGAGCGTAGGCTCTTACCGATCGAAGCCGCTGACTGAGAGGTTGGCAGAAGAGGCCCGCCTGTTAGTGACCCTTGAAGACAGTCAAAAAAATACTATATTGGAATCATTTCCAAAGGCCGAGGGCCGGACGCTGACCTTTAGGGAATTTGTCGGTGAAGGCGATCTGGATACGGCCGATATCTACGAAGACACCCTGCACATTCCACAATATGATCCTGCAGATCCACATTTTTTCAACTACAAGCAATCACGTATTGAAGCCTGCTACAAAGCGATCGAGGGAGGGTTAAAGGCAGGAGCACAGCGTGTTGTCACTTTGTTGGAAAAAGGAATGAAAATTAATGAATAAAACGATAGTAATCGTCAGCACCCTGGATACAAAGGCGGAGGAAACTAAATATCTCCGGGAACAGATCGAAAAATTGGGTTGCAATGTGTTAATCATCGATGTGGGTACTGGAGGACAGCCGGCCATGCCCAGCGATGTCACGCGGGAAGAAGTGTTGGCCGCTGCCGATCCGGATATTAGCTTTAAAGATTTAGAGGGGGATCGGCCGCGCTTAAGCCAACTGATGGTTGCCGGCGGCGGGAAGAAGGCCAGGGAACTGTACGAATTAAACAGGCTGGATGGAATTGTCGGGATTGGTGGTGCCACGAGCTCCCTGATGGCTACGGGCGTGATGAGTGCCCTGCCGTTTGGTGTACCCAAGCTGATGGTCTCCAGCGTGGCGGCGGCGCGCGGTCTGGCTACCCGCTATTTCGGGACGTCGGATATCTCTATCATGCATTCTGTGATCGATTTTACGACCTTAAGCGACCTTATGAACGATGTTTTGGACCGGGCGGCGGGGAGCATCGTAGGCATGGCTATGATGGAGAGAGAATATGTAGCCACTGCCGGTGATGAGGCGGGCAAACAAGTTAAGCCCCGGGTGGCGATGACGCTTTTAAGTTTTTGTGAAAAATGCGCCACTCATCTGTGGGAACAGATGGAAAAGGAAGGTTATCAGGTGATCGGTTATTCAGCGGCTGGTGCCGACAAGGCCATGGAAGAGATGATCGAGAAGGAAGGTATCTTCTCGGCTGTGATCGACCTGGCGCCGGGTGCCGTCGGGGAAGAGCTGTTCGGGGGTACCAGGGCGGCAGGGCCCCACCGTATGGAAGCGGCGGGTAATGCCGGCATCCCCCAGGTGATTGCGCCTTGCATCGTAAACCTGATGACCCCGCCGAAAACAAAATATAAGCCGGAATATTACGAGCGCAAGCGGTATGATCTCGATAAATATCGTTCTTACATCCGGCTGTCTACCGAAGAGCTCGTTACGGTAGCCAAAGAATTTGCCAAAAAGCTGAATCAGGCCAAAGGGCCGGTCAAAGTCGTGATCCCAACCAAAGGATGGTCCGGCATCGACGGTGAAGGTACGGTTCTCTACGATCCGGAAGAAGATCGCATCTTTGTAAAGGAATTAAGAAAACAGTTGCGGGATGATATTGAAGTTAAAGAAGTGGAGGCCAATATGGAAGATCCGCTTTTTGCGGAAGAAGTCCTCAAAGCCTTTCGTGATGTGATGAGCGCCCTATAAGATCCGAAAAAGGATAAAGGATAATAGAATTATCTTTGAAAAGGGGGATTTCATTTAGATGAAACCAATTTTGTATGACGAAAAGAAGGTAGAAGAGTATACGAAAAAGGGTTACTGGACGACAAAAACCCTTACGGATTATTGGGAAGAATTTGCGGAAAAATATCCCGATCGCGAAGCCCTGGTTGATACCATCGGAAACAGGCTGACTTTTGCCGAAGTTGTTCAGCAGGTTAATCGCATCGCCTTGGGGTTTATCGAGTTGGGATTAGAGAAGGACGATCGGGTGGCCATCCAGTTACCAAACCGCGTCGAAGGTTTCCTAACGCGGCTGGCCTGTGAAAAGGCCGGGCTGATCTCTATAGCATTAATGCAGGTTTTTCGCCACGCCGAACTATTGGAGATCTTAGGTACTATTGAGGCTAAAGCAATTATTATTCCCTTAGTATTCAGGAAATTCAATTATTATGAGATGGTGCGTGAGATTGCAGCGGAACTTCCACATTTAAAGCATATTATTGTGGCGGGGGATGAGGTGCCGGAAGGGGCTATCTCCTTGTCGGGGATGATTCAAAATCCCCTCGAAGAAAAATATTCCCCCGACGTGTTGGCGGAGAGAAAGATGAATGCTTTTGATGTCGGTTTTTTGACCAGCACGACCGGCACGACCGGACTGCCTAAGATTGTGGAGCGGATGTTCGCAGCCAACCTATGCAGCACGGCAACACATGTTCGCAATTGGCAGCTTACCGAGGATGATATTCTATGTGCTGTCGCTCCTTTTCCCGGTGCGCCGGGCGGCACGCCGACCTATTTTTGTGCCCCGCAAGTGGGGGCCAAAGTGGTCTTACTGCACCAGTACAATCCGGAGGCGGCACTGAAAGTTATCGAAGAAGAAAAAATAACAGTGCCCTGCCTGGTGCCGGCACAGTTGGCGGCGATGATGCAGTTTCCCG
>JAAZMI010000110.1 GCA_012798895.1 Bacillota bacterium
ATGAAGAAATGGGGACGGAGTGAAACAGATAACCGCACCCATGTTTAACAACCTTTACCATAACAACCTGGAATTGTTCCGGATTGATGAAAAAAACCAGCTGTGGAGGGGGAATTTTTCTGCACCCAATACTCTTTAAAATAGGCGACTTTGCTATCTATGCTTACGGTGCGGCACTTTTCGTTGCCTTTACGGTGGGCATATTATGGAGCACAAAAGAAGCGGATGCCGAAGGAATAGATCAGGATTATCTATACGAGGTGTTTCTCATCGGCATCGTCCTGGCCCTTCTGGGTTCCCGCTTGACCTACGTTTTTCTCAACTGGAATTTTTATCGTGGCGGGCCCTGGTGGAAGATATTTGCTTTCCGCGAGGGGGGGCTCACCTTTTACGGCGGGCTCTTGGCCGCTCTGCTGGGGGGATATTTCTATTGTGCCTACCGTAAGATATCTATTTTAAAACTGTTGGATTTTATGGCGCCCTTTATTGCTCTCGGTTACGCTATTACCCGCATTGGCTGTTTTTTGAACGGCTGTTGTTACGGGCAGATTACCACTTTGCCCTGGGGTATAGTTTTTCCGGCCGTCGACAGTTATCCCCGGCATCCGACACAACTATACGCATCAGCTTCTGCTTTGTTGATTTTTTTCTTGTTGCGCTACCTGCGTAAATTTAAGACATCTGATGGTTTTATCTTTGCGTATTTCCTAATATTTTATGGCATCTACCGCTTTATCGTCGAGTTTTTCCGGGTAAGCTTGCCTACTATCTGGTTTTTAACCCCGGCCCAGGTGGCGGCCCTGTTTTTTATATTAGCCGGCGCGGGGATGTTATACGGTTGCGGGTATATGCTGCGACGCAGCAGAGACAGCGGCCGGTTGTAAATTTCTTACAGTTAACAGCGACAGCCATAATGCCTGCAACCAAAATATGGCTTGACACCTGATTTTGAAAGAGATATAAAAGGAGTGCAGCCGTTAAAAGGGGTTATTATTTAAGAATATTTCTAAGGTAAAATGAAGAGGTGATTGTATGAGCAGCAAGCTGCAAAACGGGGGGCCGCAACTGGGACTGGATCTGGGGACCTTTGCCGTGAAGGGAGTGCTGCTGGAAGAAGGACAGTTGCAGAAAAAAATTCTCGTTCCCACGGCCGGTAACCCGGTCCAAGCCGCCCGGGAATGCCTCGCCGATCTCCTGGCAGGGCGCCGGGACGATCTTGTTCAATGTGGTTTAACGGGTGCTAATGCCTATCTTTTGGCCCGGGAAGCGGGCATCAAACCTTTGCTGGAGATCGAAGCCCTGCAGGCCGGTCTGGCCCGGCAGGAGATCGTGGCCTCCGGTGTTCTCTCTTTAGGCCATGAAAATATGTACTATCTGGAGATGGGCCCGGAGGGAGAGATCCTCTTTTTTAACCGTAACGGGCAGTGTGCGGCGGGCAGCGGGTCTTTTTGGTACCAGCAGGCCACGCGGATGGGCTACGACGATCAGGAGCTGGCCCAGATTGCCCTGGCGGCGGAGTCTGCCGTGAAGATCTCCGGCCGTTGTGCCGTCTTTGCCAAATCGGATATGACCCATGCCATTAACGAAGGGGCGACCCAGGGTGCAGTTTCGGCCGGCATGGCCCAGGCTCTCACTGAGATGATCCTGACCGGCGTGGCTCTAAATAGAATCGAGGGCCCGGGAACCCTCGTCGCCGTCGGCGGGGTGGCCAACAATAAGGCTGTTATGAAATACATAGAAGAATACTGCACGGAGCGTGGCATAGAGGTTGCCGTGCCTGCCGGGCACGAATATATTAACGCTTTGGGAGCAGCCTGCAGCGGGGCCGGCGTCGCCGTGGAATCTTTACAACTGGAAGGCCTATTGAATCGGGCTTACATTCCAGATAACCCTTTGCCCCCCTTGGAGCGGGGCAAAGTAAAATATATGGAATTTCCGGCAGTGGATGAAAACTATGTTCTCTCCACCGTTTATCTGGGGGTTGACTGCGGATCGGTCTCCACCAAGTGTGTTTTGCTGGATGCCCGGGGCACCTTTATCGGCGGGGTCTATCTCCCTACGGCCGGACGACCGGCGCTTCAGGTTTTAAAATTGATGAAGGAAGTGGATAGAAAGTACGGAAATCTGCTCAAGGAAGCACGCATCGTGGCCTGCACTACCGGGTCGGGGCGCTTTCTCTCCCAAAAAATTCTAAGTGCAGAGTATGCCGTCGATGAGATTACCTGCCAGGCGGAGGGTATAAAATATCTCTGCGGCGATGATGAAACCCTGGCCGTGATCGAGATCGGCGGGGAGGACTCTAAATTTCTACAGCTTAAAAACGGGCTTCTGTTCGATTATAATATGAACCCGGTTTGTGCGGCCGGAACGGGCACCTTTTTGGAGAACCTGGCCGGTCTTCTTGGGGTACAGATTAAAGATGAATTTTCGGAAAAATCCTTTATGGCCGATTACGCCATAGATTTGGGGGATACCTGTACGCTGCTTTCGCAGACTGCACTGGCCGCCGCGGCCTCCCGCGGCCTTCCTTTGGCCTCCCAATTGGCCAGCCTTGCCTATTCTTCGGCGCGGAACTACCTTAGCAAAACGGTGGAAAACAGGCCGCTGGATGGACAAGTGATCTTCACCGGGGCGACGGCCAAAAATCATGCCCTGGCCAGCGCGTTTGCCGCGGAGAGCGGCCGGGAGATTACGGTGCCTCCCTATCCGGAGCTCTCCGGGGCCTTCGGCAGCGCCGTGATCGCCAAGATGTTTCAGGAGGCCGGCCAGGATGGCCGCTATTCTTTCCGCAGCCTCGGGGATCTGCACGAATTTAAGGTCAGCAAACGCAAGTGCAAAGCGGTTTGTGAACACGAACACAACTGTACCCTGGACGTAATCGAATTTGGGGACGGGAGCAAATTCCTTTACGGGGATCGCTGCGGCCGTTTTTCCGGATTGGACAAGAAGATCGCAGGTTACGAACAATTGCCTGATTATATTGCCCGCTGGAATAAAATTTTTTGGGAGGCAACAGGAGAACCCCTGAAGGAAGGACCGCGGGTGGGCCTGGCGCGCAGCGGGATGTTTTTTGAACTCTATCCGTTCTGGGCTGCTTTTTTCCGCGAGTTGGGCGTGGCGGTGGTTCTCTCCGACAAAACTACAGAGAGCACCCTGGAAAAAGGGAAGAGGAAGCTGGAGGCGGAGATGTGCTATCCCATGGAGGTTCTGGTGGGGCACTATCAGGAGCTCCTGGAAAAAGATCCGGATTACATCTTTGTGCCGGAGGTTGTGGACATGGAGCCCCTGCCCTGGGCGCCGGATTGGCCGCGCGGTTTTACCTGTTCCCTGATCCAGACAGTCAGCGGCACGGTGGTTAATTCCCTGCAGATTCCGGCGGAAAAAGTGCTCTATGCCCAGTTGAACTATCGCAGCGGAAAGGAAGGCATAAAACTTCAACTGGAACCTGTGGCTCGGAAGGTGCTGGGCGATGATTACCGGGCGGATAAGCTGCAAGCGGCAGTAGATGCCGGTTACCGGGCACGGGAAGAATTTCGCCGGGCGATGCTCGAAGAGAGCCGGCAGGTGATTGCCGAACTGAAGGAGTACCGGGATGCGGTTGTGACTGTTTTCCTGGGCCGGTCGTATACGATCTACGATGACTTTGTCTCCAAAGGATCTTTCCAGTATGCCCGGCAGCGGGGACTGGTGGCCGTTCCCCAGGATTTTATCCTCGAATACCTGCGGGGTTGTTTTGAAGGCGAATTTGAAGAAGATCTGCTCACCGGTGAGGAAAGGGAAGCATTTAAAGAGTACCTGGCCGGGCTTCACACTCATTTCGATAATATCTATCCCATACAGTTGCAGAAGATGCTCTCCGCCGTTTTCTTTGCCCGTTTTCTCAATGAAAGAATGGCCAAAACCGGCCTTCCCCGCCTGCAGTTCTGCTTGCAGGATCCTTTTAAGTGTGGTCCGAACAGCATGTTGCGCCATTATCTGGAGGGCCTGACCAGCTATCTGCGCCTGACCTTGGATGGCCACACGGCGCCGGCGGGGATGATTACCAGGTTGGAAGCCTTTAAAAATACCTGTCTTTCCCAGAAGGAAACGCTGCAGTTGGAATTTTATTCTGCACGCACCAAAGGTATCGTCGACCAATCCTGGGAAAAGATTCTCATCCCCGAGCCCACCCACCATGCCCGGGTTTTTGCGGCTATGTTCAGGAATTTCGGCGTCGATGCCGATGTCCTGCCGCGCAGCAAGGATAAGGATCACACCCTGGCCCGGCGTTTTGTCAATGGGGACGAATGCCTGCCGCTCATTCAAAATGTGCAGGATTTTCTGGAATATTTATACGAAAACGGGCGGGATATCGATCTGGAAAAAACGGTATTTTTCCAGGGCTGGGCCTGCGGCCCCTGCCGCTACGGTCTCTATGCGCCGACCCAGTCTTTATTGATCAATAGGGCGGGCTTCGGCGCCGGCAAGATCTGTTCCGTGCGCGTCGACGACACGTTGAAGAAATTTGGTTTTAAATTCGTTATCGGCCTCTACGCCGGGCTTTTGGCGATAGACGCCCTCTATAAAATGTTGCACGCCACCAGGCCTTATGAAGAGCAGGCCGGGGCGAGCGAGGCCCTCTTTGAAAGATATTCGGCGCGCCTGATGGAGACACTGGAAGATCTGCGTTTCAGCCTGCCGCAGCTGCTCGTTGGCACGCACCTGCGCCCCCTGGAGCAGTTGCTGAAAGAGGCTGCTCACGATTTTGCAGAGGTGCCGCGCAACGGGGAAAAGAGGCCGCTGATTCTGGTCGGCGGGGAATTCTATGTCCGCCTCGATGATCGCTGCAACCAGGAGCTGATCAAGAGAATTGAAAAAGAAGGCGGGGAGGTATCCCTTGCTCCGGCGTCTGAACTTTTTGCCTATACAGCCTATATTAACTGGCAGGAGGCGGTGACAGCCTTTAAGCTTGAACGCAGCATACCAAGATACCTGCTTAAAACGGGTTACGGCTTGGTGCAGCGGCTGGCCCACAGGGACGAGGGAATTCTGCTGCGGGCAGCGGAGGGGATGCGGGCAAAACTGGAGGAGCCTACTCCGGAGGAGATCAACACTTTGGCTCGAAAATATGTTTCGCGCCACTACGGGGGCGAGCCCCCGATGACGATCGGCCGGGCTTGTGCCTGGGGCCGGCGTAATAATGTGGGCGGGGCGGTCTTTGTGGCGCCCTTTACCTGTATGCCCGGTTCGGTTGTAGAGGCACAGATGGGTGCAATGCGGGAAGAGCTTGGTTTTCCGATGATTACGCTCTATTATGATGGTAAGGACAGCGCCAACCGAGACGAATTTATCGGCAGCTTGGTTTTCCAGGCCCGGCAGAAAATGGACATCTAAGGCCTGCAGCTTCAACATATTAAGGAAACATGCCATGATCTGGGTGTTATCACGTTAACCAGTGGTGGATACAGCACGAACGGGGCCAGGAGCAGAAAAAGGTTCTTGCATAAGATCATAAAATGTTGTAAAATACAGTCTAACAGGTAAATATTTTAAAAGCTTTGAAAGAGAAAAGTAAGCTGGGGTACTTCCCGCAGAGAGGCAGGGACCAAAGGCTGTAAGTCCTTCCGGAAGGAACCGGTCGAAGTTCGCTCTGGAGCTTCCGGCTGAAACCCTTTTAAGGGAAAGTAGGTCGGGACGGGTTCTCTCCCGTTATCCTGGAGGGGGAATATGATGCTTTTAAGTATCCGTTCCCTTAGGCCAAGAGGATCTGGTGCCGCTGGGCACCGGTCAACTAGGGTGGTACCGCGGAAGATAATTCGCCCCTTGGGGGCGAATTTTATTTTTCAGGATTAATCCGGATGTTTACTGCTTTCGTCCCTAACGAGTGCAGTAAACATTTTTTTGTTTTGCTACAATTATTGATATTTTTCAGCAGAAGAAGGAGAAAAGAAGGAGGTAAAAAGAATGAATTTTGCCCGCTACGGAGCGATCAACGCCGGAAAATACCCGCATAAAGAATTTCTCGTAGAACTGCGGCCCTCCCGGGGAATAAGAAGGTCTTTAACCTGGCAAGAATTTAATGAAAGGACAAATAAGATTGCCAATTACCTGCAGGATGATCTGGGAGTGCAAAAAGGTGATTATGTTCTCCACCTGCAGATGAACAGTTTGGAATGGGTGATTACATTTCATGCTATCTTAAAAGCCGGGGCGGTGGCGGTTCCCTTAAATTTTCGTTTTGCTGCCAACGATATTCTACATGCTGCCGGAGCTTGTAATCCCAAAGCCTTTATTTTCGGCGCGGGCTTTCTGAACAAGGTAGAACCCATTATAAAAGAGATGAAAAGCATCGATACATATATATGTATCGGCGAACAGGCTCCGGCGGGGATGGTTTCTTATGCCCAAATCATGGAGTCCGGCAATCCGGGTGATATTCTCGTCGCGGTAGAAAAAGACGACCCGGCGGAGCTAATGTTTACTTCTGGAACGACGGGTCCCCCGAAACCGGTTTGTCATTCACATGATACCCTCTACCAGATAGGGATTGGGAATGCCCTGACCTATTCTGAAGGACATGATACCGTATACCTGGCGCCGCACCCTTTTTACCATAGCGGAAGTTTCTTTCTATCCTTTCCCTCCTATTTGGCGGGTGGTAAGATCGTAATGTTATTGGAGCTAAATGATCCAAAATATCTGTTGGAGACGATCTGCAACGAAAAGGTTAACAACGGCTGGGTTACTGTGCCGACCATGTCTGATTCCGTGGATGCGGTTAAAAATGGCTTGTTCGATATCGCCGGCTACGATTTTTCTCATGTTACCGGCAGCATCGTGATCGGCGCGCAGCCGGTTCCTTTCTCCCTTTTTCAGGATATGAAAAAGTGCCTACCTTTTAAGACCGGCAATATCTATGGGATTACAGAGGGCGGCGGCGGGGGCCTGATCAACCTCGATGATGAAGATGTTTTAAGAAAACCGGGCTCCATCGGCAAGCCCACCTTTAACACCGAGGCGAGGGTCGTCGACGAAGAAGGAGAAGATGTCCCCGTGGGGGAAGTAGGGGAGTTGATCTTGCGTGGGCCCAGAAATATGAAAGAATATTTTAGAAACCCGGCGCTGACGGCGCAGGTCGTCAAGGAGGGCTGGCTCTATACCGGCGACCTGG
>JAAZMI010000011.1 GCA_012798895.1 Bacillota bacterium
CCATCCCTACACGCTTGGAACCATAAAAATCGGCCAGGATCCCGCTTGGGATCGAAATTACAATGCCGGGAAGGGCAAAAAGGCTCATCAAGGCGCCCGCCTGGGCATGAGAAATTTTTAGCGATGAGACAATAAAACCGAACACCGGGGGGATACATTGAAAAGTAACCGCAAACGCCAACATAAACAGATAAACAAAAAATAGCGCTCTCCAGCGAGCTTTATATTTCATCTGTTTCCCTCCGTTTTCTCTGAGGTTACTATAGATCCCAACTATCTGCAATTCCCTGTAATTTTATTATGCAACAAACAATCAATTTATTCAATTAAAAAAACGGGGGAGCTGTACAACTCTCCCCCGCCCCCTAATCAGATCTATTAATCCAGTTGTTTCAAGCACTGTTCCAACGCTTCTGAAAACGACCACTTCCGCGATATGGTGCGGTGAAAAAAGGGGTTGCCTGCTTTTTCACCATAAAACGCGGCATTAATCATACCGTCTTTGTAATCAAGGCGCTCGTTTATGCTAAGCAGCTCCTCAATTAAACGTGGATCTTCGATCTTGATCCGCCGGGAACTTGGATCCACTTGCGGACCGAGCAGAGACAGCTCTACAAAGTCAACCTCCTCCGGCAACAGCAGGGCTTGTTCATAATATCCTTTCTCTTTAAGCCAGGCGAGCACCGTCCTGTAAGCAGGGCGCAGGGCATAATGGATCTCTTTTTCATGCGCATCCTTAATCCTCATGTAAGCATTTTCTTCCAAAACACTCCTATTGCCGGGCTCTGTCATCAGTTCCTCAAAGGTAGCCTCCAGCACATCATTTTTCAGCCGGGCGGCAAACTCCTTAATTTCTTCGCTATCTGTGAGGCAAACCGGTTTCTTGAACGTGCGGTGATCGCCGATCTCGATCCATTTAATCTCGGTGGGAGCCTGCATCACTACCGGAAACCTGGCCTTCTTGTATTCCAGGGATTCATAGATGGGTTTGAGAGCGAAAGCGCACCTTTCTTCATCGAGGTAATACTGGCGGGACAGATATCTCCCATTGTCCAAAGTATAGATGATATAGCGGCTGCTCCCTTCTTTCATGCGTGGTTTTTCAAGCAAACAGCGGTGTAAAAGCGTAATATTTTTGATGTTTTCATCATCCTTAAAAAAATAGCCGCCCTCATAATATTCTTCGTTTTGGCCCGGGACGCTTTTCATCTTTTCCAGATGCAGCCAGGTGTACATATCGCTGCCGAGATATACCTTTTGCACCCTCTCCGGCGCGGGAACGCGGTGCACATAACCGGTGATATCGATGACGATCCCGATGAACAGCACGGCCACAACTGCAGCGTACCCGAGGTAGCCTCTGTATGACGACCAGACCTTCAGAGATTTTTGCAGCAAGACCTCGGCTGTGAAATAACCTAACAACGAACCAATCAGGTACCCTGCAATCGTGACGGGCAAAGAGCCCCTGGAGACACTGGTGAAATACATCCCCGCTAAGAGCATGGTGCAGGCAGCCACCCCGTATTTAAAAACCGGCCGCATGCCGGCAAAGGCAATCACTTCCCCGGCTGCTTCGGCATGCCTTAACTTGTAGACATAGGCGGCGGCAACCAGAAACAAAATTGCGACCAAAAGATAGATGATCACATTCCAAGCCGTGAAAAAATCCCGGCCGGCCCCGTCCAGCAACAACATCAAGGGAAAATCGTATGTCAAGCTGATATTTCGATTGACACCGGCATAACCGTAGAGCAGATGGCGAAG
>JAAZMI010000111.1 GCA_012798895.1 Bacillota bacterium
ATGCTCAGGCAGGACGCAGCTGCCAAGCTGGCTTCAACGGTTGACTTAATGCTTGTCGTTGGAGATCCCCGCAGTGCGAATACACGCAAGTTAACACAAGTCTGCCGCGAAATAGTAAGAACCTACCAGGTTACAGAGGCCCGGGAGATATCTAACGAATGGCTGGTAGGAGTAAAAAGGGTTGGGGTGACCGCCGGAGCTTCAACCCCTCCCTGGACGATAAAGGAGGTTATGGTGAAGATGGAAGATGGCAAATTGGATAATATGGAAGATGCCGGAACAGAAGAGGAATTTACTTATCAAGAAGTAAGGGATTATAGGCCTGGTGATATGGTCAAAGGAAAAGCTGTTCTGGTGGAAGAAGAGCAAGTATTGGTAGATATTGGTTACAAGTCTGAAGCTGTGTTGCCTCGCAACGAAATTATTTTAGAGGAAGGGATTGCACTAAAGGACCGATTTGAAGAAGGGGATGAGATCGATCTCTTAGTGCTTAGGGTCAACCAGCAGGAAGATAAAATAATTGTCTCGCAGAAACGTTTGGAAAGAGAAAAGCGTTGGAAAGAGATAGAAGATGCTGTTGAAGCAGAGGCTACGATGCAGGGCCTGGTCAAAGAGGTGGTTCCGGCGGGAATCATCGTAAATTTAGGCAGCGGCATCGAGGGCTTTATGCCCGGTTCGCTGGTGGATGTCCGCTATATTCCTGATTTTACACAATTTATGGGTCAGGAATTTTCCTTTAAGGTGATCGAATTAAACCGCGATAGGGATAAGATCATTCTTTCCAGAAAGCTGTTGTTGGAAGAAGAAGCAGAGAAAAGAAAAAAGGAAGTGTTGAGCAGCCTCAAAGAAGGCGAAATAATTGATGGCGTCGTCAAAAGGCTAACGGATTTCGGTGCTTTTGTTGATGTAGGGGGCATAGACGGGCTGGTGCATATCTCTGAGGTATCCTGGCAAAGGGTCGGACATCCTCAAGAGGTTTTAAAGGTAAGCGAAGAGGTTCAGGTCAAAGTCTTGGAAGTGATCCCGGAGAGAGAACGAATCAGCCTTAGCATCAGGAGAACCCAACCGGACCCCTGGACGAGAATTAATGAAGAATACCAGGTGGGAGAGATTATTACCGGCAGGGTCACCAGAATAGTAAATTTCGGCGCCTTTGTGGAATTAATCCCCGGCGCGGAAGGGTTGGTTCATATCTCTCAGATGGCCGATTTTCATGTGACACACCCCTCCGAGATCATCCGGGAGGGAGAAGATGTGGAGGCTAAAATCCTGGATATAAATGTTGATAATAAAAGAATCAGCCTAAGCATGAAAAAGGCTCGCCCTGCTTCCCGCAGTTTCTCACCGGCACCCGAACAAGAGAGTGAAAACCAGAATGTTACCTTAGGAGACGTTTTCGGGGATCTATTTAACAATAATCAACTGGGCAAGACGGAAGATGATGCTGAAGAGGAGACACCGGAAGAGTAGAATGGATATAATTCAGGATCGATGCGATCATACGACCGGCCGGGCTCGCCATGAGCCCGGCCTTTTTAGATCGCCGGGGCCCACTCTCTTTCTTATTTTACCTGTTTCTGAATAATAACGAAAATAGGGGTTAATCTAAGAAGGTAAGATCATCACTAAAGAAGGGGATAAAAGCGGTGAATGCAGGCCTGGTAGTTATATTGGCAGTCACCCTGTTGGTCTACTTCGGTTTTGCACACAGGGCGTTAGATCGCTTGCGGTTAAACGATCGGGTAGCGCTTATTTTTCTGGTTGCCATGATGATCGGGGGGTTTTTGCCGGAGATACCCCTGGGGAATAATCTCAGTGTAAATATTGGGGGGGGGATTATCCCGCTTATTCTGGTCGGCTATCTCTGGAGCAGGGCTGATAGATCTGAGATCAGCCGGTCGATTGCCGCCGTGCTGATTACGGCGGCCCTAGTTTTTGTTGCGGTGAAGAGTATACCTGTGGAACCGGCTTATAATTTTTTTCTCGATCCTCTCTATCTTATCGCCATTATCGCCGGCGTAGTAGCCTATATTACCGGGCGCAGCAGAAGGGGAGCATTTATTGCCGGCACGCTGGCTATCATCACAAATGATCTGCTGGCCATGGTGGAAAATATCTCTGCCGGTATAGTTGCGCCTATATCTATAGGGGGCGCGGGGGTATTTGATGCAGTGGTCATCTCTGGTTTTCTGGCCCTGGGATTAGCAGAGTTTACAGGTGAAGCGCTGGAGAGAATCAGTTTAGGTGTTCTTACAGGTAAAAAAGGAGACAAGAAGAACGGGAAAGAGCGGGAATGAGTATCTAGGGGCGGAAGATCCGGCAGTAAATGTAAGGAATTGGCTTAAGGAGGTGTTCTAAGGATGAGCTATAGGGTAATTATCAGAGGATTTTTGGGCATTTTTCTTCTATCTGCCCTGATTTTATTCCATGCGGGGCCGGTTCTAACTGCACATCCGGTAGAGGTGCGAAATTTTTCCGGGCAGCAGGAGATGGATGAAAGGGAAACCGGTTTTTTCAGCATGAAAGATATCACGAACGAAGAATTGATCATGAGAACAGCACGTTTTATCCGTCCCGGCGATGAATATATCACCGGTCAAAACAAGCTATACCGCGTGGAAAAAGTGGAAGGCGATATTGCCTGGGCCCGTTATCAGGAAGATATAAAACTTTTTGAGGGGAATTATGGCGATGTTTTAAACAGCGGCCCATCTGAAAAACCTGTTTTTCAGGAGAGCAAGGCCCGGTCAAGCACGCCGCGCTTTGGGGTCTATCACTCCCATGGAGCAGAATCCTATGTCCCTTCGGATGGGACAGATAGCATCATGGAGGGGGGCGGCATCTTAAAGGTGGGCCGCACCTTTGCCGAAGCCCTGCGGGAAAAGGGTTTGAAAGTCAGCTATTCTGCAAAAACACATGTTCCACACGATGCCGGGGCCTATCACCGTTCCAGAAGAACGGCCGAACACTTCTTGCATCAAGGCGTGAATACACTCTTTGATGTTCATCGTGATGCAGTTCCCGCCGAAGAATACACCGAAATTGTGGAGGATAAACCGACAGTTCAGGTTCAGATTGTTGTCGGGCAACAGAACCAAAATGTTCAATCAAACAGGAATTTTGCCGAAGGGCTGAAAAAAGTTGCGGACAGCGTTCATCCCGGCCTTGTAAAGGGTATTTTCATGGCCAGTGGCAGCTATAATCAAGATATTCTTCCCTTAGCGTTATTGTTTGAGGTGGGATCACATGAAAATACGCAGGAGGGCGCTGCTCATTCCATGACACTCTTTAGCGATGTCGTAGAAACCTATTTTTTGGGAGCTCCCGCCGAACAAGCCCGTGCCGGCCGGGGGCTTACAGCCCTAAAAGGTGTTCTATGGATCATCCTGATCGCCGGTTTGGCCCTGGGAGTTTATCTTCTGGTTGGAACGGGAAGCCCGGAGGAGCTGCGTGCCAAGCTTCGTCACTTTTTTAGCCGGGAATTTGCTGAATTCGGCAGCAAGTGGAAGGGAGGGAATAGTAGTAGAAAACCCAGCAATGGAGATGAAGAAAGATAAAAGATCGCTGAGAGAGCCTCGCGCCATCTTCTGTTCCGGATTATTTTACGTAATTTTTATCATTTCTGCCGTAAAACCCCCGGATTTATCCGTGGGGAGTATGTCAATTCTTTTTAAGCGGTAGTAGAGAGAGATAAGAACAAATATAGGCAGTAAAAAACAGGAGGATAAAAGTGTGCCCGGTGCCCCTTTTGCACAGGCAATGTTTAATGGAGTAGTAATCGGTGTTTTAATCCGCTACTATGTTCTAAAAAGAGATTACCGCCAGTATCCAAGTTATCCCCACGGGGTGCTTACCCATCTTTCTTTAGGTTTTATCGCTGCCGTGATCGGCTCTATCGCCATCCCCGCTCTGATGGAAAAAGAATTTACCGCCGTTACCTTCCTGGCCCTGGCCGCAACGCAATTCCGGGAAGTACGCGATATGGAAAGGATCATGCTTCTAAATCTCGATCAGACCAGCCTGGTTTCCCGGGGGGCTGATTATATTGAGGGGATCGCCAGGATCTTTGAGGCACGCAATTACATCGTCATGTTTACATCCCTTCTGGTGGGAGGGGCTACCTACTGGGGGAATATTTTCTACGGCTGGTTGGCCGGCATCCTTGCCTTTCTGTTTTCCCAAAAACTGATGGGGGGAAAGATCATCAAAGAGATCGCCAAAATCCGGGAAGGGAGGGTGCATTTCGAGGGAGCCAGTTTGTACGTCGAACAGATCCAAATTATGAACCTGGGTACTGCCGAGGTTAGAGAAACGTATCTGCAGAGGGCATTGGGTGTGATCATCGAACCCTTGGATGATAACGGAAGGGCGACTCTGGCCAATAATGGACAGCGTATGGCCATCGCCTATGATGCAGCCGCCCTGCTGGGTATCTATAAAGATACGGATACCGGTGAATTTATGCCTATTCTACGCAGAGATCTGGATACAGGCCGAGTGGCCATGGTCATCGTGCCCCTGGAGAGAGATATTCATTTCTTAATAGAGGCTGTAAAAAGGGTCCCGGTTTTGGAGAGCGCTTATGTCACCCCGTTGCGTTCTTCCATTGGCCGGAAGGCCGCCGATTAAAAGAGGACCCCCCCCCAAAATACCTGCTGAAAACAGTAACCTGAAGGGATGGGTAACAGGGAAGTGGAGATCGATAAATTTATACTGGCCGTTGTAGTGGAAGAAGGGCAGCGGGATAGAGTGGGCGGGTGTGGAACACCCGTTTTTTATGCCGAAAATCAAGAGGAACAGGATAAAATTGCCACATACCTGGCAAGGATAACTTCCGGCGTCATCCACGATCTGGAAAATGGGGTCTATATTATTGTCCGTCATTAGATTTTCCTATGCCAAACCAACTGTTGTTAAATCGCCTGATGATAAAAGGGTGCAGATGAAGGTAGTCTACTACTGTTATGGAGGAACGCATTCTTCGGTAACGGCGGCCTCTTTGCATCTGGGTCTTCTGGCAAAAAACAGGCTGCCCACAGCACAGGAACTGCTTTCATGCCCTTATTTCGACCGGCTGACGGCCAGAGATTATGGTAAAATTTTTTTTATGGGCAGAGACAGCCGGGGCTGTGAAGTATATGTTATGGGTTGCAGAGATGCCGGGCTGCTGGTGGAGACCGCGTTAAAGGAATTTTGCCGGATTATGCAGGTTAACAACAGGCCAGTTACTCTTGTAAACACCAAGCCTTGCCTGAACATTCTGATGAGGGTGGGAGGTTTTTTATCGCGGCGATTAAATCTGATTACGCTCGGCCGGCTGTTTCTATTTCCCGGCATCCGGTTGGCTTTTAAGCAGATCGGGCGAGTTGTAGATGCGGTTAAAATAAAGGGGGAATAATTTGCCCGGTCTGACTTCTTGCCGGCATTTTACATACGCCGGATCTTTTGTAATGAACAAAATAATCATATTGCCGGTTTTTGGCTGGAAATCCGGCATAGACAATCTTCGCTTATACACTTAAAAAATGCTGATTGACGTTTAATAATAGATATACAGAAGGCCGGGCACCACCTTGACAGGGTGCGCAGTAAAGAGGATAATGGGATTGCGAAAATAACCCTTTTTTCGCCTTTTACACCGGATGAAGGAGAGATGCTCTTTGTCTGTGCCGCTAGTGGCCCTGGTGGGCCGGCCCAATGTCGGAAAATCCACTCTTTTTAACCGCCTTGTGGGCAAAAGAAAGGCGATTGAGGAAAAAATGCCCGGGATAACCAGGGATCGGCTCTACGGCCGGACCAATTGGCTAAACAGAGATTTCATCGTGATTGATACCGGCGGTCTGACTTTTCCTGCCGGAGAAAAATTGGAGATGCAGGTTCAGAAACAGGCTTTGCTGGCCCTGGAAGAATCCACAGTGATTGTTTTTTTGGTGGATGGCCGGGAGGGGCTGACGCCGTTAGATGAAGAGATTGCCGATCTACTGCGTCGCCAAAGGAAACCGGTGGTTTTAACAGTAAATAAAATTGAAAACCCGGCACAGGGCTTCGCCGAATTTTATAAGCTGGGCTTGGGTGATCCCTTGCCTGTCTCCGCGGCGCATGGACTAAGCATTGGGGAGCTACTCGATAAAGTTCTTTCTTTTTTTCCGCCCCGCGATGAACAAGAGCTTCAGGCGGAAGAAGCGATCCGCATTGCCGTGGTGGGGCGCCCCAATGTTGGAAAATCATCTCTTATCAATACCCTGCTGGGCGAAGAAAGGGTAATCGTCAGCCGGGTTTCGGGGACGACCAGAGATGCGATCGATACCCCGCTGGAACAAGGTGATGAAAAGTACATATTTATCGATACGGCCGGCATCCGCCGCAAAAGTAAGGTTATTGAAAATGTAGAATATTACAGCGTTTTACGTTCATTAAAAGCTATAGATGATGCTGATCTGGCTCTCCTTCTGCTGGAAGCCCCGGAGGGCGTTACGGAACAAGATCAGAGAATAGCCGGTTATATTTTGGAGAGCGGCAAAGCTTTGATTATAGCTCTGCATAAATGGGATCTAATACAGCGTTTTGGCCAGAAAGGCCCGGAACGGGATGTGATCAGCAACACCCGCGAGGCGCTTAAATTTGCCTCCTTTGCTCCGTTGGTTCCGACATCTGTCTATGCCACCCGCCGGCTAAAAAAACTATTTACCCTCTTTCCAGAGGTATATGCCAACTACAGCCGTCGTATCTCCACATCTCTGCTCAACCATCTTCTTGGGGAAGCTCAAAGCATGAATCCTTTGCCCACGGTAAAAGGGCGGAAGGGGCGGATCTACTATTGGACACAATCATCTACAAAACCACCCACTTTCGTTCTTTTTGTCAACGATCCGAAGCTGATTCATTTTTCTTATCTGCGCTATCTGGAAAACCGCTTACGTGAAGCCTTTGATTTTGAGGGTACCACTTTAAGATTGCTGTTGAGGGCCCGCCACAGAAGAAGGGGGGAAAAATAGGGTTGGCAGTTCTCCTAATTATTTTATCCTATCTGATTGGATCTGTTTCCTTTGGTTACCTGATCGCTAAAAAAACAAAAGGGATCGATATTAGAAAAATTGGCAGCGGAAGTACGGGCGCAACGAATACCGCCAGGGCGTTGGGGCTAAAATTTTTTGTTATAGTATTAATCCTGGATGCCCTAAAAGGGCTGCTCGTAATCTTGCTTGCCTCCAACTATCTTGAGGCAAATTGGGCCATCCTGCTCTGTGGGGGCGCAGTAATTATCGGGCATAACTGGCCGATCTTTTCCAATTTTAGGGGCGGCCGGGGCGTTGCTACAACCTTTGGTGTTTTCTTGGGGATAGTGCCCTGGCCTGCATTGATCGTGTTTGGCATTTTTATTCTGATTATTCTGTGCACACGTTACGTCTCCCTGGGCTCGATGGTCGGTGCTCTTGCCATACCGGTTGTGATCATCATTAAAGGTTATGCCTGGGAATACATGGTTTTTAGTCTGGCGGTCAGTCTCCTATTATTATGGAGGCATAAACCCAATATCAGAAGACTGCTTAAAGGGGAAGAAGCCCGGTTCGGGGAAAAACCAAAACCGGAAATTTAAATGCGGTCCAAACTTAAAAAGTTTTTTCCGAAACAATCTTAGTTTGAAGAATCACATAATAAGCTACTTTATAGCAATGATATATGATTAAAAAGGATTTTCCGGGTTCGGCTAGATATCAGTTTCAGGCATATTGCCGGGTGAAAGGAGGTAGAGTGACCTTCGGCCCCGGATTGGTCCGGGGCTTTCGTCGCTTTATTTTTTATGAAAATCGGGGTAATTGGTGCAGGAAGCTGGGGAACAGCTCTGGCAGTTCTATTGGGCCGGAAAGGCCTGCCGGTAAGCCTCTGGGTGAGGAGAACCGGCTTGTTGGAAAAAATCGGAAAGATGCGCATCAACAGCGATTACCTGCCGGATGTCTCCATACCGGAAAACATAAGGCTGACCAACGATCTGGAGGAAGCCGTGTGCCGGAAGAACTTCGTTATTTTATCTGTTCCTTCCCATGCCCTGGTTTCTATAATGCGTGAAATCAGGGATTTTACCGGCAGGCATACTATAATCATCAATACGGCCAAAGGGCTGGCCGAAGGCCCGGATATGCGCCTTTCCCAGGTTATCACAAGGCTTGCCCCGCAGAGCCGGGTTGCCGTGCTCTCCGGACCCAATCATGCGGAGGAGGTGGGCCGCCTGCTGCCCACAGCTTCGGTTGTCGCCTCCACAGAAGAGGCGGTGGCGGAGAAAGTACAAGATCTCTTTATGGCTCCCACCTTTCGGGTTTACACCAGCCCCGATATTATCGGGGTGGAGCTGGGCGGGGCCCTGAAAAATATTATCGCCATCGGTGCCGGCGTCTGTGACGGGCTAAACTATGGGGATAACACTAAAGCGGCCTTGCTCACCAGAGGATTAGTGGAGATAACCCGCTTAGGATTGGCCCTGGGTGCCCATAGGGGGACTTTTAGCGGCCTGACGGGGATGGGAGATCTCTTTGTTACCTGTGCCAGCCGGCACAGCCGCAATCGCTATGTGGGGATGATGTTGGGTAAGGATCACTCTTTGAAGGAAGTAACTTCTGCCATGAAGATGGTGGCGGAAGGGATTAGAACGACCCGCATTGCCTATGCTCTATCTCAAAAACACAGCGTGAAGATGCCCATTACCAGAGAGATATATAAATTATTATTTCTGGAGAAAGACCCGCAGCAGGCGGTTAAAAACCTTATGCAGCGGCAAAAAACGCATGAAATAGAGGAAATTGCTTTCGATTAATCTGTAACCGATCGGGAACCCGGATATGAATTTATGGTGCCTGTCTAAAAAGAAGACAGGTTTTTCTTTATTTATTGTAATATTGTCCCCTTATCCACATATAAATATAACGTTAACGCCTTTCATTGTTGCAACATGTCTGGAAAATAAGGAGGGGAGAAGCTGTGAAGTTCGATCTTTTTGAAGAAATTATCGAACGAACAGGAGGTGATATTTACTTAGGAGTCGTCGGCCCGGTACGGACGGGAAAATCTACTTTTATTAAAAAATTTATGGAAAAACTTGTTCTCCCCAATATTGACGACCCTCTGCTTTTGGAAAGAACTACGGACGAGTTGCCCCAGGGCAGTGCCGGTAAAACGATCATGACAACCGAGCCCAAGTTTATTCCGGATGAGGCAATCTCCATCAAATTGGCAGAAAACATCCAGATGAATGTCAGGTTGGTGGATTGTGTAGGGTACATGGTGCCCGGAGCGATAGGTTATGATGACGAAGGTAGACAGCGTATGGTATTTACCCCCTGGTTTGAAGATCCCATTCCCTTTGAAGAGGCTGCAGAGATAGGTACCCGCAAAGTAATACAGGATCATTCCACTATCGGGATAGTAGTGACAACCGATGGGACAATAACAGAGATTCCCCGAGAACAATACATCGATGCCGAAACACGCGTTATAAATGAACTTAAAGAAATTGGCAAGCCGTTTGTCGTCATTCTTAACACCACCAGCCCTTCTTCCGCATCTGCTTTGCAGTTAAAAGAAGAGCTTACCGAAAAGTACGGTGTGCCGGTTGTCCCTTTGAATTGCCTGTTGTTAAATGAAGAAAACATCAATCTTCTCTTCAGGGAAATCCTTTATGAATTTCCCGTACAGGAGATCAGTATCAGCCTGCCCACCTGGGTGGAGGTATTGGAAAAAAACCATTGGGCAGTGGAAGAATACACTGCAGTTATTCGGGAGCATCTTCTTAGCATCGAACGTTTAAGAGATATAGAACCATCCCTCGAAAAAGTGAGAGAGCATGAATTGATCGAGAGGGTGACCGTTCGCAATATCGAATTGGGCCGTGGTCTGGCCTACATAGAGATAACTGCGCCGCAGGAGCTTTATGAAAGGGTGCTCTCCGAAATTTGTGGTATAGAGATCGAAGATCAGGCCGATCTTCTGAAGATGATCAAAGATTTTTCCTTTGCGCAGCGGGAATACAGCAAAATTGCGCAGGCGTTAGATGAAGCCGAAACTACAGGTTATGGCATTGTGCCGCCTCTTTTGGAGGAGATCTATCTGGAAGAACCGGAGATCATCCGGCAGGGGAACCGTTTCGGAGTCCGCTTGCAGGCCAGCGCACCATCCTTGCACATTATTCGCGTCCCAATCAGATCAGAATTTACGCCTATTATCGGCAGCGAAAAGCAGAGCGAGGAGCTGGTCAGCTACCTTTTGGATGAATTTGAAGAAAGCCCGGAGAAGCTTTGGGAATCAAATTTATTCGGCAAATCTCTTTATGAGCTGGTCAAGGAAGGCATTGCCGGCAAACTGGAAAACATGCCGCCCCATGCCCAGCAAAAACTTCAGGAAACTTTGGGCAAGGTTATTAATGAAGGCGGCGGGGGGTTAATCGTCGTCATTCTATAAAATTTCGGGTTGTAGATGGTAGATAAATTCAGTTAAACATTGAAAATATGCAGATACCTTCCCGGCGGTAAAGAAGCACTTCTAAAGTAGAGGTGCTTTTTTATTCCCTGCAAGACATTGCTTTTATTATTTTTTAATGGTAATGTAAAAATGAAAATCAGTTTTATCATTTCTGCCGTAAAACCCCCGGATTTAACCGTAGGGAGTATGTCAAAATGCCTATTTATTTCGAGGTCTATGCTAATCTGCCAAAATAATGATCGAGGAGGTCATAAGCAATGCGTGGTAATCTGAAAAAAATTTGGACAGTCTTTATCATTCTGTGCCTGACTTTTCTTCTTGGCGGCTGTGGGTTTGTCGATGATCCCGCCGATTTGGAACAGGATTTAGAGCAACCGGGGGAAAAACAGCCGCAGGAGGCCTTGCCGGAATATGAGATTATAACAGATGCAGAACAGCTCCCGGAAGAGGTTAAGAGTTTGGCTGGTTACCTGGAAAACCGGCGGGGATATTTCGTTTTTACCCCCCGGGAGTATGCTACCGGGGAAGATACCTACCTCTTGATCTTTTCCGGAGAAAAACCTGGCGGCGGATATACTTTGGATCTGGACTCTGCAGCAGTTGTGGATGGCATACTGGAGATCGTAGTGCAAGAAGGAGAACCTGCAGCAAACGAAGGAGTAATTCAGATTATAACATACCCCCAACTGATTCTTAAAATGGGCAGGGAATATCAGGGTTTCCATGTCGTAAACGATAAAGATGAAAATTTTGCTGCAATCCCTGCCGATGAGGTGCCGGAGATAATAAAAAAAGAAGGAGTGTATATCGGCCAGATCGATAATAACTTTATTGAGATGGAGATCGATGGCCAAGCGCAATCCTTTATGTTAGGTTCGGAGGCGGTTCAACTTTTAGAAGAGATCCGGACCGGCGATGAAGTGCTTGTCTCTTACTACAAAAATGATGTTGGCCAGTTGATCATCGTCGTTTTGGAAATAAAATAGAAGTGTTTTTACGGCGAAAGAGATGCCTGTCGGAATAGTCTATCTTAAGGGAAATTAATTTAACCCTGTTTCTCCGCATCTTTTATGATATAATATTCTGATGTATTAAAATTAAAAGGGGATGTTAGGTTTGACGCTTTTAGAAGGGGAAAGAGAGGTTATATTAAAACACGTCAAGGAGATCTTGGATGACAGGGGGACAAGCCGTGAGAATCTTATTCCCGTTCTCCAGCAGGTTCAAGATAAACTGGGTTATTTACCCGATCTGGCCATGCAAAAGATTGCTGCAGGCTTGGATATCCCAACTGTAGATGTATACGGCATTGCCACTTTTTACAATCAATTCCGTATGAATCCTCCAGGCGATCACCAATTCAAGGTTTGCATGGGGACTGCTTGCTATATGGTTGGCGGGAATATTGCAATTGAATCTTTTGAGCGGAGGTTGGAAATTAGGGAGGGGGAGACCACCCCTGATCGGAAATTCAGCCTCGAACGCGTTGCGTGTGTGGGTTGTTGCACTATGGCACCGGTTGTTCTGGTCGATGAGGAAGTGGAAGGACATGTTACCCCGACGCGAGTGGATGGGATCTTACTTGCCTTTGAAACTGAAACTGAAAAAGAAGAGGGGAAAAATGGGGAAGGGATAGAGGAAAAAGAGGAAAGGAGGTCAGATGCATGAAGGTGATTACGGCTGTAGAGCGCTATACCGAACTTAAAACAAAGGCACAGGAAAAAGTAAATTCCCTGCAGGATAAGCCGCTGGTTCGCATCGGGACTGCAACCTGTGGGTTGGCGGCAGGTGCCCTACAGGTAAAAGAAACCTTTGAAGAAGAGATCAAAAACAAAGGGTTGGATGTTCGGATTCAGGAAGTGGGCTGCATGGGACATTGTTACGCCGAGCCTCTGGCCATTATCTCCAAACCAGGGTTTCCTTCCTTTTGTTATGGAAAAGTAGATGAGGGTTTGGCCAAACTTCTGGTGGACAGTTTTTTAGAAAATGATGATCCGTGCTATGAGTATGCCATGGTGGCGTTGGAACCCAACGATATCTTCCCCACTTTTACCGATTTTCCGCGGGATGCTTATGAGAAAAAAATAATTCTTGAACACTGTGGCTTTATCGATCCCGGGGATATCGAACACTATATTGCCCACGAAGGTTATGCGGCTTTGGCTAAAGCACTGGAAGAGATGAAACCCGAGGAGATCATCTCTGAGATGACGGCCTCCGGACTGCGGGGACGAGGCGGAGCCGGCTTCCCTGTTGGTAAAAAGTGGTCGCTATGTAAGGATACGCCGGATGAAGTAAAATATATTATCTGTAACGCTGATGAGGGAGACCCCGGGGCTTTTATGGATCGCAATGTCTTAGAGTCGAACCCCCATCAGGTTATCGAAGGCATGCTTATCTCCGCTTATACCGTGGGAGCTGAAAAAGGCTATATCTATATCCGTAACGAATACCCCCTGGCCATTCAGCGTATAGAGACAGCCCTGGAACAAGCCAGGGAAATTGGATTGCTGGGTGACTCCATTTTCGGTAGTCCCTTTAATTTTGATCTGGAGATCTTTGAAGGTTCTGGAGCTTTCGTTTGCGGTGAAGAATCCGCACTGGTGAGTTCCATGGAGGGGAAAATGGGCATTCCCCAGGCTCGTCCTCCGTACATGGCTGTCTCCGGTTTTCGTGGCCGGCCTACTGTTTTGAACAATGTAAAAACCTTTGCTTATGTTCCGACGATCATAAGAAAGGGAGCAGACTACTTTAAATCTGTTGGGACCTCTGACAGTTCGGGAACAGCTGTTTTTACGCTGGTGGGGAAAGTTGCCAATACTGGTTTGGTAGAAGTCCCCATGGGAACAACCTTGCGTCAGTTAATTTTTGATATTGGGGAAGGTATACCTGCTGAAAAAGAATTTAAGGCTGTTCAGATCGGTGGTCCATCAGGAGGCTGTCTGCCGGAAACAAAACTGGATATACCCATTGATTTTGATTCTTTGGCGGAAGCGGGGGCAATTATGGGTTCGGGTGGGTTGGTAGTTTTGGATGAGGACGATTGTATGGTAGCCATTGCTCGTTATTTTCTGGAGTTTACGCAGCAAGAATCATGTGGCAAATGTACCTTCTGTCGTCTGGGCACCAAACATATGCTTGATATATTGACGCGTATCACCCAGGGGAAAGGGGAAATGGCCGATCTGGAGATTCTGCAGGAACTGGCTGAAGACATCAAGATGGGTTCCCTGTGCAACCTGGGAAAAACAGCACCCAACCCCATTCTGACAACCCTGCGTTATTTCCGCGATGAATATGAGGCACATATCCTCGAGGGACGTTGCCCGGCGTGCATGTGTAAAGATCTGATTCTCTACTATATTGTGCCGGAAAAATGCAGCAAACTATGCAATGTCTGTGTAGGTAGTTGCCCGGTGGAAGCAATCTATACCAGAGAGGATGGACTTAAAGCAATTGACCAGGAAAAATGTGTCAAATGCGATAACTGCTTAAAAACCTGTCCCCCGGAACATGATGCTGTAATTAAACTGTCTCCACCCGTACTACCGGAGGACTAAAAGAAAGGAACTTAGGAACAGAAAATGGGTAAAAAGATCACTTTAACCATTGATGACCGCCAAGTAACCGCCTTTGAAGGGGAAAAATTGCTTTGGGTTGCTCTGGAAAACGATATCTATATTCCCCATCTCTGTGCTATTAAGGAGGAGGAGCGGCCCTCAGCCAGCTGCCGCCTCTGCTTTGTGGAGGTAGAAGGTTTCTCCCACCCTGTTACGGCCTGTACGCAGGAAGTATATGCAGGCATGATCGTCAAAACCAGAAGTCCGCGTGTGGATCGACTGGTAAAATCTGCCTTTGAGCTATTGCTCTCCGATCACCGCTTGGAATGCGCCAAATGCCCTAAAAACCGTTCTTGCGAACTGCAAAAAATTGCTAAAGAAAGAAAGCTTAAACTGCGGTTAACCCGCCTAAAACCCCTTGAAAAGGAATATGCCATTGATGAAAGCATGGGTTCCTTTGTTTTTGATCCCAGCCGCTGTGTACTTTGTGGCAGATGTGTCTACGTCGATCATCAGGAGGTCGAAGTGGGGGCAATTGGTTTTACTCATCGTGGCTTGCAGCGCAAGGTGACGACTTTTGGAGGCGGCTTGTTGGCCGATTCCCCTTGTACAGGTTGTGGCCGCTGTGTTGAAGTTTGCCCGGTAGGGGCATTATTCTTTACCGATAAAGCGGGTTAAAAATACGGAAGTGAAACCGCAGTATCTAAACAGTATTCCGGTTATATTTCCACCTGATACTTTATAAAAGTAGCCACAATTTCTTAAACCCAGGGCTGGAGGTAATTTCTTGCATTCGATTGGTATTTTCCCCTTTTCAATATTGATCATAGCCATGATTCTATATTTTGGCGGCATCTATCTCCTGACTAAAGGAGAACGAAAATACTTAGGGTTTGTTCTCCCCTGCATTTTTGCTCTTATTACCTTTACGCAAGAGGGCATCTATATGACTTTTTTTGGGATGCTTTCAATACTGGGGTTTATTGTCTACGGAACGATTAACTACCTTTCCAGGTAACATTACGTTAAAAAAGGAGGCAAGCAGTTCTGTTTTGAACTGTACAATTATTACTAATGGACGATCTATTCTTTAAAAAGATGACATGTTTGTTTTGTGATGCTGAATTTAAAAGCAGCAGAGTAAAAAGAAGCAAGCAACACATGTTAAAAAGGGATTCTGACTTCTGTGTGCATTATAAAAGCGAAAATCCGGTATTTTATAACGTATATGTCTGTCCCCAATGCGGTTACGGTTTCACTGATAACTTTAAACCCCCTTCTGATGAGGAAAAAGAAAAGATTAAAACGGCGATAGACCCCACAGAAGATCTGTGTGGTCCTCGTTCGGTAGAGAAAGCTATTACAGCCTATCAGACTGCGCTGAGATGTGCCTTGTTGGGGGGGGAGCGGGATACAATCATCGCCGGACTATATCTTCATCTGGCCTGGTTTAACAGGTTTCGAAAGGATAGAGACGAAGAATTAAAATTTCTGGAGAGAGCGATGGAGTATTATGAAAAAGCAATTGGATCAGATCGGAATTTGGAGGATGTAGCAACAATATTTTATCTGATCGGCGAAATTAGCAACAGGCTTGGGGACGATCGAAAAGCAGTAAAATTTTTTGCGCATATCGTCCATGATAAAGAAATTAATAACCCAAATATTATCAGGATGGCCAGGGAAAGATGGCAGGAGATCCGGGGAGCCAGGTAATAACCCGATATCTAGCTTTATTATCATTTCTGCCATAAAACCCCCGGATTTATCCGTGGGGAGTATGTCAAAAAGCAGTGAAATGTAATAATACTACTATAAAAATAGCCGGCGTGGATGCAGGTAAAATTTAGGACCCCGCCGGCTATTTTTTTGGTGTTGACCGCCTACAGACTTAACCTTTATAATGATATAGAAACGTAGCCATTAATTTTTCAGAATCGATGTTTCAAGGGATGGCTATTGCGGGGGGAATGAGATGTTTGGCCTAATTGGTTGTGGAACGATGGGTGGCGCCCTGCTATCTGGAATAATCTACAAAGAATTGGTAGATAAGAATAAATTTGTTGTTTTCGATCTGGATGAAGAACGAGCCAACTCTCTAAAAGAAAAATTGGGGGTTAAAGTTGCCCCCGATCTGCGCTCTTTTTGCCAACAGGCCCAAAAAATTTTTCTTGCCGTTAAACCCCAGGATATGAAGGATCTCCTTGGGCAGATAAAATCTGTTCTAAATCCCGGGCATCTTTTAATATCGCTTGCTGCCGGTCTTACTATTGCCTTTTTTGAAAAATACCTGGGTAAACCATTAAAAATGATACGGTTGATGCCCAATACCCCCTGTTTAGTAGGAGCAGGCATGATAGCAGTTTGCCGCAATGATGCCGTTACCGCCGGTGAACTGCAGGAAATTGCCCAACTCTTGGAATCCTTGGGCAGGATAGTGTTTTTAGAGGAAAAACACATGGGTGCTGTCACCGGCTTGAGCGGTAGCGGGCCTGCTTATGTTTTCTTCGTCATCGAGGCCCTTGCCGATGGGGGTGTGGAGATGGGTTTGGATAGAGATACAGCTCTGCTTTTGGCGGCCCAGACTGTGTTTGGCGCGGCTAAAATGGTTTTGGATACAAAGGAACATCCTGCACTTTTAAAAAACAAGGTAACCTCACCGGGGGGCACTACCAGTGCCGGCCTCTTTGCTCTGGAGAAGGGTGCGCTAAGGGCTACTTTTATTAAGGCGGTAGCTGAGGCCGCCAAAAGGGAAAATAATTTGTCCCGCCGGAATTAATTTTGTACATTGCAGTAGCATGTAGAAAGGAGAGCCTTTGTGGGGGCCAAAAGATCTTTAACCGAAAAATCAATTAATAAAATTGTGATCAAGGTGGGCACCCGGCTTTTAACTTACGAAACCGGAAAGCTAAACTTAAGGGTTATGGAAAAGCTGGTTAGAGAGCTCGCCGATCTGAAAAACCAGGGCAAAGATGTATTACTCGTCTCATCCGGAGCGGTTGGCGGAGGTATCGGTCGTCTTGGACTTCAAAGGAAATCCTTGTCCATACAGGAAAGACAGGCTGTAGCAGCCATCGGCCAGGGTTTTCTAATCCAGTTCTATGAAAAAATTTTTTCTGAGTATGGACACGTTGTTGCTCAGGTTTTATTAACCAGGGAAGATTTAGAAGAACGTAAGCGTTACATTAATTCCCGCAACACTTTATCACACCTTTTGGAATTTGGAGCAATCCCGATTATCAATGAAAACGATACCACTTCTACCGAAGAAATTGAATTTGGGGATAACGATAAACTTTCGGCTTTGGTGGCGACGCTGGTTAGTGCCGATCTATTGATCATCCTCACCGATACGGAGGGGCTTTATACTGTTAATCCTCGTCTCGATTCAACAGCTACCATTATCCCTTACGTAGGAGAGATTACGCCGGAGATCAAAAAAGCGGCAGGGGAAACAGATGAAGTCATGGCCAAGGGGGGCATGATTACTAAAATTGAGGCTGCTGAAATTGTAACAGCTTCCGGTATAGATCTGGTCATTGCCAATGGCCTGCAAAATAATATCATCCGCCGGATTATAGAGGGAGAGGAGATCGGCACCTTTTTTGATTCCAAACAAAGTTATCTGCGCAGCAGAAAAAGATGGATTGCCTTTGCACAAAAATTGAAAGGCACCCTTTTTATTGACCAAGGTGCAGAGTTGGCCTTGCTTAAGGAAGGTAAAAGCTTGCTGCCGATCGGTATCGTCAAAGTGGAGGGGAATTTCTTTAAAAATGATGTAGTTAGCATCTGCAGGTTTGACGGGCAAGAAATTGCACGGGGGATTGTCAACTACAGCGGGCAAGAGCTAAAACAGATAACTGGCTATAGATCATCTGAAATTAGCAGTATTCTCGGTTATTCAGGCCGGGAAGAAGTGATCCACCGTGACAATCTGGTTCTCTGCTAAAAAAGATTGGTTTTTACCTGGCGCTTATGCTCTGGAAAACCATAGTTCCCATTTCTAGA
>JAAZMI010000112.1 GCA_012798895.1 Bacillota bacterium
AGCTCTGGGAAGATTGGGGTAATGAGCACAGGGGGACGGTTCGTTTGTGTACCGCTTTTTGGTACACAAAAGAACCGTCCCCCTGTGCTACAAAAGAACCGTCCCCCTGTGCTATTTTTGGGGAGTATGTCAAACGGATTTTCTCCCCACTCTTGCTGCAAGGAGAACCGGATCGTAGACTGGGGCAAAGGGAGGGGCGTAGGCTAAATCCAGATTGAAGATATCATCCAGCGTCATCTTGTTATGGATGGCTGTTGCGTAGACATCTATTCTTTTTATAGCGTCGATGGGCCCCGCAAGCTGGGCGCCAAGAACGATTCCGGTGTTTTTTTCGGCGATGACGAGGGAAAAAATATTTTCCGATCCGGGGTAGTAGCGCGCTCTACTCCAAGAGTTTATAGTAATTTTTACTGCGTTAAAATTGTGCCTGGTGGCTTCTTCGTAGGTTAAACCGGTTCTGGCAACGCCAAGGTTAAAGCATTTCGTTATGGCTGTGCCCAGAACTCCTCGAAACGGTGTTCTGATGCCGGCTATATTCATCCCGGCCAGCATCCCTTCTTTGTTGGCTTTTAAGGCCAAGGGGGTGTATACGGGTTTTCTGCTTACCATGTGTACCGCCTGGACGCAATCTCCGGCGGCATAGATATAGGGGTAGTTTGTTTGCAGGTATTCATCTACTTTAATGGATTCCTTTACGCCAAGTTCTATGCCGCTTTCGACGGCCAACTTAGTGGCGGGGACGGCCCCCAGTCCTAAAAATACAAAGTCGTACTCCAGATCGCCTCTGTCTGTGGACACGATGATATTTTCGCCTTCTTCTTTGATCTCCTTTATTGCTGTCTTAAGGTTTAAAACTACGCCATTCTGGGACAGCTCTTTTTTTATCAGATCCGATACTTCCACCTCAAAAGTTCTGGCCAGGTCTGTCCTCCGGTGTATAAGATGTGTTTCAATTCCCCTCGATTTAAAGGCTTCGGCCATCTCTATCCCGATATATCCTCCGCCTATTACGGCACATCTGCCGGGGGAGTTTTTCCGAATAAACGCATCAATTTTTTCCATATCGTCCAGGTTTTTTAGCACAAAAGCTTTATCCGATTTCTGGCAATTTATGCCGGAAGTCTGGGGTCTAGAACCTGTGGCGATCAGCAACAGATCAAAACTTTCCTCGTGTTCGCCCTCTTCGTTTTTTACTGTTATTTTTTTGTCCTGCGGGTCAATTTTTACTACTTCGTGTTTAAGCCGCAGGTCGATATTTCTTTTCTTGACGGCAGTTTCGGGTGTAAGTTCGATGAGGCGTTCTTTATCCGGGATAAGGCCCTCGATATAATACGGCATACCGCAGGCGGCATAAGATATATAACCGGTTTTTTCGAAAACAACGACATCCCAGGCGGGTCTCAGCCTTTTAACCTGGCTGGCACCGCTCATCCCGGCGGCGTCACCACCGATTACTACCAACTTTTTTTTACTCATGTTTTTTTATCTCCTTTGCCCTTTTCTCTCTCCTGATCTTCCTTATAAAAGTATTATAACAGAATATTCTTCCTTTGCATAAAATTTAAAGTGGGTGTCGTGCCGGATTCGTTTTGTGGTAGCGGAACTGCCTGTATTGCTGTATAAGGTGGGTTGATAATTTGCTGAAAACAATTTTTATGCGGCCCGGCGTATTCTTGGCCCATAAGCGTATTCAAGAAAGAACGGGTTGTAATAGAGAAATAAGGCCAACTATTCTAAACATTCCTTGACATACCGGCCCATGATTTATTATAATAGATGGTAGTTACTAACCGGTCGGTAGAAAACAGTTCCCGTTTAAAATACAGACATCTGAAGCTTATGCGGAATATGCTTTGGAGTTGGCAAAACTTCAAAGGAATTTCCGCTGATTATCATAACGAGGAGGGTTAGATATGCGATTGTTGGAATTTGATTATTTTGAACCGAGAAATTTGGAAGATGCAGTTACCAAAGTAAGGGAATTTGATGGCAACTACCAGATTATTGCCGGGGGAACGGATCTGCTGACAGCCTTAAAGCAGAGGTTATCCGCCCCGGCCGGCCTGGTCAGTCTCGATCATATCTCATCTTTAAAGGATATCTGGGAAGAAGATGACGTGATTACTATTGGTGCGATGTGTACTCTGGAGGATGTTCTTAGTTCGAGCTTGATTGCGGAGAAACTCCCGGCACTAAATCAGGCGGCCTGGGATGTTGGCTCTCCGCTTTTGCGCCCCTTGGCTACGATCGGTGGGAATATCTGCCTAAATACGCGTTGCCGTTTCTACAATCAGTCTTCGTTCTGGCGCTCTTCGCGGGATACGTGTTATAAGGCCGGGGGCAATATCTGCCACGTTACCAATAAGCGGGATAGCTGTGTGGCGACTTTCTCTGCCGATATCCCGCCAGTTTTAATTGCTCACGGTGCCAGGGTTAGGCTGGCCGGCCCCAAAGGGGTAAGAACGCTCCCTCTGGAACAATTTTATACCGCTGACGGCCGTTTTCCGCACGTTATTATGGCGGGCAGCGGGGAGATACTGCAGGAGATTGAAGTGCCGCTACCGGCACCGCAGGTCAGCTGTGTTTATCATAAATTCAGGATGCGGGAATCGATTGATTTTCCGGTACTGGGGGTTGCTGTGATGCTTAAACTGGGCGAAAAAAAATCCGGAAAATATTGTGAGGATGCCTGTCTGGTGATCACCGGTGCCGAACCGGCGCCGGTGGAGGCCGTGCAAGCCCGGGAAGAGCTTCTGCACCGAAGGCTGGAACCGGGATTGCTGGCCAGGGTGGCAGAGATAGCTGCTTCTGAGATACATCCCATTAAAACATCCCTTATTTCGCCGCGCTACAAGCGGGAAATTGCCAAAATAATTGTAACGGATGCTCTGAAAAAAGCGGGAGGGATTGAAGAGTAATGGAAAAGACGATCCGGTTAACAGTAAACGGTGAGGAGAAGACCCTCAAGATCGGTGTTCAACAGACGCTTTTAGAGGTGCTGCGGGAGGATCTGGGGCTGACGGGGACTAAAAAGGGGTGTAACCAGGGAGAGTGTGGGGCCTGCACGGTCCTTTTGGACGGCAAGCCGGTCAGCTCTTGTCTGCTTTTGGCGGTCAAGGCTGACGGGAAAACGGTGTTAACGATAGAAGGGCTGGCGCAGGCCGGGGAGCTGCATCCCATGCAGCAGGCTTTTAATGAAAAAGGGGCTATTCAGTGTGGTTTTTGTTCGCCGGGGATGATTTTGGTAGCAAAGAGCTTGCTGGAACGAAACCCCAACCCGTCAACACAAGAGATTAAGGAGGCGATCGCCGGAAACATCTGCCGTTGTACCGGTTACCTGCAGATTATAGAGGCGATCCGCTCGTTTGTTTCTTAACCGGGTTCTAAAGCTCTACAAGGTTTAGCCGCAGACAACCGGGTTTGCTGTTCACAAATTATCAAAGTGCAGGTGATGTTTTCTTATGAACGATTATAATTACATTGGTAAAGAAATCCCGCGGGTCGACGGGCCGGCCAAGGCTACGGGCCAGGCCGTCTACACGGTCGATGTCAAGTTGCCGGAGATGCTTTATGGTAAGATACTGCGCAGCCCGCATCCACATGCGAGGCTGCTTAAGGTGGATACCAGCGCTGCAGAGCAGTTGCCGGGTGTAGAGGCTGTAATTACTGGTGAAGATCTGCAAGAAGTGCGCTATGCTTTTGTCGATACACCCCGCTACCCTGCGGATGAACAACCGCTGGCTACAGAGAAGGTAAGGTACATCGGGGATGAAGTGGCGGCGGTAGCCGCTGAAAGCGAAGCGATCGCCGAAAAGGCGCTATCCTTGATCAAAGTGGAGTATGAAATTCTACCGGCTGTCTTTGATCCCGAAAAAGCAATGCAGGAAGGGGCACCGGTAATCCATGGTGAACAATCTGCCAGCACCTCCTTCTGGGAAGATTGGGGAGTCGCTCAACAAAAGAAGACTGTCCAGGAGGATCCCTCCATCAACAATTTAAGCGGGCACACCTTTGTCAGCTTCGGCGATGTGGAACAGGCTTTCCAAGAGGCGGATTACAGCCGCGAAGATCGTTTCGAGCTGAAACCTACGGCACATTGCCAGATGGAACCTCATGCTGCCGTAGCCAGCTATAATCCCCTGGAGGATAAGCTGCACGTCTGGTTATCTACGCAGGGCATCTTTCTAAAGAGGCTTTTTTTGAGCAAGACGCTGGGCCTGCCGGCAAGTAAGATCAGGGTGCATCACAGCTTCGTGGGTGGGGCTTTCGGCGGGAAAATAGATCTCTTCCCTTATGAATTTTGTGCAGCATATCTCTCCATAAAGACGAGGCGGCCGGTCAAAATCGAACTGGACCGGGAAGAAGTGTTTATGACAACTCGCCAGCGGCACCCGATCATCGTTAAAATCAAAACAGGGGTAAAAAAAGACGGCACGATCTTGGCCCAGGATATCAGGGTGATCGCCGATAACGGCGGTTACCGGGGGTCCGGCCCGGTGGTTATCTTCCTCTGCCATGGTTTCAGCTTTCCCGTTTACAATGTGCCCAACTACCGTTATGAAGGATTTTCCATCTATACGAATAACGGTATCCGCGGCCCGCAGCGCGGCCACGGCGCACCCCAGATCCGTTTTGCCATCGATTCGCATCTGGATCTGATCGCCCGGGATCTGGATCTCGATCTGCTGACGATCATGCATAAAAACGTGCGCCAAGAAGGGGATGTCCTTCCGAATGGCGATCGCCTGGACAGTTGCGGTTTGACGGAATGCCTGATGGGGGCTGCCGGGGCCATCGATTGGCAGAAAAAAAGGGAGCAGAGTCATCTTCAAGCCAACGGCAACCGCTACCGGCGCGGCGTGGGAATCTCTCTTTGTTCCATGTTCAGCGGGGCGATGTATTATCCCTTTGCTTCTGCCGCTGTGGTGAAGATGCATGATGATGGCTCGGCGACGCTGTTTACCGGTGCCCAGGATATCGGCCAGGGCAGCTATACGACTATGAGCCAGGTTTTGGCCGAAGAGTTGGGTATCGGCATCGAGGATATCTGTGTTGTGGCCGGCGATACGGAACTTTGCCCCATTGATCTGGGGAGCTTTCTAAGTTGCACGGCTTTAGTTACCGGCAACGCTGTGAAAAAAGCTGCTGCGGACGCCAAGCGCCAGATGTTGGAGAGCGCTGCAGACCTGCTGGGATTGGCTGATCCCGCAGGCTTAAAAACGCAAAACAAGATGATCTATTTAGAGGATGATCCCCAAAAATCGGTCTCTTTCGCCCAGGCCATCCAGGCCAGTGTTTTAAAGAGAGATGGCAACCCCATCATCGGCCGGGGTTCTTTTAAGGGCTACCCGCGCACAGAGCGTTACCCCAGCTTGGCCAAAGCCAAGGGGCTCTTTACCGGGGCTTATGGTTTTGCAGCCCAGGCTGCTGAGGTAGAGGTGGATACCCTTACGGGCCTGGTGAGGCTGGTTAAGGCGGTTACTTTTCACGATTGTGGCTTCCCCCTGAACAAGACCGTCGTAGAAGGACAGATTCATGGTTGCGTCTCCATGGGAGCGGGGCAAGCCCTCTCAGAGGAGGTGCATCTGGAAAAAGGGCAACTGTTCAATCCCTCTTTCCTTCACTATCAGTTGCCTATTGCGCTGGATACCCCGGAATCTGCGGAGGGTCTGGTGGCGACGATCGAGCCCAGCGGCCCCTTTGGTGCCAAGGAGGTTGGCGAGGGCTGCGTTGCCGGAATTTTGGGGGCCATCGCCAACGCCGTGCACGATGCGATCGGCGTGCGCATCTACAGCCTGCCCATCACCCCCGAAAAGGTGTTGCGTGCCCTGAAGAAAATATAACCGGGAGAAGAGAAGATATGAGTTTAACCAGGCAGAAAATCATCGACGCCGCGACCACCTTATTTAATGAGAAAGGGTACTCCATCACCAGCGTGCAGGATATTGCAGAAAAGCTTAACGTAACCAAGGCCGCTTTGTATTATTATATATCCAGCAAAGAGGAGATCCTTTATGCCATCTTCGATCAGACTATGACCACGGCAGAAAAACGGTTGGAAAAATTGCTATCAGAGGAGATGACTGTAGAGGAAAAAATCAGGGGGGTCATCTATAACCACATTATGGCTGTCTTCGATGAAGCTCCACGCATCGCCATTTTTTTTACGGAACAGGCCCATCTACTACCGGAAAATCTGGCATCTATCCGGAGACGGCAGAGGGACTATGAAGAAAGGGTAGCTGGCGTGATCGGGGAAGGGATGGAGAAAAACATCCTCCGAAAAATAGAAATCCTTCCTACTGTCTATGCCATACTGGGCATGTGCAACTGGCTGTATCACTGGTACGAACCCACCGGGCGGGTTAAACCGGCAGATTTAGCCGATCTCTATGCCGGGATTGTTCTATCCGGGATACTCCGAAAACCTGTAACCGGCTGCCCCTAAGTGCAGCCACGATTTCTAGCTGTCAATGTCTTCATTGACAGCTAAACGGCCAAAAGGTATAATAAGTTGAACGGTTTTCCGTCATCCATGGGGCCTTTTTATAGCAGGCTGGGTTGTGAGGGGAGGGAAGCTGATTGTCAAAGGTAAAGGTTGGTCGAAACGAAAGCTTTGATAGCGCCTTAAGGCGGTTTAAAAGGAAGTGTGCCCGGACAGGCATACTCTCCGAAATACGCAAAAGGGCGCATTACGAAAAACCAAGCGTCCGTCGCAAAAAGAAATCTGAAAGAGCGCGCAAGGTGCGCAAAAGAGGAAGAAGGTCTTATCGCTAACTAAATTCAAAAAATACCGGCAGGGTCTTTTTCCAATCTATCTGCTGTTAGGGTTTTATCATGATTTCCAGCTTTCCCCCTGAATCTTCGCAGGCAAAGGAAAACCGGGGCATGTAATAAAAAAAATCAGTTAAAAATGTTACCTTAGTAAAACTTGGTGCAACCAAGTTTTACTATTCTCCATGGGTTCAGATCGTCCCGGTCTGCCCTTACGGAGGTGAAGAGGCATTGATGCTTTCCAAGATACGACGGTGCAAAAAAGAACACATTTTGCTCTGCCTATTAGTTGCATTTTTTCTTGTTCTTACCTCTGTGCCCGGTGTATCTGCCGGTTCTATATCTGCTGCCGCGCCGGTTTATGTCATCCCCGTGAAAGGGGAGATTGAACCGGGGTGGCTGGTTTTCTTTGAACGTTCTCTAGAAGAAGCCGCAGATGCCGGTGCTGTCTGTGCCATTCTGGAGCTGGATACCCCCGGGGGATATATCGACACGGCTATTAAGGCCCGCAAGCTTATTAATGAAGCGCCTTTCCCTGTTTATGGTTATGTGCAATATCACTCTCTCTCCGCCGGTGCTTATCTGGCCCTTAGTGCGGAGAAATTTTTTATGGTTCCCGGAGCAACTATCGGTGCTGCCGAGCCAAGGCTTATGGGCGGTGAGAAGACTGATGAAAAATATCTGTCTTCCTGGGAAGCTGAGATGCGCGTGGCGGCTGAAAAGCAGGGTAAGGATCCCCAATTGGCCGCAGCGATGGTGCGCAAAGAGATCGCCATCGAAGATGTGGTTGAAGCGGGAAAACTGTTAACGCTTACCGCTCAAGAGGCTGAAAAGCTGGGGTTTAGCGATGGAACGGTCGATAAATTATCTACATTGTTGGCCAGACTTGATCTTGAGGGATCCCGTCTTGTTCGGGCAACGCCGACACAGTGGGAGCTCCTCAGCGGGTGGCTGATTAAGCCGGCAGTTGCTACGCTGCTTCTCTCTGCAGCTCTCCTTTTTTTGATCGTGGAAGTGCTTACGGCGGGCTTTGGTATATCCGGGCTGTTAAGCATACTCTGCTTCGGCCTCTATTTCGGAGGGCATTTTTTCACCGGGATAAGTGGCTGGCCGGCTGTTTTTCTCTTTGCCTTCGGGCTTGTCCTATTGCTCGTGGAGGCTTTTATACCGGGATTCGGCATCTTCGGGGTCGGGGGGCTAGTCTGTGTCTCTGCCTCCATTGTATTGACCGCCGCCACCACCGCCCTGGGTTTGAAAATGCTCTTTATTTCTTTTCTGCTCTCTTTTTTAGTCGGGTTTTTTGCTTTTAAGTATTTCCAGCGCAGGGGTACGCTCAGGCGTTTTATCTTGATGGAGGCCGCTACCAGGGAGAAAGGTTTCAGCTCTTCGACGGATCTATATCATCTGGTGGATAAAGTTGGCCAAAGTATTACCCCGCTCCGGCCCTCCGGCATCGTAGAGATCGACGATGCTAGGTACGATGTGGTCAGCGAAGGTTCTTACATCTCCACGGGGGCTGCTGTAAAGGTCATCAAGGTTGAAGGCAGGCGCATAGTGGTGCGCGCTTGCCGTGCCGGCGAAACCGGTGAAGAGGAAAAAAATTGACTGTTATTTTTTGAATGCCTTAATTTTTTCGGTATATTTTTGCTGTTGCGTTTGCCGGATGTGTTTTTATGAACCTAATTTTATGTAGAAGGGGTGGGTATATTGCCTGGCCTGTTGCCTTTTTTAATGTTGCTCGTGCTTGTCATCATCGGTTTCTCCATTTTGTTCAGTTTTATACCCTTAAGGCTATGGATCGCTGCTCTGGCTGCCGGTGTCCGGATCAGCATTGTTACGCTAATTGGTATGCGCTTGCGGCGCGTCATCCCCGCCAGGGTGGTCGAACCTCTGATCAAAGCAATTAAAGCCGGATTGGAGTTAAATGTGAACAAGTTAGAGGGTCATTATCTGGCCGGGGGCAACGTAGATCGGGTTGTTAATGCCCTGATCGCTGCCCAGAGAGCAAATATTGAGCTGGGTTTCGAACGGGCGGCGGCGATAGATCTCGCCGGCAGGGATGTCCTGCAGGCGGTGCGGATGAGCGTTAATCCCAAGGTGATCGAAACTCCCGTGATTGCGGCGGTGGCCAAAAACGGTATTGAGGTCAAAGCCAAGGCCCGGGTTACGGTACGGGCTAACATCGATCGCCTGGTCGGTGGTGCCGGGGAAGAAACGATCATCGCCCGGGTGGGAGAAGGGATCGTGACCACGATCGGTTCTGCAGAGAGTCACGAAGAAGTCTTAGAAAATCCCGATCGGATCTCTCACACGGTGTTGAACAAGGGCCTCGATGCCGGTACAGCCTTTGAAATCCTCTCCATCGACATTGCAGATGTGGATGTGGGCAAAAACATCGGCGCGGAATTGCAGACTGATCAGGCTGAAGCCGACAAACGCATTGCCCAGGCCAAGGCTGAAGAAAGGCGGGCCATGGCTGTAGCCAGAGAACAGGAGATGAAAGCCTCTGTGCAGGAGATGCGCGCCAAAGTTGTGGAGGCGGAAGCAGAAGTGCCTCGGGCTATGGCGCAGGCCCTGCGTGAAGGCAAGCTGGGTGTGATGGATTATTACAACCTGCAAAACATCTTTGCCGATACCCAGATGCGCGATTCCATCTCCAAATTAGGTCAGGATGGCGATGACGAAGAGGATGAGCGGGGACGTGAAAGTTAAAAACCGGTAAGACCGGGACGGCAAATAATTAAAGCCATATTGTTGCTCCTTTAATTTTAAGGTTTCTATCGCCGGGAAGGGGTGTGTGCGGTCGCATGGAACTGATTATTATTTTAATTGTCCTAAGGGTTATCTATTCTATTTTCCAATTCTTTCAGGGTAAGGGGGGGGAACCGCGTTCGCCGCAGAGGCCCCGTAGGCCTACTGTGCCTTCCCCGCCTTCGGAGGTCGAAGACCCCCCCGGGAAGATGCTTACAGATTTCTGGGAAAAGCTGAAAGAGCCGGATGAAAAACAGCTTGCGGCCGGGCCCGCAACCAAACCGGCCCTGCAGCCTAAGTTTGTGGAAGCTGAAGAAAAGCCCTGGCGGCAAATGAGAGCTAAAATCGGGAAAACTGCTCAGCATGACCTGCCCTCGACCAGAGATATTCGTCGTTCCCACACGGCTGTTTCCCGGCGGAAAAAAGTTGGACGGCGGGAACAAAGATATGTATCCTCTGTACCTGCACCTTCGACGCTGTTGAAAAAAGATAACCTGATCTGGGGAATGATTGCCTTAGAGGTGCTCTCCCCGCCACGGGCTCGAAACCCTTTTCTCTTTGATCGCCGAAAGAGGCAGAAAAGCCAAAGGGGGGTGTAGGCGCCCCGTAGATCTTTTAAATATCGTCTTTTACTAATATATCCGACACGCTGTAACCGGCCGGCCGAAGCACCCCCTTCCTTAAACGGTTCTTCAAAACGCTTTTTTTAATTACGGCGTGTTTTGCTTTTTCTGCTTTTGTTTTCTGCCCCGGTTTTTGCGGGCATAACCAAGTTTTTTTAGCATAAAGTTTAATGAACAGGAGACCGGGAACAGGAGGCGCTGTTTTTTGGAAGGCAAGGAATCCGCGAGGAAAAAGAAAAAATGGCCGGAAAACCTGGCCGATTTTTTTGAACTGCCCAAAGAGCTCCTTTTAAACCTGCCCCGGATGACGTTGGTTGGCAATATCCAGTTCTATTTGGAAAATTATGGTGGCATCATTGAATACAGTGCAGAGCTCCTGCGTTTGAAGATTAGGGGCGGGGAGATCATCGTAAGGGGTAGAAACCTGGCAATAAAACATTTTATCGGTGATGAAATTTTTATTGAAGGGGAGATCAGTTCCCTGGAATTTCAATGACCGGGCATGGGGGGCTGAACTTTTGGCTGTGCTGGAACAGAGGGGGCTCTGGCCGGGTTACCTGCTTATCTCCCTGCAAGGGCCGGGGGTGGCCAAACTTCTTAATTTAACAGTAGAAAACCGGATTTTTTTCTGGGATCTCCACTACAAAGAGGATACAGTTACTGTAAAAATTAGGCCGCGAGATTTTAAACGCCTGCGCCCCCTTCTCAAAAAAACTGGTTGCAGAGTTAAGATTCTGCAGAAAAAAGGAACGCTGTTTATCTTGCTGCAAGGTTGGCGACGCAAGGGGTTGTTGGCCGGTATTATTCTTATTCTATTGTTACCCTGCTTGCTCTCGCAATTTGTCTGGCAGATCGATATTCGGGGAAATAATGCGGTGGAAACCAAAGAGATCTCTAATATTTTGGGAAACAGCGGCGTGCACAAGGGTATGTTGAAAAATAAGGTCGATCTTTCAGGTTTGGAAAGAGAGCTTCTTTTGGAGCTTAAAGAACTGCAATGGGTGGGGATCAGCCTGGACGGTGTCCGCCTCGATATCCGGGTTGTAGAACGGCAGGGCGAACCGCCCTCCCCGGCGGCAATCGACAGCTTAGTTGCCGCCAAAGATGGGCTGGTTACGAATATTCTGGTTCTATCCGGAGAAGCTTGTGTGGATGTGGGGGATACTGTACAGAAGGGCCAGGCGCTTATTGCAGGCAAGATAACGCACGCCGAGGAATACAACGACGAGATCGTAGAAGAAGAGATCGAGGTGCAACCGAAGGGGAAGGTTACCGCTCTCGTCTGGTACGAAAGCTATGCCGAAGCACCTCTTTACAGGGTTTTAAAAAGAAAAACGGGCAGATGTTCCCGTTTTTATGCCCTGCGCCTCAAAGAACAAGAATTTCCTTTGGGGGGTACCCGGGAATCTCCTTACCGTAATTATGAACTGGAAAAAATTAAACGGCATTTTGTATGGAGGAATCTCTACCTGCCTGTCGAACTACTAAATAATAACTATTGGGAATTTGAGGTAGAAACACAGCCGATCTCTTCGCGGGATGCTTTGCAGCAGGCTAAAAATGAAGCCTTGCAGAAAATTGAGGCCCTGCTTTCAAAGGAGGCCGTTATCAAAAAAAGAACGGCCGGCGAGTATTATTTTCACGAGCTTGGAACCGTCGGCTGCCGGCTGATGATTGAGGCACTTGAAGATATCGCTGTTCCGCAAATACCTGCAGATAAAGGAAGGGAGTTCATTTCTTGACGGAGGAGTATGAAGAATGTAAGCTTTATTTAAAGGATATGGATGAAGTTTTTCCTCTGCTCGGAAAATTTGATGAGCATATCTCTTTAGTAGAGGAAAGCTTTGCTGTGAGGATTATTCCCCGGGGAGACGAGCTTTCTTTCCAGGGGAAAAAGGAAGATGTAGAGAGGGTCCATGCACTTTTTGAGGAGCTTTTAGCGGTGATTAGGGGAGGGCACTTTTTAACCACGCCGGAATTCATCTATGCCCTAAAACTGGCCAAAGGGGGACAAGGCCGGGAGATCGAAACTCTTTTCAACGATCTGGTTTTGATCACCGATCGGGGTAAAAAAATTCGTCCCAAGACGTTGGGCCAGAAAAAATATGTGGAGGCTTTGCGTGCTTTCGATATCGTGTTTGGCATCGGCCCGGCAGGAACCGGTAAAACCTACCTGGCGATGGCTGCGGCGGTTTTTGCCCTAAAAAATAAAATTGTGCAGAGGATGGTTTTAACCAGGCCCGCCGTAGAAGCAGGAGAACGTCTCGGTTTTCTACCGGGCGATCTGCATGAAAAGGTAGACCCCTACCTGCGCCCCCTTTATGATGCCCTCTACGATCTGATGGGTGCCGAAAACTATCTGAAGTATAGAGAAAAAGGGGTTATAGAGGTTGCCCCGTTGGCTTATATGCGGGGAAGAACGTTGGATGATTCTTTTATTATTTTGGACGAAGCACAGAACACAACTCATGAGCAGATGAAGATGTTTTTAACGCGGATGGGTTTTGGCTCCAAGGCTGTAATTACCGGTGATATTACGCAGATCGATCTTCCAGGGACGCAGTTATCCGGTTTAGTGGAGATCATGAGTATACTGGAAAATATTCCGGAGATAGCTTTTATTCACCTTACCGATCAGGATGTGGTCCGCCACAATCTGGTGCAGAAGATCATTAAGGCTTACGAAAAATACCAGAATGGAAAAGGTTAAGGGATTAGAATATAATGTTCAATTTATGGGCAAATATTAAAATATTATTTAAAAATTTTATTTCTCTGCTTGGAAAAAAAGGGGGCCGGAGGTTCTTTTTGGGGGCGGGCCTTTTTGTTTTTATCTATGTGTTTTTGCTGTTTTCTATTATGCCCCTCGGGGTCTCCGTAGAATTGGGGAAGCCCAGCCCGCAACGGATTATTGCCCATAAGGAAGTTATCGATACTTTTCTCACAAATAGAATGCGGGAAGAAGCTGTTGCTGCCGTGCCGGCGGTTTTCGATTATGTTCCGGGCGTGTGGGAAGAGGGGAAGGCTTTTCTCGGCCACTTTTTTACTGAAATTAAGAGGGTTCAAAATTTAAAAGAGGAGGCGGGGGAAAGAGCAGACTTGTTTTACGAGGACAACCCCGATTTCCCGTTGTCGAAGGAGCTGCTCCCCGTTTTCCTGGTGCAGAAACAGGACGACCTGGATAAGCTGCAGACCGAGATGGAAAAAATCCTGGAAGAGACCCTATCCAAGGGTATCCGGGAGGAAGGGCAGCAGGCGGCTTTAAACCAGGTTTTGCAGAAGACGAGCAGCCTTCCTTACAGCCCGGAGGTTAAACAGGGTCTGGAAGAGCTACTTGCCCCCCTTGTGCAGCCGAACATGATCTTTAACACTACTGCTACCAAAACCAATCAGGAGGCGGCCAAACAGGCAATTGAACCGGTGCTGATTTTGAAAAAGTCTCTAATCGTGCAAGAGGGAGAAGAGATTACGGAGAAGCACATTGCCCAATTAAAAGATCTGGGGCTGTTGGGATCGCGCCTAAACTATGGGGGCTATGCCGGACTTTTTTTTATACTTGCCATTGTCTTTATCATCGTCATTCTCTATCTCTATCTCTTTAACAAGGATATCTACGACAGCTTTAGCGCCCTCTTCTTACTGGGCCTGATCATCGCCCTGACGCTCGTGCTCGGTCTTGCCGTGCGTTATTTTTCCGGCTACCTGATGCCCGTGGCCATGTGTACAATACTGGTTACCGTTCTCTTCGAGCCACGCCTGGCGGTGCTGCTTACGATCGTTTTGGCACTGCTTTTTGGTTTTCTGGTCGATGGTGAGTTCACTTATATAATTGTCTCCTTGTGCAGCGGGCTGGTGGCGATATGCAGTGTCTCCCGTTTGCAGAAAAGATCCGATCTTACCAATGCCGGAATCTATGTCGGCATCGTTAATATCCTGTGTATAACCTCTCTCTTGCTGCTCAATAGAGGTTTTCAGTTGGAGTACGATTTCTTAAGGGAGTTCAGCATCGCCATCCTGGCCGGCCTGGGCAACGGCCTGTTTTCCGCGGTAATGGCTATCGGCTTGTTGCCCTACCTGGAGAGCGCATTTGGCCTCACAACTGCCGTTACACTTTTGGAACTGGCCGATCCAGGGCACCCTTTGCTGCGCAAATTGCTGATGGAGACCCCCGGCACCTATCATCACAGCATCGTGGTCGGCAACCTTGCAGAGGCTGCTGCAGAGGCGGTTGGAGCAGATCCCCTTCTCTCCCGAGTGGCGGCTTTTTATCACGATATAGGCAAGATCAAACGCCCTTATCTCTTTGTCGAAAACCAATTTACCAGCGATAATCCCCATAACAAGATCTCTCCCTATCTTAGCGCGCTTGTGATCCGCTCTCATATCAAAGACGGGGTGGAGTTGGCGCGGGAGGCGAGGTTACCGCTGCCCGTGATCGATATCATCCAACAGCATCATGGGACAAGTTTGATCTCATATTTTTATCATCAGGCGGCAGAAAATGACAAAGGGATTCTGGTTCCAGAAGAGGAATTCCGCTATGAGGGCCCTCTGCCGCAGACCAAAGAAGCAGCTATCATTATGTTGGCCGATGCTGTAGAGGCAGCAGTGCGTTCCTTGTCACGTCCGGTTGCCGGGAGAACCGAAGGAATGGTCAGAAAGATAATTAAGGAGAAACTAAGCGATGGGCAACTGGATGAAGCACCCTTGACCTTGCAGGATCTGGATAAGATCGGAGATACTTTTGTGCATATTCTCGCCGGGGTTTTCCACCAGAGAATTGAATATCCGGAGCGGGAGCTGAAAGCGGATCTGGAGAGGGGGAAAAAATAGGTGGCGGTCCTCGTTGCCGACATTCAGGAAAAAATTGTGATACCGGAAAATATTATATCTCTACTGGAAGAATCGGGCAATCTGCTTCTGCGCCTGGAGGGGCAGCCCCAGGAATGTGAGGTCAGCGTTATCCTGGTGGATAACAGCTATATCCGGGAATTAAACCTTACTTACCGGGGGGAGGATCGCCCCACAGACGTTTTGGCCTTTAACTTGGCAGATGAGTTTGTAGAACCGGATGCAGAAAGGATTCTGGGGGATGTGGTTGTCTCTGTGGAAAAAGTGCAGGAACAGGCCTGTACTTATGGGCATTCTTTTGCGCGGGAGATTACATTTCTGACGCTGCATGGCATATTGCACCTTTTGGGATACGAACACGAAACAATAGATGCGGAGCAGGAGATGCTGGAAAAAAAGGAATTGGTTCTTAAAAAATTCGAATTGTAGTAAGGGCAGGGATGATGAAACACAAAGTTTTTTTGCACAGCTTGAAGAATGCTTTCCGGGGTATCTGTTCCGCCCTGCGCAGGGAAAGAAACATGCGCTTGCATCTCATCGGTGCAGCCCTAGCCCTGGCGGCCTCTTTTTATTTTAGGATAGAAAAGTATGAGTTTCTTTTCGTCCTGGCGGCAATTGCGCTGGTTTTAATCTCCGAGATGTTAAACACGGCCCTTGAGGCAGCCGTTGATCTAAAGACTTTAGAATTTCACCCGCTGGCGCGCCTGGCCAAAAATGTGGCTGCCGGGGCCGTTTTATGCGCAACCCTGTTTGCCCTTATCGTCGGCTGCATTGTTTTCGCCGGCAGGTTGAAGGATTTTTTTATCCCCTGAATGTTTTCTGTTGAAGGAGGCAATCTCGTTAAGATGAAACCGGGTTTTGGCCATGTTATCGTCGATAGGAAAATACTGGTCCTGGTGGCCGCGGTGCTCATTTTAAACACAGCCCTGGCCGGGTTTAATTTGAATATCCTCTACAAGCATTTTGCGGATATTAATGAAGAAGAGGAAGGGGAAGCTGTCGTCCCCAAGCAGGTTATGGTGGAAGATATAGTCGAATATAATAAGCGCCTGGCACAGGATCTGGGCGTACAGGGTCGCACCTCTGTTAAGGAGAAGTTGGCCACTTTTTGTTATGAACTGGATCTGGCTGAGGACAGCGCCGACCTTGCGCGTCTGCTTTTTACCCGGGGCCGCCAGGTTCAGGAGACAATTTTAAAAGAGTGGGATGCACTTTTGCGGGAAGAGATATTAAAACTTGTTGACCGGGACAAAAACTTGCAAAGGCAACCGGGAAAGATTCAGTTTACCCTGCAAGTTTCATCCGAAAACGGGGTCTTGGCCGATCCGCCGGTGTTGCATGAAGATTCATTAGAGAAGATCTGGGATCATTACCAGGAGGGAAGCATAGCCCAGGAGCGCATTTTCCGTATAGAGGTGGAGGAGGGTCGCAGCCGCATGTTAATGCCCTACAATCCTTTGGATTATGTGCAGACTTTAAGCGAGGAGCTGGATTCTTTGCGCGTCAGCATGCATGAGCTGCGCACCACTGCAGGTTTGGCGGAGATGTCCGGGCCGGGGGTGTTGATCAAACTTTATGATAACCAGAACGGTTATGCCGTCGGCGATCTGATCCACGATACCGATGTCCGCGATGTGATCAATGAGCTCTTTGCCGCGGGGGCGAAGGGGGTGGCCGTGGGCGGAGAGCGCCTGGTTGCTACTTCGCCGATTCGCTGTGTAGGCCCGGTAATCCGGGTGAATCAGAAAGAGATCACGGCTAACCCGGTGCTCATCGAGGCGGTGGGCGATCCAGAAGTTCTGGCCAGCGGTCTCGATATCATCCGTTTTTCTTTAGAATTTCACCGCGATTTTCGGGTGGAGGTTGAAAGAAAGGAAAACATAGTATTGCCCCAGTACCGGGGTTGAGAAATGGGAGGAGTTTTAAAAAATGGATGTGGATAAGCTGCTTGAGTCTGCCCGGGAGATGCTCCCTTTTGCTTATGCCCCCTATTCCGGTTACCGGGTGGGGGCTGCGTTATTGACTACAGAAGGAAAAATATTTAAAGGGGTTAATGTCGAAAATGCTTCTTTGGGATTGACGATGTGTGCAGAGAGGGTTGCACTCTATGCAGCTATTGCCGCTGGTTACCGTTCTTTTTCGCTTCTTGCCCTTGTGGCCGAAGGTGAAAGCAGGCCTCTGCCCTGCGGTGCTTGCCGGCAGGTGCTCGGGGAATTTTCCCGCGGGCTGAGGGTGGCTGTGGCCGGGGAAAAAGGTGAATCCAAGATTTTTACTTTGAAAGAGCTGTTGCCCCATCCTTTTGTCTTGCAGGGTAGAAAATAAAACGATGATCGCTTGGGCGGCGTATTTGAATAATCGGCGATCTATAACCGTTCGGTTACCGCGTGGTGCTGTACAAAGCAAAAAAAAGAATATAGAAGCGGTTTTTTGCCGACAGGCGTTCGGATTTTTAGGGGAGGAGGAGACTTTTGAAGCTTTTAAAGACCAAGGCGCTTGTATTACGCTCCCGTCCCCTGGGGGAGAGGGATCGTCTTTTAAGTCTTCTGACCTTGGAGCAGGGCAAGTTGTCTGCCGTTGCTCCCGGGGCCCGCAAAATAAAAAGCAGGCTGGCGGCAGGGGTGGATTACTTTACCTATGGGGATTTTCTGCTTTACAAGGGCAGATCATTATATACGGTAAATCAACTGGAGGTCGAAATGAATTTTGCCCGCATCAGGGGGGATATCCGTGCCTATGCCTGCGGGATGTATCTCTGTGAGCTTGTCGCCAGGCTGGTAGAAGAAGGCCAGCCCGTGCCTCCTGTTTTCAACCTTCTTTTAGAATGCCTGTTCTGTTTAAATAAAAAAAAAGTGGACGGAGAAATTTTGGTGCGGTTTTTTGAATTAAAATTGCTCTCGCTGTTGGGTTATCGACCTTATCTAACAGGTTGCCTTAAATGTGGGGACGAACAGGGCCCTTTTTTTTGGAACAATGAAGAGGGGGCTATTTTTTGCAGACGCTGCTGTCCCCGCACCGGGGAAATTTTCCCTTTTGCAAAAGGCACTCTGGCCCTGGCAAATTTTTTGTTGGAGGCAAGCCCGGAGCGGATTGGAAAGATTAGAGCGGGGGTAGAGCAGAAAAAGGAGCTGCAACATTTTACCGAAAAATTTATACAGTATTGGACAACAGCCGGTTTTCTACGGGGTCTCGCCTTTTTAGAAGAGGTATACAGTTATTCCCGGCATAAAAGTTAAATTATGGCGCAAAATATGAAAGAGCGTAATCTAATAGGGAAAGGAATTGTTCAATATGCCGGCAATTTCTCAGGAAACACCTGAAAGTTTCGAAAATCTTTGGCAAAAGATCCTTAAAAAAAGTGGGGAGGCCCAGATCAAGGTAAACAGGGGGCGGGGCACCTTGCTTCGCATCCCATTAATCCTGGGCGTTTTCGGCACAGCAGCTTTTCCCCGCCTGGCCTCCTTTAGTGCATTGGCTCTGCTTCTGGCACGTTGTTCCCTGGAGGTAGAGTGGCGCTAGTTCGAGCCGGGGGCAGTTCCCGGCCTGAATAAAGAATATAAAATACTTATCGATCCCTTGCAGCCAAACGGGGTTTCACTTTTTAATTTCCATTGCCACTTCAAATCAATAACATCCCCCGGTTTGATTTTGCTCATAAGCTTGACACCTTTCTATTTTTTTGTTAGTTTAAAAAGAAAAGGATGTTGGGTTTGGAAAAAGTAGCCCGGGCGTTAGCAGTCCGTTGCAGAGAGCCGGAAAAGGTGGAAACTGGCCGGGCCGGCCGGGCGAAAGGGTTTCCAAAAAATACCCCTTAAATCTTAAGAGCCCTTCGTGGGAAATAGGGTGGAACCGCGGGAAAACACTCCCGTCCCTAAAGAAAGGGTTTTTTTTATTTTTATAAGGAGGTTTTCAGATGACTTTTCAGGAATTGATTCTTAGGTTACAAGATTTCTGGGCCAAACAAGGTTGCCTGCTTTGGCAGCCCTACGATGTGGAAAAGGGCGCCGGAACGATGAACCCGGCCACATTTTTACGGGCATTGGGGCCCGAGCCGTGGAGGGTGGCCTACGTGGAACCTTCGCGTCGCCCGGCGGACGGCCGTTATGGGGAAAACCCCAACCGCCTCTATCAACATACCCAGTACCAGGTTATTCTCAAGCCGGCACCGCCGGATATTCAGGATCTCTACCTGGAAAGTCTTCTAAAGATCGGCATTAACGGGCAAGAACACGATATCCGCTTCGTAGAAGATGATTGGGAATCCCCAACTTTGGGGGCCTGGGGGCTGGGTTGGGAGATCTGGCTGGATGGGATGGAGATCACCCAGTTTACTTATTTCCAGCAGGTGGGAGGTTTCGATCTGGAGGCCGTTCCCGTAGAGCTGACTTATGGCTTGGAACGTATAGCCATGTTCATCCAAAAATGCGATAATGTCTTTGATCTTAAGTGGACGCCGCATTTGAGATATGGCGAGATCTTCCAAAATGCAGAGCGGGAACATTCCAGCTACAGTTTTGAAGAGGCCGATACCGATCTTTTGTTGCGGCTTTTTACGCTCTATGAGAAAGAGGCCGGGCGTGTTCTGAAAAAGAAATTAATTTTGCCTGCTTATGATTATATTTTGAAATGTTCGCATGTTTTTAATCTGTTGGATGCGCGCCGGGCGATCAGCGTTACGGAGAGGACCGGCTACATCGCCCGCATCAGGGAATTGGCCCGGCAGTGTGGGAAACACTACCTCGAACAGCGGGCGGCGGCGGGTTTTCCATTGGCAGGCGGCGATAGCGATGCACCGGGGAAGAACAATTCCGTGCGGGAGGGGAACGCATAGATGGCCGTGCATGATCTGTTATTAGAAATTGGTTGCGAGGAGATTCCGGCACGCTTCATGAACGGGGGATTGAAGCAGTTGCAGGAGAAAGCGAAGAAGCTCTGCCGGGAATACAGGCTTGATTTTGGAGATGTATCGGTCGCGGGAACCCCGCGCCGTCTTGTTCTGTTCATTAAGGATCTGGTTGCAGAACAGCGTGATAAAGAAGAGAAAATTCGGGGCCCGGCCCGGCATGTGGCCTTTGACCAGGCGGGAAAGCCCACTAAAGCTGCACTGGGATTTGCCCGCAAGTTTGGCCTTGGCGTGGAGGAGCTCCACCTCGAAAAAACGGAAAAGGGCGAGCACCTTTATGCCATTAAAAAAATATCCGGTGAAAAAACGGCAGAGATTTTAAAAGAACTCCTGCCTGTTCTACTTAAAAGTCTTGCCTTTCCCAAGAATATGTCTTGGCCGGGAAGCAAGATCAGATTCCCGCGGCCGATCCGCTGGCTGCTCTGTTTGTACGGGACGGAGATCGTCCCCTTTACCTGTGATGGATTAACGGCCGGCAACCAGACGAGAGGACATCGTTTTCTGGCCCCCGGTTTGTTTACAATCGAAAGACCCGCAGACTATCTTTCCGCCATGGAAGCGGCCGGCGTGTTGGTCGATCCGGAGCACAGGCGGGAGATGATTAGGAAAAATGTGCAATCTATTGCGGCAGAACGGGGATTAAAGGCCAATATCGATCCGGAACTGTTGGAAGAGGTTACCTTTCTCGTGGAAAAACCGGAATTTTTGTTCTGTTCTTTCCCAGAAAATTACCTACAGTTGCCGGACGAGGTTCTGATTACGACAATGCAAAGCCATCAGCGCTATTTTCCCCTTGCGGATGCGCAAGGGAAGCTCTCCCCCTTTTTTGTCGCTGTCTCTAACAATGGCGCCGCTTCCGCGTCTACCGTTTGCAGCGGGAACGAGAGGGTTTTGAAAGCCCGGCTGGCCGATGCACGCTTCTTTTATAACGAAGATTTGAAGATTCCTTTACATAGCAGGGTGGAGGAGCTGAAGAAGATCCTTTTCCAAGAAGAGCTGGGCAGCCTCCATGCAAAGACAGAACGACTTGCGACCATCTGTAAATTTTTGGCGGAAAAGTTGGGCATCAGCACCGTGGAACAGAAAGTTGTTCTGCGGGCTGCCCAGCTCTGTAAAACGGACCTGGCCACCGACATGGTTGGGGAATTTCCGGAGCTGCAAGGGATCATGGGCCGGGAGTATGCCCTTCAATCTGGGGAGGGGGAAGCCGTGGCCGAAGCAATTTTTGAACATTATCTGCCTCGTTTTGCCGGGGATGAACTTCCCCGCACGAAGCCGGGGGCTTTGGTCGCGCTTGCCGACAAGGCGGACCATCTGGCCGCTTTCTTTGCTTTGGGCTTGCGCCCGACGGGTTCCCAAGATCCCTATGCCCTGCGGCGCCAATGCCTTGGGATTCTGCAGATACTTTTAGTGCATGATTTTCCATTGGCATTCACAGATCTACTCAAGGAAACTTTGAGCCTGTATGGGAAGGATGAGATAATATCGGGTGGACCACGGGAAGAGTTGCTTGGCCAGATAAGAGAATTTGCCTGGCAGAGGCTGCGCCATCTTTTCCAGGAGCGGGGCCCGGATCACGATTTAATTGAGGCTGTTCTGCATACGCCCCGCGCTGAGATCGGCTCCCTTTGGCGCCAGGTCTCCTTTCTGCAAAAAAGCCGCCGGGATGAAAACCTGGCTTTGGCTGCGGCTGCCTATAGGCGCGTTTCTAACCTGGCCCGGCAGGCTGTGCCCGGGGTTGAATTAAAGCCGGAGCTTCTACAGGAAAAGGGGGAAAAGGAGCTCTACCGACAATATAGACGCGCCGGGGAAGAGGCGGATGCCGGCTGGGCCGACAGCGATTTGGCAAGGGTGCTTGCTGCCCTCTCCGCCTTGAAAGAGCACCTGGATCTATTTTTTGATGAAATATTGGTGATGGTGGAAGAAGAAGAGATTCGCACTAACAGGTTGGCCCTGTTGTCGGCGATCGAGAATCTCTACCTGCAGATGGCAGATTTTTCTAAGATCAACTTTCCCGCCGAATAGTAGCAGCCTATAAAGGATTATTTTGTCATGAGTAGAATAAAATTAAAAAAAGAATAGATTTTTTTTGGAGGTGTTATCCCGGCCTTGTCTAAAAAAAGAAAACCACTTGTATATATCGTCTCCGATTCTATCGGAGAAACAGCCGAATTTGTCGTTAACGCTGTGGCCAGCCAGTTTAATTCGGGGCAGGTAGAGCTGCACCGGGAGCCTTTTTTAACTGATATGGATCGAATGCAAGAAATAGTTAGGGAGGCCGCAGAACGCAACGGCATGATTGCTTATACACTAGTTCTGCCACATTTAAGGCAGGCCATCTGTCAAGAAGCGCGGAAATACAACCTGCCTATCGTCGATGTCATGGGGCCCATGCTCGATGCTTTTTCCAAGATCCTTCCTGGAGATCCCCGTTTGGAACCCGGTCTAATCCGGCGCATGGACGAGGATTATTTTCGACGAGTGGGAGCGGTCGAATTCGCTGTTAAATATGATGATGGCAAAGATCCGCGCGGCTTATTGCAGGCGGATGTGGTTCTCATCGGGGTATCGCGCACCTCCAAAACGCCTCTAAGCATGTACCTGGCCCATCGCAAACTGCGGGTGGCCAATCTGCCCCTTGTGCCCGAGGTGGAACCGCCTTCAGAACTTTTCTGGCTGTCTTCCCGCAAAATAATCGGCTTAACGATCGATCCGGTTATCCTGCGGGAGATTCGCCTGGAGAGGTTGAATACCCTGGGTTTAAAAGCCAAGGCAAATTATGCAAATTTAGATCGAATTCTGGAGGAGTTGGATTATTCACGCCTGATCATGCGTCGCCTACGCTGCCTGACTTTTGATGTCTCCAATAAGGCGGTGGAGGAAGTGGCCAGTAAAATATTAAATGCAGTCAAGGAGGCGGAGAAAAATGAGCAGATCTAAACAAGTTTATATGTTTGCCGAAGGGAACATGGGGATGAAGGAGCTATTGGGAGGAAAAGGGGCCAACCTGGCCGAAATGACCCGTTTGGGGATGCCGGTGCCCCCCGGTTTTACCGTTACCACGGAGGCCTGCAATGAATATTACCGGCAGGGAGAGACTCTTTCCAAAGAATTTAAAGACGAAGTTTTTAATGCCCTTAAGAAATTGGAACGGCAAACAGGCAAGGTGCTTGGCAACCCGGAGAATCCTCTGCTACTTTCGATCCGTTCCGGTGCCTATTTTTCTATGCCCGGCATGATGGATACCATTTTAAATTTGGGCCTGGACGAAAAAACAGTGGAATCCCTGGCTGCTTCCACGGGTAACAAGGCGTTTGCTTTGGATTGTTACCGGCGTTTCCTGCAGATGTACGGTGATGTCGTCCTTAAAATTGAACATAACCGTTTTGAGATGATCCTTGAAAATTGCAAACAAGATTTTCAGGTGCAAAGAGATCAACAGTTGCCCCTTGCCGGCTGGGAAAAGGTGGTGTCACGTTATCAACAGATCGTCAAAAAGGAAGGTGATGGTGTATTCCCCCAAGATCCCCACGATCAACTTCTGGAAGCAATTAAGGCTGTTTTTGCTTCCTGGAACAACCCACGGGCTGTTGTCTATCGTCGTTTAAATCAGATCCCGGATCACCTCGGTACGGCAGTCAACATCCAGGCGATGGTTTTTGGCAACCTGGGGGAAGACAGTGGTTCCGGGGTGGCTTTTACCAGAAATCCAGCGACCGGCGAAAAGCAGCTTTACGGCGAATTTTTGTTCAATGCTCAGGGAGAAGATGTCGTGGCCGGGATACGCACGCCCTTACTTATCTCCGCCTTAAAGGATAAATATCCCCATATATATGAAGAATTTGTATCTATCTGCGATGCCCTGGAGAAACATTACGGCGATATGCAAGATATAGAGTTGACGATGGAGGGAGGCAAGCTCTATATCCTGCAAACGAGAAATGGGAAGAGAACGGCCGAAGCAGCCGTGAAAATTGCCGTGGATTTTGTGCAGGAAGGCCTCTCTACAGAGGAGGAAGCCCTTTTAAAGATCGATCCTGCACAACTGGTTCAGTTATTACACCAGCGTATCGATCCGGCCACGGAGACAGAGGTGCTGGCCAAGGGGTTGCCGGCCTCGCCCGGGGCGGCCGTGGGCAAGGTTATTTTTGATGCCGATGCGGCCGAAAGGAAAAACGAGGAAGGGGAACGGGTCATCCTCGTGCGCCCGGAGACCACTCCGGATGATATTCACGGCATCGTTGCCTCCCAGGGTGTGTTGACCAGCCGGGGCGGGATGACCAGCCATGCCGCTGTTGTAGCACGGGGCATGGGAAAACCCTGTATCAGCGGTTGTGAAGCCCTCAGGATAGATCTACAGGCCGGATTGTTTCAGGTAGGCGATCAGATTATCCATGCCGGGGAGACGATCTCCATCGACGGCACCGCCGGCCAGGTTTATTTAGGCGAAGTACCATTGATCCCCCCCACGCTCAGTCCGGAATTCAAATTGTTGCTCGCCTGGGCCGATGAAAAACGAAACTTGCAGGTCAGGGCAAACGCCGATACCCCGCGAGATGCCCGTAAAGCCAGAGAGTTTGGGGCGGAGGGGATCGGGTTGTGCCGGACGGAACATATGTTTATGGAACAAAAAAGGCTGCCGGTTGTCCAGCAGATGATCCTGGCCGAGACGGCAGAAGAAAGAAAAGAGGCTCTTGATGCGCTTCTGCCCATGCAGCAGGGCGATTTTGAGGGGATACTGCGTGAGATGAAGGGGCTGCCGGTTACGATCCGCCTTTTAGATCCTCCTTTGCATGAATTTCTGCCTAATTTGGAAGAGCTCATGGTAGAGGTGGCCTGTGCGCTGGAGCGGGGAGAAAAAAGCAAGCAACTACATGAAAAAGAAATTTTGCTGAAAAAGGCGCACGGGCTGGCGGAGGCGAACCCCATGCTCGGGCAGAGGGGATGCCGCCTTGGATTGGTTTTCCCGGAGATCTACCGGATGCAGGTTAGGGCAATCTGCCAGGCTGTGGCTACTTTGAAAAAAGAAGGCTTAGATGTTAGGCCCGAAATCATGGTTCCCCTGGTGGGACATGCCCGCGAATTAGAGGTTATGCGTGCTATGGTGGAAGATGAGGCCGCGCAGGTAATGCAGGAGACAGCTATGGAATTCAGTTTTTCCATCGGCACGATGATCGAGCTGCCCCGTGCCTGTATTACCGCTGATGAGATCGCCGCGCACGCCGACTTTTTCTCTTTTGGGACCAACGATCTGACACAGACAGCTTTCGGCTTTAGTCGCGATGACGCTGAGGGGAAGTTTTTACCATATTATATCCAGCAGAAAATTTTGCCGGAAAACCCCTTCGTGGTTTTAGACCGGGAGGGGGTGGGCGAACTGGTGTCTTTGGCAGTAGCCAAGGGCCGCCAAACGAAACCCCGCCTGCAGTTGGGCATCTGCGGGGAACACGGAGGTGAACCGCAGTCTATCGAATTCTGCCACCAAGTTGGCCTTGATTATGTAAGCTGCTCGCCTTTCCGTGTAGCCATTGCCCGTTTAGCGGCAGCCCAGGCGGCAATTAAAGAGAAGAAAAACAGCTAAAATTGTATTCCGGATGAGGATGTGGAAAATGTCACAGGAAAACCTTATCGACACAGCCCTGGGGTTAATCACCCCCGATCTCTATCTCAAGGGTGGCAACGTTATAGATGTCTACTCGGGGGAAAAATATGAGGCGGATATTGTCATCAAGGACGGGCGCATCGCTTATGTCGGCAAGGAACATGTTAGCACTTTAGCCGGCGGTTGTGATGTGATCGATGTCAGCGGTTTTAACTTGCTGCCCGGGTATATAGAACCGCATGGGCACCCGCTGCAGATCCATAGTTCTGTAGAATATACAAGGGTTGCCTCCCGGCACGGCTTAACCGCTATCGTAGCTGATTCTTATAAAGTATTGAAAGCGCTGGGCGTTAAAAAATTTATCGCTTATACCGAAGAGATCAAAAAAAGAACCCCCGTTAAGATATATTGGTTCTTGCGCATCTTGGCCATGGAATATCCTCCGCCGGAGGAAACATTATACTCTGTGGACGAGCTGCAGGAACTCATCAACCAGCCTCAGATACTATGTATCGGCGAGACGACCAAGTGGACGGCTATCCTGCAAAAAAGTACGTTTCCGTTGCAGGCTATCAGTATGTTCCAGGCTGCCGGCAAACGCCCTGACGGGCATACATCGGGAGCCGCCGGGAAAAAAATCGCCGCGCTTGCCGCGGCCGGGATAAGCGGTTGTCATGAAAGCATAACCGCAGAAAATGTTATGGACCGCCTACGAAATGGCATGTACGTTATGCTGCGCCACAGCTCCCAGCGCCCCGATATTGATAATTTTCTAGACATTTTGAGGGATAAAAATGTCGATCTAAGCCGCTTTATGCTGACTACTGACGGTACAAGCCCGGCATTTATTGAACAAAACTGGAACATCGCCAGTATTGCGGAGCAGTTGATTACTAAAGGTATCGATCCTTTTACAGCAGTGCGGATGCTCACTTCGAACCCTGCTGCTTATTTTCGGATCGATCACGATAGCGGTTCTCTGACCCCGGGCCGTGCGGCGGATATCGTTGTAACCAAAGGTTTTAACCTGAGCCATCCTCAGATGGTTCTCATCGACGGCAAGGTGGTCTACAATAGCGATGCAACTGCTGAAGAAAACAGGGCACCTTTTAGATCTTCTCCCCTTACGGGTATGCGCAAAACATATTTTGCCTCTGGCTGGCGGGTTACGCCGGAGATGTTTGCTGTCTCCGTTCCGGAGGGGAAAGGGAAAACCAAAGAAGGGGGAGAGATTCTATTTCCTGTCATAGAGATGGTTAATTCTATAATCACCAGGCGATTGGATCTGTTGCTTCCGGTTGCTGACGGGGTGATAACGGCAGGTGATGCCAATCCTGGGCTATTAAAAGTTGCTCTCTTGGATATGCGAAGACGCCGCATCGGCACGGGTTTCATTAAAGGGCTGGCCCATGATCTGGAGGGGTTTGCCAGTTCTACATGCTGTAACTTGGGCGTAATAGTAGTTATCGGCAGCAGCGACAGGGCAATGGCCCTGGCTGCCAACCGCGTCCTCGAAATGGAAGGCGGGATGGCCGTGGTTGAAGATGAGAGCATTACATGGGAGATCGGGCTGGAGCTACCCGGCGAACTGACGAATCTCTCCTTTGCGGAGGTGGCACGCCTGTCCGAAGAACTGGAGGTGCTTGCCCGCCAAAAGGGGTATTCTTGGGGGGATTTTTTCCATTCGATGCATTTTTTGCCCTGTGATTTCTTACCCTACATACGGATTAGCACGGAAGGCATCTTCGATGTCTTGCGCGATGAAATAATTTGTTCCAGTAGCAGGGGTTAGAAAATATTATGCCAGGTTTTTGTTATTAACCGCCAGAGGCCGCCTGGGAGGCCGCCGATAAGGCGGAAAAACCGGACAAAGATACCGGCCTTTTTAACATTTTCCGCAGCTTGTAGAGGTGCTCTGGCCAGGGCTTGTCCATCAAGCATTACCTTAACGCTGCCCAATGAGTCCCCTTTCTGCACGGGTGCCGGCGTATTTTCAGGGATTTCAAATTGAATGTCGAGGTCAGCCTGGCGATCATAGGGGATTACTGCCGTTAATGGTTTGGTCAGATGTAGATCAACGGTGCGTTCCTTACCGCTTTTTACATTGGCTGTGGCGATTACTTCGCCGGCCTGGAAAATCTGGTGCAGCGCATAATTGCGAAAAGCATAATTCAGGAGTGTTTCGGTGTCCCTGAATCTCTCTTCAGGGTCGGAAGCGTCCATAATTACTGTGATAAAACGCAGGCCTCGCTGTTCAGCGGTTCCGATCAGGCAGTGGCCTGCCTCGTCGGTATGCCCTGTTTTAAGTCCATCGGCGCCGTTATAACGTCCTAAAAGAGGGTTGCGGTTGTACTGGGTGATATCGTTGAAAGTAAATTCTGTTTGGGAATGCATCTCGAGGCTTTCCGGAAAATTTCTAAGCATATAATGAGCCAGCCGGGCCATATCTTCGGCACTGGAGTAATGATTAGGATGCGGCAGCCCCGAAGAATTCTGGAACATTGTATTCTTCAGACCCAGTTCCTGTGCTTTTTTATTCATCTCTTGGACGAAGACTGCTTCCGAATCGTAAAGGTGTTCGCTTATTGCCACGCAGGCATCATTGGCGGAGATGGTGGCAATACCCGTTAAAAGTATATTGAAAGGCACTTTTTGCCCTATCTCCAAAAACATCTGTGAACCGCCTGTTTCCCAGGCTTTCTGGCTGACAGTAACTTCTTCAGACCAGGCAACCTTACCTTGCTGCAGGGCTTCATGGGCCAGGATTAGAGTCATGATCTTAGTGAGGCTGGCGGGGCAGAGTCTTTCAGCACCATTTTGGGAAAAAAATATCTTCCCCTGTGAAGACTCCATCAATACTGCAGCATGCGAACTAATTTCGGGTAGGGAATCTGCTTTGGGGGCGGCCCCGACAACCCTTTTTTCAAGAACAGACAGCGGTGAAACATTTAATAGTAAGACCAACATGAAAGCTGCTACTAACCTTTTTTTCCCAGTTCTGCTCATCGGCAAAGCTCCTTTAGTGTTATTGGGGTGGATGGATTACAGATCTCCATCATTTTCTCATATAATGTGTGATAATTTCAAGAGTAAATTTAGGAAAACAAGGAGGGAATAAAAAATGTTGATTATCGGATTGAACGGCAGCCCCAACAGAAAGGCAAACACAGCTTATATTTTGGAAGCAGCTTTGGATGCTGCGGCACAGTTGGGGGCCAAAACAGAGACGTTGTTTTTACGGGGGATTGTGGAGGAACAAAAAAATCCTTTCTGCATCGCTTGTGAAACCCCCTGCCAGGGCAGATGTTACAAAGGCACGGAGTTGGAGAATGCTTTGGAAAAAATAGCTTCTGCAGACGGCCTGCTTCTGGCCAGCCCGGTTTATTTCGGGAGCGTTTCGGCTCAGATCAAGGCTTTTTGGGATAAAACCCGCCGTTTGCGCCGGAGTAAAAGGCTTTTGAATACCGTAGGGGGGGGCTTAAGCGTCGGTGCAGCTCGTTTCGGCGGGCAGGAAACTACTTTGCGTGCCCTGCATAGCATGATGTTGGTTCAAGGCATGATTCTGGTGGGGGACAGCCATGAAAAAAGCGCGGGCCACCATGGTACTTGTGTCGGGGGCGCCGCAGAGGAGGATCAAAATGCCCTGAAAAGGGCCTTTATGCTGGGTCAAAGGGTGGCGCAGGTCTGTAAGGCCACTGCTTCTCTAAGAGCTGATCGCCCCGGGGGGTAAATTAAATTGTATTTTCGCCATGAATTGGAAGAGAACGAAAAGCGTCTTTTATCACCCCTGGCTGTCTGTAGCAAAGACAGCCGTGGCAGGAGACGTTGGGAAAAGCCCTGTGATGTGCGCACAGCATTTCAAAGGGATCGCGATCGCATCATCCATTCCAAATCCTTCCGGCGTTTAAAGCACAAAACACAGGTTTTTATCGCTCCGGAAGGGGATCACTACCGCACCCGTCTCACTCATACCATAGAGGTTTCCCAGGTGGCCCGCACGGCGGCCCGGGCTTTACAGTTGAATGAAGATCTGACGGAAGCCATTGCCCTGGGGCATGATCTGGGTCATACGCCCTTCGGTCATGCCGGAGAAGAGGCACTGAATGAACTTTTCCCCGGGGGATTTAAACATAACGAACAAAGTTTAAGGGTTGTCGATTACCTGGAGGGGGAGGAGGGTTTGAATTTAACCTGGGAGGTACGGGACGGTATTTTAAACCATACCGGTGCCGGTAAACCCTCCACCTTGGAAGGGCAGCTCGTGAGGGCCTGTGATCGCATCGCCTATATCAACCACGATATTGATGATGCTCTGCGCGGCGGTATAATAAGGTCTGAACAGTTGCCGCCACAAGGAATTGCTTCTTTGGGCCAGACTGGCTCGGAGAGGTTAAACACGATGATCCGTGATCTGATCTGTAACAGTTGGAACAAACCGGAGATCTCCTTAAGTAAGAATCTCTACGAAGTAACTGAAAACCTCAGGCATTTTCTATTTCAAAATGTCTATATTGGATCTGCAGCCAAAAGCGAAGAACAGAGGGCAAAATTTATCATTAAAACGCTCTACAATTATTATTTGGAAAAACCGGATGCGTTGCCGCGGGAGATCCGAAAACAAATGGAAAAGCAGGATCTGCATCGCTCCGTTTGCGATTATATTTCGGGCATGACAGATCGCTATATTATTATGATTTTTGAAAAAAAATTTATTCCCAAACCCTGGGAGGGTTAACCTAAAACAGTTCTTAAAGAATAGAAAATAGGAATTAGTATATAATATAGCCATGACCCTGCAGTAATAGCTAAGAGCCCTGTATAACATTTTTTCGCCAAGGAGCAGGAATATATTTACGTACTAGCGAATATAATACTTAGATTTGGAGTTATAATTAAAGCTTAAAGCAGAAGCATCAGTTTAATGGAGATTGCAGGTCAGATATCGTGGTTAAGATAGCAGATTGGGGTATGAGAGGGGGGCTTCTCAAACGGAGCAATGTCGGAAGCGTTCAGGTGGAAGAAGAAGATCTGAACAGGGGCGTTATACCTCGTCTCTTCCGGGATGAGGTTTTTTGTCATTAAATTTATCAAGTAAAAAATCCGGAGGCAGTTAAAATGGGGTACATTCCCGGAGATGTAATTGAGGATATCCGCGGTCGCTTTGACCTTGTGGAAGTAGTCTCCTCTTACATCGATCTACGCAAAACCGGAAAAAATTATGTGGGCCTTTGTCCTTTTCATTCCGAAAAGACTCCGTCTTTCACTGTATCCCCGGAAAAACAAATATTTTATTGTTTTGGATGCCAAAATGGGGGCAACGTTTTCTCCTTCATCATGCAGATGGAGGGATTCAGTTTTCCGGAAGCTGTTCGCCATCTTGCCCGGCGTGCGGGGATAGATATCGATCCCCATCCTTCTTCTCCGCTAGAACGGGAAAACAGGCGTCGCCGGGAGATGCTATTGGCAATGAATTCCCTGGCGCAAAAATATTATCAAAAATTATTGTGGGAAACACTTGCCGGGAAAAAAGCATTGGAACATCTTTTTCAACGGGGGTTGAACGAGCAGACAATTCAAGATTTTGGATTGGGTTATGCTCCACATAGCTGGAAAGGATTGATAGGCGAGCTGCGTAAAAAAGATTATGATCTTAAATTGGCAGCAAAAGGGGGGTTGGTTGGTGAAAAGCCACCGGGCCGTTTCTACGATTACTTTCGAGAACGCCTGATCTTCCCGATAGAGGATGCCCAGGGTCGTGTGATCGCTTTTGGCGGCCGCATTCTGGGCCGGGGGGAGCCCAAATATCTGAATACGCCGGAATCACCCCTTTTTAATAAACGACGGATTCTCTATGGTTTTCACCGGGCCTTACCGGAAATTAGGAAAAAGAAAGAGGCTCTGCTGGTTGAAGGTTACATGGATGTGCTCACCCTTTACCAGCATGGCATAACGGAGACGCTGGCCACCATGGGGACTGCACTGACAGATACGCAGTTTTCCCTGCTAAGAAGCCGTCTTGATAGAGTTATTCTCGTTTTTGATGCGGATACCGGTGGAGAGGCGGCCGCCCTGCGCGGGTTGAAACTACTCAAAAATGAAGGTTGTCAGGTGCGGGTGGCTCAGTTACCCCCGGGGTACGATCCGGCCGATTTTGTGCTTAGATACGGGGAAAAATCTTTTCGAGAAGATATTTTATCATCAGCCAAATCCTTAACCGGCTACCGCCTGGCTATGGCTAAAAAACAGCATAATCCGGATACAAAGGAAGGACGGATCAACTATTGGAAAGAAGCACGGGATATTCTTAAAGAGGTTGAAGAAATCCTGGAAAGGGAAGAATATTTAAAGATAATTGCCGGGGAAATCAATGCATCCCTAGAGGTATTACGGGAAGATTTGGAGAATAAATTACGAAGCTTTCACACACAAAATAAAAATACTGTTATAAAAGCGGTTAAAGATAATAATGTTTCCCTCCGCGAAAAAGTTGAAAGGGAACTTTTATCCTGTGTGATCCGCTTTCCCCGGTATCTTGAACGGTTGCACGCGCAGGAGATTGGTATTGATAGTTTTACGGCTGGCCCCCACCGGGAAATTGCCCGGTGCTTGTTTGATTCTCATCAGAAGGGTCAGGAGATAAGCGTGGCTGAATTGTTAAGTTACTTTTCTAAGCAGGAGATGCATAAATTGATTATATCGATGGCCATGACCTCCAACCCTGCAGAAGAGACCAGGGTTGATAAGATCGTAAAAGATTGCTTGCGAAGAATAAAAACCCTGCATTGGGCCGCCGAAAGAGAGAAGCTGATTAAATCCTTAAGAGAAAATAACAACAGGGAAAAAATCGGTGCGAAGCTGAAGCGTATTCACGATTTGAAGAGATGGGAAGAGGAGCTTTACCGCTCCGGGGAAGGAGAGGATTTTGATGTCTAAAGAAGTGGAGAAAAAAACCTCTTTACAGGAAATCCAACATTCCCTCCTTGAAAAGGGTAAAAAAAAGGGTAATCTCACCTACAAAGAGATACTTGATGCACTGCAGGATTTCAGCCTGAACGCGGAAGTGATCGATGAGTTCTATGAAAAACTTTCCCAACAGGGCGTCGAGGTGATGGATGAGACGGCAGATGTCGACACTGGTGGCAAAGAAAATAATGCAAAAGCTACCCCGAAAAAAAGCGTCGGTACCGCCGTGCCCGAGGGAATTAGTATCAACGATCCTGTACGCATGTACCTTAAAGAAATAGGAAAAATCCCCCTCCTGACGCCGGAGGAAGAAGTAGAGCTGGCTAAAGGTATGGAAAGAGGCGAAGAGATAGCGAGAAGAAAGCTGGCAGAGGCAAATTTGCGCCTCGTGGTTAGCATTGCCAAAAAATATGTTGGCAGGGGCATGCTCTTTTTGGATCTAATTCAGGAGGGCAACCTGGGTTTGATCAAAGCCGTAGAAAAATTTGATTACCGCAAAGGATACAAATTTAGCACCTATGCAACCTGGTGGATCAGGCAGGCTATCACACGGGCAATTGCGGATCAGGCACGCACGATTCGTATCCCCGTGCACATGGTGGAGACGATCAACAAACTGATCCGGGTTTCGCGCCAACTCGTGCAGGAACTGGGCCGCGAACCTCTACCGGAAGAGATCGCCCAGGAGATGGATACCAATGTGGATAGGGTCAGGGAAATTCTTAAGATTGCGCAGGAACCAGTTTCCCTGGAAACTCCGATCGGGGAAGAGGATGACAGCCACCTGGGGGACTTTATCGAAGATCAGGAAGTTCAGGCGCCTGCAGAGGCTGCAGCTTTTGAACTTTTACGGGAACAGTTGGAAGATGTACTCGATACATTAACCCCTCGCGAACAAAAGGTATTACGCTTGCGATTCGGTCTTGACGATGGGCGCACCCGCACCCTGGAAGAAGTGGGGCAGGTTTTTGGGGTGACCAGGGAGCGCATCAGGCAGATTGAAGCCAAGGCTTTGCGTAAGCTGAGGCATCCGATGCGCAGCAAGAGGTTAAAGGATTATCTTGAATAGTGGCGGTGAAGGATGTAGTGATGGAAAGGATATAGAAGAATAAACAGGGGAAAGATGTAAAATGGGAAATTTAAATAAAAAACGGCGGCAGGCCCCTTGACTGAAACAGGCTAATCCGTTATAATATGAATTGCCCTAAAGGCATTCCTCAGTAGCTCAACGGTAGAGCAACCGGCTGTTAACCGGTGGGTTGCAGGTTCGAATCCTGCCTGGGGAGCCATTTTTGTGGGCCCATAGCTCAATTGGCAGAGCTACCGGCTCATAACCGGTTGGTTCTAGGTTCGAGTCCTAGTGGGCCCACCATTTTTTGGCCCCTTCGTCTAATCGGTGAGGACACCAGCCTTTCAAGCTGGCAGCAGGGGTTCAAATCCCCTAGGGGTCACCACCAGGGGGCGAATAGCTCAGTGGGAGAGCACCTGCCTTACAAGCAGGGGGTCCGGCGTTCAAATCGCCGTTCGCCCACCACAATAGAATCGGGATCCTCGTGATCCCGGTTTTTCTATTTTCCCCGAAAGTTCCTGCAATTTTCCCCGGTATTTATCATTTCTGCCGTAAAACCCCCGGATTTATCCGTAGGGAGTATGTCAATATATAACAATTGCCAGGCATAAATTAGCACCCCCGGGTCTAGTATAATTTAAGAAGGTGGGTGGTCTCATGTTTTCACGCAATAAAAAAATATTGGCACGCAAAAAGTATATCTCCCCCCAAAATCTGATATTTTTTTGTACGGGAATCATGGTTGGTTTTCTATCTCTTCTTATTATAATGCTGGTTTTTACTTTAAAAAATCAAGATGGTATCAACGTTTATCTTCGCGGGGAGACAATTCTTGGCTTTGTCAGCCAGGAAGTAGAGCGTCAGATACAGCAGGAATACCCGGTTTACATGGCAGAACTGAAAGCAGATATCCCTTCTTTGGTGGAAAAATATACACAGAATTTCATCTCCATCGGTAAGTTGGAGATCGGGGGCTATACGGTGGATCTACCAGCACAATTTATACGCGAGTTGGAAGATGATCTGCGCCGCGATGTAACATTCTACGTTTTAGAGATCTTTAAAAACCTGGAAGAGCAGGGTTTTGTGGAAGAATTTAGTCATAATATTACGAAAAATATTGTGAGCACCTTGTTGACAGATTTAAATGGACAGGTCATCAATATTCCTCTAACAAGGTACCATTCCCTGCCGGTTACTGTTTGGTTGCATTAAATAATAATGACTTGGTTGTGATAATACCTGTGCCCGTTTTTTGAATATTGACATTTGTGGAAAGGTCTTATACAATACTCTATAGCAGGGGAAAAATGTGCTCAATTACAAACTGTAATCTAAGGGACAAAAGATAATTTTTGCCAGGATTTTACGCGAGCCAGCCCTAAGAACGTTAATTTATGCATACTTTTCTGTCGGAGGCGGATCTTCCTGACATTGTAGCTGCCACGAAACTCCACTATTAAATGGGGGCTGTTCCCCTTCCGTAATGTTGCTACCGGCAATATTACGTAGAGATTATAATAATGTGCAGGGAGGAGACCTCAAAATGTACAATGTGCAAGTCCACATCGGTGAGATGCTGGCGAGAAATGCCAGGATGTATCCGGATAAGGTGGCATTAGTGGAGAGGGTTCCTGCAGAAAACAAGCGCATCGCAATCACCTGGCGTGAATTTGACAGGGATGCCAACAAGTTTTCGCAGGTTCTCCGGGAGATGGGAATTGAAAAGGGTGACAAGGTTATGCATCTTATGTTCAATTCCATAGACTGGCTGGTAGCTTACTTTGGTATTATTCGCACTGGCGCCTGGGTAGTTCCTCTTAATTTTAGGTTTACCGCCGAGGATATAAAATACAGTGCAGATGTAGCCGAGCCTCAGGTGTTTATCTTTGGTAATGAATTTGCAGACAGGGTGGAGACTGTAAAAGATACACTTGATTATGTGGAAAAATTTATCTGTGTGAGCGAAAACGATGAAGAAATTCCCTCTTTTGCACAATCCTATTCTGCGTTGCTCTCCGGAGCCAACTCCGATCCCTTAGATGTTGACATTGCTTTTGAAGACCCCTGTGGCCTTTATTTTACGTCCGGAACCACGGGGCGGCCAAAGCCGATCCTTTTAACACATAAAAACATGGAACACGTCTGTATCTCTGAAAACAGACATCATCTACAGACGATAGATGATGTTTTTGTTCTTATTCCGCCGCTCTATCATACCGGCGCAAAGATGCACTGGTTTGGAAGCCTTATCGTTGGCGGATCGGCAGTACTTTTGAAAGGAGTATCGCCGGAATGGGTATTTGAGGCTGTAAGTGAGGAAAAAGGAACAATAGTCTGGTTGCTTGTTCCCTGGGCACAGGATATATTATTGAAGCTGGATAGCGGTGAATTGAAGATAGAAGATTATGAACTCTCCCAGTGGCGCCTGATGCACATCGGAGCCCAACCTGTTCCTCCTTCTCTGATTGCTCATTGGAAACGCTATTTCCCGGAGATGGATTATGATACAAATTATGGTCTTGCCGAGGGCACCGGCCCGAATTCTGTTCACCTGGGAATGGAGAACATTCACAAAATCGGGGCGATCGGCCGGCCCGGTTTTAACTGGGAAACCCGCATAGTCGATGGAGACGATCGGGATGTTACCCCCGGTGAACCGGGAGAGCTGCTTTTGCGCGGGGGCGGCGTGATGAGGGAATACTATAAAAATCCTGAAGAGACGGCGCTGGCATTAAGAGGAGGATGGCTCCATACCGGCGATATTGTAAGACAAGATGAAGACGGTTTTATCTACATTGTAGACCGGAAGAAAGATGTAATTATTACCGGCGGGGAGAATGTGTACCCCGTAGAAGTCGAAAACTTTCTGCATACACACCCTGCTGTAAGGGATGCGGCAGCAATCGGTATACCCGATGAACGGCTGGGTGAAATAGTGGCCATCGTTGTGGAATCAGTGCCCGGTAAAGAGATTACAGAAGAAGAGATTATGACTTTTTGTGAGGAACTGCCAAGGTTTAAGAGGCCCAGGAAGATATTTTTCGGTGAAATCCCCCGCAATCCTACCGGCAAGATTGAAAAACCAAAATTGAGGAGAAAGTATACCGGTACAGAGGGTGCTCTCGGTTTTTAGACATAAGGCAGTAGTTAAACAGAAACATGCAAGATCAATAAAAGAGCCGGGCTGTAAGCAGACAGCACGGCTCTTTTTTGTGTGCCCGGCATGGG
>JAAZMI010000113.1 GCA_012798895.1 Bacillota bacterium
CCCCGCTATTATTCTAACATAAAACCGCAGATCCTTTTATATTTTTTCCGCGCCACGGGCCAATTCCAATATTGATAGGTTTCGACGTAGATGCCATAATGAAAACAGTTTTAAATCTATCCGTTCCCGTTATATTTAAGGAGGCCAAAATGGGATCCAGAGAAAAAAGTAGCATAAGCACTCAAGAAGACTATAGCGTTAGCAGCAACGATAACCGTACCGGCACCTACAGTGATGAAGCCCTGGATATTACCGGGCAACCTGAAATTGAGGCTCCCACAATCAATGCCCTCGATCTTTTGGAAGGCGGAATCCTGCCTTCCTTGCTTAAACTTTCTTATCCCATAATCATCGCCATGTCCTTCATCACTATTTTTAATGTCGTGGATACTTTCTATGTTTCTCGCTTGGGAAACGATGCCATCACGGCCATGGGCCTTACTTTCCCCATCTATATGTTTCTGATCTCCATCGGTGCCGGCCTTACTATCGGCGTCAGCTCTGCGGTGGCACGCGCCCTGGGGGCCGGCGATCGGGAATTTGCCGCTGAAACGGGAAAACAAGGGGTTGCCCTGGCCGTGGGGATCGGCCTCTTAATCGCCGCCATCGGCATTCCTCTTTCGCCCCTGATTCTTTCATTTATGGGCGCTGAGGGCAACATATTTAATATGTCCCATGATTATGTGCAAGTTATAATATTGGCCGGCATCGCCAAATATCTTCTGCACGTCTTTGACGGCACCCTGCGGGGGGAAGGGTACACCAAGGTTTCCATGCGCATGTTGCTGGTGGCCAGCATCACCAATATCATTTTGGATCCTTTCTTCATCTTCGGCATCTGGTTTTTCCCGCGTCTGGAGGTCAAGGGTGCCGCCATCGCCACCGGCATCTCCTGGGTAGTCGGCTGCCTCTATGCCCTGGATTACTACCGGCGAGGCAGGGGAATCTTCAATCTCGATTTTCGCCGCTTCACTTTGCGCCGGCAGCAACTGGCAGAGATACTGACGGTCGGCCTGCCGGCTTCGCTGAACCAAAGCTTCCTTTCTTTGTCTCTGTTCTGCTTTAATTTCATCTTAATGCGGCTGCCCCTGGGAAACATACTCGTAGCGGCCTTCGGCATCGGTTTCCGCGTCGAAGCCATCATGATCCTGCCGCTGGTTGGACTTGCCGCCGGCGTGGTGATCATGGCCGGGCAAAACTTTGGTGCCGGGAAGCTGGAGCGGGTCAAAGAAACTTTCCTGCAGGGGCGCAAATTCCTTTTTCAGATAATGATCCCCATGGGCGTGCTAGTCATTATCCTTGCTCCTTACCTGATTAAAATATTTAGCACAGACCCCGATATGGTAAGATACGGCAGCCAATATTTTCGGATTACCGCCCTAACCTACTGTTTTTTGGGCGCCGGGCTGCTGGCCAATTCCACCTTTCAGGGCATGGGCCACGGTCTGCCCCCCTTTGTCAACATCCTTCTCCGGTTATTGGTCTTTCAAGCGGCCGGAGCCTACATCCTGACCATCTTCCTCCAGATGGGGCCCCTGGGGGCCTGGGGCGCCGTCGCCATGGCCAATGTCGGCTTTGGCCTCATCAGTTCGCTCTGGCTGGGAAGCCACCTGCGAAAAAAATTAAAATTTGAAGCAGGCACCGGAAACCATTAATTTTAACCTGAACGAACCCCGGTCATGACGCCAAACGATCTGGTCTCCACTGCCTGGAACGGGCTGTAAAGCGATTTTGCTTCTGATTGCAGCCCTGTTGTGATCAGATTATTTTGTATCAGGCAGTAACCCCACTGTAATCGCTCTGCTCCGTTGCTGCCCCCATGCAATCGCTTCAGCTCCGGCGATGGCCCGGCCCCGGGGCCGGGCCATCCTTCATGCCGCGCCCGCTCGGCACTGTATTTTTTCCGGCATTTAACAATTTGCAAGATCCCGGCCGCCCTTGACGGGAGAAGTTTTTTCTGGTAAAATATAACCAACTTGGTTAAATAACTACCAGAATTGGGCCTTCATTAAAAATAGATCCGAAGGGGAAGGCATCGGTGTTCACAAAAGAAGACGGGATGGAAACTTTAGAGCCTCTTTCTGTATAGGGGGGAAAATATCCATGATCACAAAGAAAGCAGAATACGCAATCATCGCCCTCGCCGATCTGGCCATGTTACAACCGGGCCAGAAGACGACCACACGGGAGATTGTGGAGCGCAGAAAACTGCCACCCAACCTGGTCGCCCAGCTCTTGGCCACAATTCGCCGGACGGGTTGGATTAAAAGCACGCGGGGCGCCGGCGGGGGGGTTCTTCTTTGCACAGACCCCGGGCAGATCACCCTGCGGGATGTGATCGAGCTCATCGACGGCCCGGTAAAAATTACCCGTTGCCTGCTTCAAAGCATGCCCTGCGGGAACAGATCCTCCTGCCCCTTAAGGGATGTCTGGCAAGAAGCGCAAAGTGAGATGCTGCAGGTTTTGGAGAATACAACCATTCAAGAGCTGGCCAGAGAGATGGCTGCCTCCTCATAAGGGCGAGAAGGCGATGCCGCCTGCAAAAACAGGCAGACATTCGAATGAAGACAAAGCTGTTTCATTCCAAGAAAAACCTTTTGATCGCCTGTGCCAGCGCGCCGGCGGCCCGCTGTTGAAAAGCCTCGTCCGCCAACAGTTTTTCTTCTTCCGGGTTGCTGATATAAGCTACTTCAACCAGGGCGGCCGGCATCTTGGTTTCTCTTAGCACAGCAAAATTTTTGTCGA
>JAAZMI010000114.1 GCA_012798895.1 Bacillota bacterium
CATGACTTTAAGCAATCACGTTCTTGCGTTTAGATTTAACAGTTCACGTCCTATTGTTAGTTTGTGCATTTCTTTCGTGCCTCCAAGAATGGCCGTTAAAATCGCATCGCGATAATGACGGGCAACGGGATAATCATCGGTACATCCGTAAGCCCCGTGTACACGAATAGCTTGTTCGGAGGCTTTTATAGCTAAATCACTGGCTAATATTTTAGCAGCTGAAAGCTCCTTGGCATGAGGAAGATCCTTGCTTTTAAGATCAGCTGCATAATATACCTGCCAGCGAACTGCCATAAGTTCGGCGGCAAGGCTTGCTATGGTATCTTGTATCATCTGAAATGAGCCGATAGGTTTTCCAAATTGTGAACGTTCTTTTGCAAATTTTATGCAGGAGTCCAAACAACATTGCGCCATGCCGAGAGCTCCAGCAGCTATAAAAAGACGGGCAGAGTCTATTCCGTGAAGGGCGACATTAAGGCCCCGTCCGATCTCATTTATAAGGTTTTCTTTGGGCACGCTGCAGTCCAGGAAGCTAAGATTACAAATATCTCCAGCTAAGTCACCTATCATGTTTATAGGTTCTTTGGAAAAACCAGGGGTGTCGGCATCAACTGCAATTAAAGCAATCCCCCTCCATCCCATGCTTTTATCTGTTTGACACAGTACAAGAGTTGTATCTGCTATACTGCCGGTAGTGATAAAGTTTTTAGTGCCATTTATGATCCACTTATCGCCAACTAATTCAGCTTTGGTTTCTATAGCACCGGCATCGCTGCCCGCTGCAGGCTCTACCGCTCCCACAGCTATGATGCTCTCTCCGCGGCATAGAGGAGGAAGATATTTTTGTTTTTGTTTATCGCTGGCCCCCATATTAAGGATAGTTGCAGCTAAAACGCTGTGTCCTAATGCCGTAAGGGTTTGTGACCAGCTGACATAACTCAACTGCTCCCATATAAGAGCCGCTGCAGTATAGTCATATCCGGCTCCCCCATATTGTTCCGGAATATGTACCCCCAGCATACCCAATTCACCCATTTTTTTTGTTAGGTCGTGATTTACCTTACGCTGCTCCTCGTATTCCCGAATGGATGGTAGCATCTCGTTTATTGCAAATCTTCTTGCATTGTCCTGAAGTATTTTTTGTTCTTCTGTCAGACTGAAATTCATTTTTATCTGTCCTCCTGTCAATTTTGTTTTTTTGCTTAAACTCAACTGCAATTTTAAATATTATGCTCTAGAGGGGAATATTCCCATGCCGCTTGGGGGTTGTGCCAATTTTTTTATTTTTTATAAGCCGAAGGGAACGAATAAGGGTTTGCCTGGTCTTTCTGGGTTCAATGATGTCATGAATATATGTCACATCAGATGCCAATGCCATAGGATCGGCATAATGGGTTCTGTATTCCTGCACCTTCTGGGCCCTGAAATTTTCGGGATTGGGGGCATCTTTTATTTCATCTGCATAGAATAGGGCCACTGCCTGTTCAGCTCCCATAGCGCCTACTTCAGCGGTAGGCCAAGCAAATATTAGATCTGTCCCGAAGCCGGGCAATATGCCCATTCCCAGAGCCGCTCCGCCGTAGACTTTTCTTAAAAGAACAGCGATTTTAGGTATAGTTGCTTCAGACAAGGCATAAAGCACCTTTGCACCGTGCCGGATGATTCCTGAATATTCCTGGTCTTTGCCTGGCAGGTACCCCGGCGTATCTACAAGAAGTACGATGGGAATATTAAAAGCATCACAGAAACGGATAAAACGTGCTTGTTTATCAGCGCTGTCAACGCTCATGCAGCCCGCACGCACTTTGGGTTGATTGGCTACAATGCCAACAGTGTTTCCCTCCAGTCTTGCAAAACCAACGATTATTTCGGATGCAAATTCCGGCTTGATTTCCAAAAAGTCGCCTTCATCTGCGATATCTTTAATGACAAGGTGCATATCATATCCCTTGGCCGGTTGTACCGGGACAATGTTTTCCAGATTTTCTGATGGGCGATCGGGGGAATCTTTAACATCTCTATGTGGGGGTTTTTCTTTCCAATTTGA
>JAAZMI010000115.1 GCA_012798895.1 Bacillota bacterium
CCTGGATGGATGAAAACCCCACAAAAACAACGAAAGAGCGGATGATTTTGCTTTATGCCTGGAACGAGAATGGTGAAGGGGGGTATTTAGTGCCCACAAAGGGGGATCCAAACGGAGAATTTTTAAAAGCAATTAAAAGAGTAGCGGACGATAGGTCCAAAAAATAGAAATCACAAATTTTTAAATACGAATAATATGAATAAAACGTTAAAAAATAAGGTTTTCTTCCTGTATGGAATTCTGATGTTGACTTGCGGTATTGTTTCAGCTCAAAAATTTACAATACCCGTTATTCCCGACACTCAGGAAAACGTAACAAGAAAGAGAGGGGTATTCTTTTCACAAATAGAGTGGATCGCGGCCAAAGCAGATTCGATGAAAACACCAATAGCTCTGCACGTGGGCGATTTGGTCAATTTTGATAATTTTGATCAATGGGAGTTAGCTTCCGTAGGTATGCGTATTCTTGACAGGGCCAACGTTCCTTATGCAATCGCACTGGGGAATCACGATACAGGGGCAGTAGGAGAATTCAGCGGGAGTGCGGCACCCGGTGACGTAAACGTAAATTTACGAAACACGCAAAAATTTAATTATTTCTTCCCGGTCAATCGGTTCCCTCTGCAAAAGGGGCGGTTCGAGAACAACAAGAGCGACAACTCTTACTATACTTTCCGTGCAGGTGATGTGAATTGGATTGTAGTGACACTGGAATTCTGTGCTCGCGAAGAAGCAGCTCAGTGGATGGATAAAGTTTTGAAAGAGCATCCCGATCATAATGCCATTATCCTTACGCACTATCACCTTACCGGAAGAGGTGAGATTGCCCCCGACAATGCCGGTTACGGAGATATGAAAGTGATTGATATTTTTGAACAATACATTAAGCCTAACAAGAATGTGCTACTGGTGCTTAGTGGACATACGGTTTGGAGTGCCTGGAAAATTGATCAAGGGACACAGGGAAACAATATTTACCAGATACTCCAGGATTACCAACGTAAGGACAATGGTTACATACGCTTGTTGGATATCGATACCGAAAAGGGTACCATATCGGCAAAAATGTACAGCCCCTACCTGGATAAGACACTGGAGGATGATTCTTCTTTTTCATTTACTGATGTGAAATTTATTAAATAATTCTGACATATGCATTACCTCAAATTTACACTTGTTTTACTGGTTATCGTTGGAGCTTTTAGTTGTGCAGCCAAGAAAGAGAAAGAAGCAACCGTGGGTGTATATTACTTTGATGGCTGGGCAGGAAAGAATCGTCATGCAGACGATCCGGCCCAACCGTGGGCGAAAAATGCTCCAACACATTTGAGTAAGCGGATGACAGAAGAGTTTTCGGGAAGAGAGCCGATCTGGGGCTGGCGGGATGACTCCATGGACATTATGGAGCAACAGATAGACCTGGCCGCTGATAACGGCGTAGATTTCTTTCTCTACTGTTGGTATTGGAAAGACAACAAAGGAGCTCTAAACGAAGAAGCCATAAAAAAAGACTCAAAACATACCAGTCTGGAGCTCTATCTGAAAGCAAAAAACAAAAAAAGGCTGAAATACAGTCTCCTGATCGCTAATCACGGTGGAGCTGAGATTATCGGAAACGAAAATTGGGCAGATGCGGTAAGATACTGGGCACAATATTTTAAGGATCCGCAGTATGTGAAAGTTGACGGAAAACCGTTGGTTGTAATTTTTGGAACCGGCGACAATGCAATTAACAACGAGCAGTTGGCCAAGATGCAAGCCGCGGCAAAAGAACTCGGTTTTAAGGATGGCTTGGCTATTGCCGGATGTGGAAGGGGAGCAAAGGAGAAAGAAGGCTTTAATTACTCTACACACTACAACGTGAAGCCGCGTCACGATGGCACCTCCCAACAACACACCTATGCCGAGTTGATAGAAGCCAATCAGAATGCTTGGGTTGGAACTGAACAACAACCCTACATTCCGATTGTAACGGTAGGTTGGGACAACCGTCCCTGGGAGGGTCCTAACGGTTTGGGACAAAAAGAGGGATGGTACTACCCGGATGGGACACCCCAACAATTTAAGAACTACCTGAAAAGTTCCATTCAGTGGATGAAAGAGAACCCAACCCTCACTACCCGGGAAAGAGTGGTTTTGCTTTATGCGTGGAACGAACTGGGAGAAGGTGGATACCTTGTACCGACAAAGTCCGACCCTGAAGCCAGTTTTCTAAAGCAAATCAAAGAAGTTGTTCATGAAAAATAAGAAACAATCTCCTGTTAGGAATGAGTTTTCCTAACGGTGTAATGCGACAAAGTTAAATTATGGAATTTTTAAAAAGAGATAAAGGAATCAAGTTCATTTTATGGACATTGGCAATTATCGTGTGCTGCGCATGCAATAAGGTGAACAATGCAACGGTCATCTTATACGACGCTCCCCACGAGGAAAGTGCGTCTGATGATTTTGACATGTTTGTGAATGGCAAACAAGTATTTGTTTATCAGGCCAGGGCCTCGAAGTTTCCCATCAATCAAATTTGGCCAGGTTATCAGCGTCCGATCGACCAGACGGAAATCGTCTCATTCAGCTATTTCGATTTTGAGGGAGAGGTGGAGATAAAAATCATCCCAAAAAGAAAAATCGAGACGGCAGAAATACGACCAAAAGAATTCGGGATCAATCCGAAAATTGAAAACAATACGATAACGTTCAAAATATCAAAACCGTTACAGTTTGCCGTGGAGGTCAACGGCTACCATCGGGCATTACATGTCTTCGCAAACCCAATTCCAAAGTATAAAATTGATAAAGAGGATCCAAAAGTTCATTATTTCGGCCCAGGCATTCATGATGCGGGCGTGATCAAACCCAAAAGTGATGAAACCGTCTACATTGAGGGTGGTGCAATCGTTTATGGTGTTATTCACAGTGAAAATGCCCAAAACGTGAAAATTCTGGGAAGGGGAATTCTCGATGCCAGCAAGATTGCCAGAAATGAAGCCGTCAATATGATACGGATGAACAACGTAACAAACGTAAATATTGATGGAATCATTCTCCGGGATCCCCACATCTGGTCGACCTTCCTGAGTAACTGCAATGCGATTACATTCGATAACGTAAAGCTTATCGGACTATGGAGGTATAATTCAGACGGAATAAACCTAGTGAATTGCAAAAATGCAACTATAAAAAATTCCTTTATTCGCTCTTTTGATGACAATATCGTTGTCAGAGGATCGAAAAGTGCATATATAGAACCATACAATATTATCGAAAATATTCACGTGGAAAATTGTGTTCTTTGGAACGATTGGGGGAGGGTCCTGGAGATTGGGGCAGATACATTCGCCGATACGATAAAAAATATTTCATACACCAATATTTATATTCCTCATTTTACTTCTGTAGCCATGGATATTCAAAATTGTGACCGGGGACACATTACAGATATCCATTATGAAAACATTTACATTGAAGAGCCCCTAAAAGACAGTTTGATTATTGGAACAACCCCTATAGCCAGGAATGCGTGGGGAAAAATAATCGTTCTGGGTGTATACGAAAGCTTCTATTCGGGAGATACGATTAGGGGCAATATCGATAACATTACATTTAAAAATATTTTCTATAATGGGAAGAATACTCCGGTTAATGAGACATCAAAGGATGGTCTCCTTGCGATAGATAAAAACAGTGGTTTCAAGAATTATGACCTCTTTATCCGGGATAATATTTATTACGGCGATATAGAATATAACGCTACCGGTTCTTCCTATATTTATCTTTCCGGATTTGATGATTCACATGGGGTCAGCAACATACATATTGAAAACTTTCTGGTAAACGGTGAAAAAGTAAGTGATTTGAACGCCGTTGGCAAAAACAAATTTGTCCGGAACGTTTTCTTGAAGTGATAAAAAAAGATAATCCATTAATTGTACGTATAAGATGAAAAAACAAAATTATGTTCTATTGTTTGGCCTGTTAGGATGCGTTATGTCTCTCGCGGCCATCACTCCGCTAAAGACAACACAGGCAATTCAGGTTAAAGCCCCGACACCAGTGTTATTACAAACAGATAACTCCACCAAAAAGCCGGCAACCATAGGAGTTTATTATTTTGACGGCTGGTCAGGAAAAAACCGTTTTGCTGATGACCCGAATGAACCGTGGGCAAAAAATGCTCCCACGCACTTAACCAGGAGGTTTGTCGAAGAATTTTCCGACCGGGAACCCGTTTGGGGCTGGCGGAACGATGAGTTGGAAATCATGGAACGCCAGATTGATCTGGCAGCAGATAATGGCGTTGATTTCTTTCTTTTCTGCTGGTACTGGAAAGACAATAAAGGACCGATAAATGTGAAAGCCATCGAAAACGACCATCACCACAAAAGTATGGAGTTATTCATGAAAGCGAAAAATCGGCACCGAATCAAGTATAGCCTACTGATTGCCAACCACGGGGGGTTCGAGATTCTGGGAAAAGAAAACTGGAAAGACGCAACCCGTTACTGGTCGAAGTATTTTAAAGACCCGCAATACATGACCGTAGATGGCAAGCCTCTCTTGGTTCTTTTCGGCACCGGAGACAATGCTATCGACAATGAAAGTCTGGAGGCTATGCAGGTTGTGGCTAAAGAGGAAGGCCTGAAAAACGGTTTATCTATTGCCGGTTGTGGTGAACCCGCCCGATCCAAATCGGGTTTTACCCATAGCACTCACTATAACGTCACTTCAGGGTATGCTGATGGATCGGAGGAACACAGTTTCCAAGAATTAATTGACCGAGCTAAACCAAGATGGAAAGGAACAGAGGAGCAACCCTATATCCCGGTAATTAACTCAGGATGGGATAAACGCCCGTGGGAAGGATCCAATGGGTTGAGCAACCAACCGGCCGGGTGGTATTTCCCGGACAGTTCACCGGAACTTTTCAAAAATTTCCTAATGGATGCCATCCAATGGATGGACGATAACCCGACCAAAACTCCAAAAGAACGTATTGTCCTGATTTACGCGTGGAACGAACTGGGCGAGGGAGGATACTTGGTTCCCACAAAAGGAGATCCGGATGCTGCAAAATTAAAAGCAATTAAAGAAGTAGTCGGGAGAAAGTGATACAGGAAGATGATATTATTTCACCTAAATAAAAAACAAGATGAATCGTAGTACAGAATTTTTTCTTTTTATTTTGGCTGCCATCCTAACAGGTTGTTCTTCCAATCCCAAGCAATCCTCAAATAACCAGTTTGAAAAAAATATCAAGATAGGCGCTTACTTTTACGACGGTTGGTCGGGCCACAACCGCCACGCAAACGACCCTAATCAACCGTGGGCAAAAAATGCCCCACGGATGTTGACCCGACTGTTGGCTGAAGATTTTTCGGAAAGAGAACCCGTTTGGGGATGGCGGGGCGATTCGCAGGAAATTGTTGAAAAACAAATTGACTTGGCCGCAGATCATGGACTCGATTATTTCTTGTTTTGCTGGTACTGGAGGGATACAAACGGCCCAATCAACGTTACTGAAATAGAAAATGCACCTCAACATGTTAGCATGAATTATTACTTGAAAGCGAGCAATAAGAATCGGTTACGGTTCGGTCTTTTGGTAGCCAATCATAGTGGAGCGGAAATCAAAGGGGCCGATAACTGGGAAGAAGCCGCCAGGTACTGGATGCAATATTTTAAGGATTCGCAATACGTGACGGTTGACGGCAAGCCATTGGTTGTTATTTTCAATCCAGCTGACCTCGACGAGAAAAGTATCTCACGAATGCAGAATGTGGCAAAAGAAAGCGGGTTCAAAGGCTTGTCAATAGCCGGTTGCGGAACACCTGAAAAACTAAATAATGGATTTACGCATCGGACGCATTACAATATTGTACCCGGTTACCGGGCCGGCTCAGAGGCGCACCCTTATTCAGAATTAGTGGAAGCGCACCAAAAACAGTGGTCCGGATCCGCGAAAACACCTTATATTCCCGAAGTGACCGTAGGGTGGGATAAGCGTCCCTGGGAAGGACCCGAAGGCACCAATGCCCCGGTGGGCTATTACTTTGTAGACAGGACACCCGAACAGTTTGAAGAGTTTTTAAGATCGGCCATTGTCTGGATGGATGAGAACCCGGAACTTACAACAAAAGAAAGGTTGGTTACCCTCTACGCTTGGAACGAATTGGGTGAGGGCGGATACCTGGTACCTACAAAAGGAGATCCGGAGGCAAGCTACCTGAAAATTGTCAAAAAAATAACTTCGGAATATTCCAGAAAAACAAAAAATAAAAATAATTAGCATCATGAGGTATTCTCTTTTTATTTCTTTATTCTTTATCAGTTCAATAATTTGCGCTCAAGTAAAACCTGTAGTCAAAGACAGCTATTCACCGGCCTCTTCAGTAACCATCCGGGAACAGGTCGGGAAAAAGTTCCAAGCGTCATATACCAACAGAATACTCGCACAAGATATACATAATATACATAAGCTTATCGATCCCTTTACCCGTCACGATGAACACAGCTGTTGGCAAGGTGAGTTTTGGGGAAAATGGTTCACATCGGCAGCACTGGCATACCGGTATAATCCGACCCCCGAATTGAAGATGAAGCTGACGGATGCAGTGAAAGGCCTGATTGCAACTCAAACCCGGGAGGGATATATCGGTAATTATGCTCCGGAAAGTAGGCTTAAGGCGTGGGATATCTGGGGCAGAAAATATGTGATGCTGGGATTGATCTCCTACTACGATATCACGAAAGATAAGGCATCTTTGAATGCCGCGGTGATGGAGTCCAAAAACGGGGCATCGGTAAATTTCTATATTGATGGGACTTATGAATTAAAAATACCGGGAGGAAACCAGCTGATCATCGAACAGCATACCAGCTACCCTGTTTCAGGTGACATAGACATCTCCGTGAAATTGAAAAAAACAGAGCATCTGTCACTGGTAGTTCGCATACCGGGATGGAGTGAAAAGAGCACTGTTCGGGTAAACGGTGAACCCATCCAAGAAGTAGTGTCGGGGGAATATTTGAACATATCGAGAGAGTGGAAGAACAACGACAAGCTCTCTATCTCGTTTGATATGCGTGGCAAGGTGCACTCGATTGGTGAAAAACCCGTGTACAAAGCAATTACAAGAGGACCGGTAGTACTTACACGCGACGATAGACTCAAGGGTCCCGGACTGGAGGCCATCCTTGCACCTATTACCGATAAGAATGGCTACATTGAGGTTGCACCAAAAAGTAGTGCTGATGCAAACATCTGGATGACTTTTTCAGCTAAATTTCTACCCGAAGCGTATACCGAAACAGGTGCCGCACCCATAGAGGTAGAATTATGTGACTACACATCAGCCGGCAATACCATGACGGACTACCCATTTTTCAAGGTTTGGCTCCCGCAGTTGTTTGATCCCAGGGATTAATATAAATCTATGATAAGATGTACTCCAAAAATCCTTTTAAGTGAAATAAAGAACATTATAAATTAATTAAAAGCAATATGATGATGAATAGAATTAAAGTTTTAGTAATGATTTTCGGGCTTTTGCTGGCCAATTTCTCGTATGCAGAGAATCGGGAGAAAGAGGAATCAAAATCTGATGAATATTATGTAGCCGCTTATATATGGCCATCTTGTCACGACGATCCGTTAGGAAGAGCAAAGTTATGGGCGGACGGCACCGGCGAATGGGAAGTGATTAAAAAAGGCAATCCAAGGTACGAAGGCCATTACCAACCTCGCCAACCGCTCTGGGGATACGAATTAGATAACGACCCGGAAGTAGTGGAACGCTGGATTGATGTTGCCGTTGATCATGGCGTAAATGTATTCGTATACGACTGGTATTGGTACGAAGAGGGACCCTTCCTGGAAAGTGCGTTGAACGATGGATTTTTGAAAGCCAAGAACAACAGTAAAATGCAGTTCTACATCATGTGGGCCAACCACGATGTAAAGCACAACTACTGGAACTATCACCGTTACGGGGAAGACGATTCCATCCTTTGGGATGCCAAAGTAGACTGGAAAAACTTTAAAATCATTGTTGACCGGGTAATTAACCAGTATTTTAAACAACCCAATTATTTTAAAATTGATGGTCAACCTGTTTTTTCTGTTTTCAGTGTTGAAAAACTGATGCAAAGCTTTGGCGGAAGTGCAGAAGAGACTCGCAAGGCACTTGATTATTTTCGGAATGAAGTAAAAAAAGCCGGATTCCCGGGACTTCACATCCAGTGGAACCAAGGGGGAGGATCGCTAATGTCAGAAGAGAGAGCCGGTCAGTTTAAAAAAAATGCAGATGTAATGGGATTCAACAGTGTGGCCATGTATAACATGGGAGGAAAAGTCGAAGATTACCTTGTCTACGGATCAAACTCGATAAAAATAAGGGAACAAATGGACGAAATATTAGACATTCCGGTTTTCCCATGCGTTTCCATCGGTTGGGACGACACACCAAGGTTTCCGGCAAAGGGGATAAAGGATGTGGTACACTACCACAACACACCCACAAGTTTTGCCACGTTGCTTTCGAAAGCTAAAGAGTACGCAGACAAACACCCGAATCAACCCAAATTGATAACGATTAATGCCTGGAACGAGTGGGTAGAAGGCAGTTATCTACTGCCCGACATGCTCCACGGCTTTGAATACCTGGAAGCAGTGAAAGATGTATTTATTGAAAAGAAATACGACCGCTATCGATAGACGTATCGACAAAACATCCACTATACTCTGACTTGTCATTGATCCGTTATTTAACTTTCGCGTGTGTTCGTTCTCAATACACGCGAAAGTTAAATAAAAAATAAGTCGAATGACCCTCAGGCAATTTTAATAATTTTATACCGGACTCAATTTTATCTCGAATGAACTCTACACTTATTTCCAGGAGGGAATTTATTAAACTTGTCGCTCTAAGTTCAGGCAGCTTGTTATTATTGTCCCGATGTAGCAACTCGTTTTATCCGGCATGGCGCTTCTTTACGGTTGAGGAAGCGTCATTGGTTGACGCTATAGTAGAACAAATCATCCCCACCGACGAATGGATGGGAGCAAAAGATGCGGGCGTCACCAATTTCATTGACAAACAACTGGTAACTCATCTGTCGCGATTCCAGAACAAGTACCGGGAAGGATTGTATTCATTGGCAATCACTTGCCATGAATTGTATCACAAAAAATTTCATGAATTGTCGTGGAATGATCAAACTGAATTTTTAAAGAAAATTGAGAACGGGAGTCTTAATGAACTAACAAGCATACACGGTAAATATGAAGGTGGAAGAATCTGGAATGGAAGGGACGACAGATCTTTTTTCAGGCTCATTCGAGATCACACCATGGCAGGCTTTTACGGAAGCCCACGTCACGGAGGGAATCACAAATACGTGAGTTACAGAATGATTGGCATGGATTACCCGGTTGTACAAGGTAGAAACAAACACGTTTGATCGAATGAAAAATAAACATGTAAATGCCGTCATCGTCGGAGCGGGAGCAGGTGGAGGTGTTGTGGCTAAGGAGCTAAGCGTTGCCGGTTTGTCGGTGGTATTGTTCGAACGAGGAGGATGGGCAGCCTATGACGATCACGATCACGATGAAATTTTCTCGCAACGGACAACACTGTTGGGCAATGCGTATGGACCAGACAATGAAAGGCACAGGAGGGTCAGGGTCTTGCCCAACGGGGAAGAAGTAGTTCTACTGCCCAGTGAGGGCGGTTATGCCAATAACGCTGCTTGCGTAGGCTCTGGAACAGTAAGCTATGGTGCAATGGGCTGGAGGTTCATGCCGGAAGACTTTAAGATGAAGTCGGTTTACGGGACCGTGGAAGGATCAACGTTGGAAGATTGGCCCATAACGTATGAAGACCTCGAACCCTATTACGAAAAAGCCGAATGGGAGATTGGAGTGGCAGGGGATGATAGTCAAAATCCGTTCTCCCCTCCTAGGAAAAAACCGCAGCCAATGCCCCCATTCGAGCATAACAAAGAAGCTCAAATATTAGAAAGTGCTGCTCGCAGATTGGGGTATCACCCCTTTCCTATTCCCATGTTAAGGAACTCAATCCCGTACGGTGGACGTCCACAATGCTACAGGAGAAGGACATGCGTTGGTTTTGCCTGTCCCGTAAACGCGAAGTGTGGAACACATAACACCGTTATACCGGTTGCACTGAACACGAAAAACTGTGAACTGAGAACGCATTCTGTGGTGAACGAAATTCTTGTTGATGACAGTGGCAATATTACCGGTGTTAGCTATTTTGATGACAGGAAGAAAAAACAAATTCAAACGGCAGATATTGTAATCGTTTCAGCATCAGCAACTGAAACGGCACGGTTGTTGCTAAATTCTAAATCAACGTTTTTCCCCAACGGCATAGGCAACGAGAATGATTGGGTAGGCAGAAATTTGCAAGGCCATGCTTACTGCGGTGCGTACGGAATCTTTGACGAAGACATTTACGACGACCGGGGACCCGGCGCCTCAGTAGCTGTGTGTGATTTTAATCACCACAATCCCGGAATTATCGGAGGGGGCGTATTGTGCAACGAGTTCCTGAGACTGCCCTACCTATTTACCGGGATTAGGCCCCCCAATTCTCCTTCGTGGGGAGCTGAACATAAAAAATTTCAACGTATGAACTTTAAACGGGTTGGACAAGTCATTGGACCTTATCAGGAAATTCCCATGTTTGAAGCACGAATTGATGTGGATCCCCGCATCAAGGATTACTGGGGAATTCCGGTGGGAAGGTTATCCGGCAACCTGAGTGTGAAAGATGCCGAGGGTACTGAATTTATGGCTGGTATGGCTGAGCGGTGGTTAATAGAAGCCGGCGCTTCCAGCGTATGGAAAACAGGTATAGTGAGAGGTCCCCGGCCTGTGTCGGGAGGCCAACATCAGGCAGGAACGTGCAGAATGGGTAACGATCCCAAAACATCGGTCTGTGACAGATACGGCAGGGTCCACGGCATCCCCAACCTGTTTGTAGCGGACGGGAGCCTGCATGTCACTAACGGAGGCTTTAATCCTGTGCTGACTATTATGGCCCTGGGATTTTGGATTGGTGAATACATTACTTCGGAATGGCGAAAAGGAAATCGGTTCAAATAATGCAGGATGAATCTATCGGATAAGCAAAAGAAAATTATCGGGGAACTGTTTTTCGCTTTCCTGGTAACAATAATTATACTGGGGTCCTTTTTCGGGTATTGGAATTCAGCCCCTGCCGATCAAACGTGTGCTTCTTGCCATGAAATAGTGGGTTCAGTACACACCTTTGCCAATTCGGCTCATCAGGAGTTATCGTGCAAGGAATGTCACGGCACTGCGTTGAGCAATGGCTTGCATAGCATGAAAGAAAAGTCCATGATGGTCGTGAATCATTTTCGCGGGGCAAACACCGAAGATATTCGGATGAATGAGTATCAGGTGCTGGAGGTGATGAACAATTGCAAAAGATGTCATGGTTCAGAGTATGCAAAGTGGGAATCGGGAGGACATTCAGCTACGTATGAACGTATATTTTTGGACAGTGTTCACAACAGTAAGGAACAATTAAACTACGATTGCCTAAGGTGTCATGGAATGTTTTTCGAAGGCACCATAGAAGAATTGGTGAAACCCGTATCAGTGGACGGTCCCTGGAAGTTAACAGACAAAAAAAGAAGCGAAATGTATACCATTCCCTGTATGGCATGCCACATGATTCATACGGACGGATATACAATGAGTGAGTTATTAGCAGAAGACCACTACTCGGATTCAGCAAGGTTTTTTCCTCCCCACAGCCCGGGTCTCAGTTTTTACGATCGGGCAGAAAAAGCCAACTATCCCGTGGAGTTAATGTCAACAATCAAGCTATACGGTGCCGACACTTTGCTGACTGTATCCAGTGATGGGGTAACGCGCAATTGTGTCCAGTGCCACTCACCCAACGCTTGGCATGAAGCAGGAACAAGCGATGACCGCATCCCCAGGGGGGTGCATAAAGGGTTGAGTTGCGCAGCCTGCCACGAACCGCATAGCAATTACGAGCGAAACAGTTGTGCCACTTGCCATCCTGCCATTTCCAACTGCAACCTCGATGTAACACAAATGAATACAACATATGCGGATAAAAATAGTCCCAACAACATCCACTTTGTTTCTTGTACAGACTGTCATTGACTCTAAAAATTCACATACATGAGAAATTTATTGTACTTTATTTTGATCGGAACATATGCGTTTACACTTTCTTGTAAACCTTCAACAACAACCAACAACACGTATGACATTATACACGAGGCATTTTTAAACCCACCTCCCGAAGCACGACCAAAAGTATACTGGTGGTGTTTGAACGGGAATATCGATACGTTAAGAGCCAGGGAGGAGTTTTTAGCCATGAAAGAGGCCGGGATTACCGGTTTTGATCTATACGAAATCGGAGAATTCAGGCAAGACACCACACTCATTCCTGCAGGACCGGCATTTATGAGCGATGAATCACTTCAGTTGATCAAATTTGCTGTGAAAGAGGCAGAAAAACTGGATTTGACCGTTGGATTAAGCTTATCAAGCAGCTGGAACGCCGGGGGAAGTTGGGTCAAACCCAAGCACGCCGGAAAATCGCTTTACTGTTCAAAAACCGAAATAACGGGCAACGGCAAGGGGCAGCAGGTAAAACTTCCGTTCCCCGAAATAACATTTTCGCAACTCGTCATGGGAACCAGGCAATCACTCATTCCGTTTGATGAGGAAGGGAAACCGGAGTATTACGAAGAGATTGCCATCTTAGCAATCCCCTCACGCTCCGGTGAGAAGCCAGGCAAGGTTGAACCCCTTGTTATTACCCCTTTCTTCGACCCTGAGACAGAAACGTTAAACTGGAACGTTCCTCCCGGAAACTGGGAAATTCAGCGGTATGTCTGCTCCAACTCCGGCCAACAGGTAGTGCTACCCAGCCCCCACTCCATCGGATTAACCATTGATCATTTCGATGCCGAAGCCGTTGAAACCCACTTGATGTTTTTTATCAAGAGCCTCCAATCCGTTTTGGGGGACATCAGTAAAACAGCATTGAAAAGCTTTTACCTTGCCAGTTATGAAGCCAGGGGCTTAGTCTGGACACCAACCTTACCCAAAGTATTCAAAGAACTACACGGATATGAAATTGAAAAATACCTACCCCTGTTTTTCGATCCGGAAATATATGATGCGGAAACTACCGCAAAAGTAGATGCTGATTTCAAAAAAACCTTATCCGAACTGATGATCAATAATTTATACAAAAAATCAAAGGAGATCTGTGAACGGTATGGATTAAAAATAAATAGTGAGGCCGGAGGACCTGGGTACCCCCTCTATAACGGACCGGCAGATCCCCTTAAAGCGCAGGGAACCATTGATATTTCCAGAGAGGAATTTTGGATAAATCACTCGCGCTTTTACATGGGCAAAAACGACATTATCGATATTTTACGCATTGTAAAAGAGACTGCCGCAGCATCGCACATCTACGAAAAAGGAGTGGTTGAAATGGAGGCATTCACTTCATTTATGCACTGGCAGGAAGGGCCGGGAGACATGAAACCTTTTGGCGACAGGGCTTTTTGTGAAGGAATGAATCGTGTTGTTTTTCATGGATTTAGTCACAACATCTTTCATTCGGGTTATCCTGGATACGTGTATACCGCAGGAACTCATTTTAACACCAAAAGAGTATGGTGGTCAAAAGCAAAATCTTTTATTGAATACGTTTCCCGAATTTCAGCTGTCTTTCAGAAAAGTGATTTTAAGGCCGATGTAGTATGGTATTATGGCGACAAAGTACCCAACGCTGCAAGACCAAAAAATACGCACTTTAAAGTTGGTCCCGGGTGCGATTATGGAGTGATCAACACAGAGGTTTTACTTGACAGGTTGACAGTAAGGCAAGGGAAACTGGTCCTCCCCAACGGGGCAGAGTTCAGTCTTCTTGTTTTGGAGGATGAAGATAACTTCAGTTCGAGTGTCCTGAAAAAACTATCCGAACTGGTAAATAAAGGTGCACTTGTTGTGGGTAATAAACCCGGCAAAATAGATGGAGTCGCTGCCACCGGAAAGACGAAAAAGATGATCGATGAACTGTGGGCAAGTAACGCAGGCATCCCTGAAAACTTCTTCAACAAGAAAGGTAAAATTCTTTCCGGAACCTCTGCGCTTGAATTGCTGCATGCCATAAATGTGCCCTCTGATTTCAACTACGCGGATAAAGAACAAGACCTCATCGATTATATCCACTTCGGGAAGGACAGTATCGACATCTACTTCATTCGCAACACACAAGACAACACCCTTACAACAAACGTCGGGTTCAGGCAACATAACAGATCTCCCGAAATTTGGAACCCGGTTTCCGGGGAAATTAACGCGGTCTCCATATTCAACCGGAACGAGAATTACATCTCCTTCCCTATTTCATTACCTCCTCACGGTTCATACTTGATCGTTTTTCGCGGGTCTTCACTGCTTCCCACATTCTCCGGGTTATCAGGAAATGACGGCTCCTTGCCCAATTTCGAATACACTCCGGATGGAATTAACATTCTGGAAGAGGGCAACTTTACATTGAGTGGACAAAAAAAGACTATCTCTGTTGACAATAAAATTTCCCGTCACCTGCTTGAGGGTCCTTGGGATGTTTCGTTTACCAAAGGCTGGGGGGGCTCCTGAAAAGGTACTTTTTCCGAAGCTTATTTCATGGACAGATTCGGAAACAGATGGAATTAAATATTATTCAGGAATTGCCACCTACGAGAAAGTTTTTCAGTTCAGTGAAAATCCGGTAACAGCAGGCAATAAGATTTACCTTGATTTGGGTGAAGTAGCCAAAGTAGCTGATGTCTGGATAAACGAAGAACATCTCGGGATCAGTTGGACAAAACCGCATCGTTTCGACATAACAGGTATCCTCAAGCAGGGCGAAAACAACATTCGGGTTGAAGTGGGCAATACCTGGTCGAATCGGTTAACGGGAGATGCTTTAACAGGTGAGAAATTTACGAATACCAACATGAAGTCAACGATAATCCCGGCTCCTACCATGGAAACCGGTGACCAAACACGTTACCCGTGGGCAAAAGTCCCACTGATAGAATCGGGACTGTTGGAACCCGTCACCATTCAAATAACGACACCGACAGTAATACATAACTAAACATGAAGATAATCAATCGAATTATTACCGTTCAACTATCTTTGTGCATTGTCTTCATATGCAATTCGCAAGAGGTAAAAACAGATGTTTCCGATGAACAGTTAAGGGCAATGAACAATGTTTCCACGTTTCCATACATCGAAGCAAGTAACCATAAGAAAGGAGAAAAGTTTAAAATTTTAATTCTTGGCAACAGTCTGGCACATCAAGGTATCGCCCCGAATATCGGTTGGAATCACACCGCAGGAATGGCGGCATCCGAAATTGAGAAAGACTACGCTCACCTGTTGTTGCAGATGACCTAGTCTTAAGTCTATTTGTCTTAAGTTGTAATGATGAAGATTTTTTGAATGAATTCCCTATTTCAAATTTGAGTACTAAAACATTTTTTAAAACTCCAGATCAATTTGAACAGGCTGTCAATGCTGCTTATTCTAATTTGAGAGTTTTGGCAGGCGACCAAAGCCTGGGTTATGATGGTGCCTTTTGGTCAATGGGCTAATTTCATAGGTATTGAAGATAACTATTATAAGTTTAACGTTAAAGGAGGTGAATGGCATTTCGATGCTATAATGAGATAAAAGGTTTACTGACAATCAAAAATTTATCCACAAATAAATATTTACAACATGAATATTAAAAATACAATTATTATTGCTGGTTTTTTAGCAAAATATTTAATGCTCTCTGGTTTCTTAATAGGAACTGTTATCCCATCTATGTCTGCTCAGGAAACGATAACCAGAAAAAAACCACTCTATGCAAAAGTTGGTATTTATGGTGTAGGACATTATGCATACTGGGATCAATTTCCGGGTTTACTTGATAAAATGTACGAGAAAATGAATGTTTTGGAAGAAAAAATTAAACATTATGGAGTTGAGGTAGTTAATTTCGGAATTGGAGACGATGCGACAGATGCCTATGAAGTTTTGCCAAAAATGAAGGCTGCAGATATAGACATGCTTTTTATCGATATGGTAACCTACGCAACATCCTCCTCTATTGCGCCAATTTTTAAAGAACTGGACGTTCCAATGGTTATGGTTGGGTTGCAACCACTGAAGAGTCTTGATTACGAAAACGCCACTACAGAGATGCAACTATGGAACGACGATATCTGCTCAATGCCGGAATTTGCCAATGTAGCTGTTCGAATGGGACGAAAAGTGCCTCCCTTCATAATCGGGACGTTGTATGACGATCAGGAAGCTGATAATGAAATTAAAAAATATTGTCAGATTGCCAAGGTATTGCATGACTTAAGAACTGCCCGTATTGGGGCAATGGGACACGTGCTGGAAAACATGTACGATTTGCAGTTTGATCCCCCTCAAATAATGGCTACTTTCGGATGTCATGTAGTCATGTGTGAACCTGATGATATAGTTCTTCAATATAAAAAGGTAACTCAAAAACAGGTAGAAGAATACCAAAAGCGGATATTGAATTTTTTCGACACTCCAGATCCCAAATCTGATCCCATAACCACTAAATTGACCGAAAAAGATTTGTACGAAGCAGCAAAAGTGGGAGTTGCCTTAGAAAAATTTGTGGAGGAAAAAAAGTTAGACGGCTTAGCCTATTACTATGAAGGATTGGAAGATAGTGAAACCAGGAAAGTCATGTCCAATTTAATTGTAGGAAATTCAATACTTACAGCAGCGGGGTTCCCCATGCTTGGAGAATTCGATATCAAAACCTGTATCGCTATGCTGATAATGGATCGGCTGGAAGCAGGTGGAAGCTTGGGAGAGTTTCATCCCGTTGATTTCAATGAAGATATCGTATTGGTAGGACATGATGGACCACATCATCTCAACATAACCGATGGGAAGCCGGTACTAAGAAGTTTAAAAAAATATCATGGAAAACCGGGTTCCGGGGCCAGCGTTGAATTTAAAATTAAAGAAGGAGGTATTACCATTTTGAGTATTGGACATACAGAATCAGGCGATTTTAAATTTGTAATAGCTGAAGGTGAGTCTCAGGATGGACCTATACCTGCAACAGGTAATACAAACACACGTGGAAAATTTTTGACGGATACCAAAACCTTCCTTAAAAAATGGTTTTCTGAAGCACCCACTCATCATTTTGCTATTGGTGTGGGACATCATGCTGAGACATTAAAACAAATAGCTGATTTTCTTGGAATAGAATCAGTTATCGTAACTCCTAATTAAAAATAAACTCCAAAAATTATGATAAAATCATCTTTGTTACTCGTTCGGGAAATATCAGCGTTTTTTTTCTTTATTGCTTTTAGCTTGCCAGTTTTTTCAAACGATGTTGGATTTGAAAAATGCACTGGTAATATTCGAGAGGTTGGTGAAAAAATATTTTTAAATAATTCGGAAAAACAAACAATTGCCGAATCAATTTCACCACAAGAATTCAAAATGGTACCTTCCAATGCTAAACCTTGGGTCTACTGGTGGTGGTTAAAGGGGAATGTTTCAAAAGAATCCATTACACGTGAATTGGAAGAATTAAGTAAAAAAGGTGTCGGAGGTGTTCTGTTGTTTGACTCCCGTGGCTATCATGATGACTATTATACCGGAAATATTCCTGTACCTTTGAATGTTAAAATAGAGTTTATGAGCCCCGAATGGGTAGAGATGGTGAAACATGCACTGGATGAAGCAAAACGCTTAGGCATGGCGATGAGCATAAATCTATCCAATACAGGAGGATCACTCAGAGGTCCCTGGGATATGGGACCTGACGGTCCTAAACGATTAATTTGGTCGGCTGTCGATATTGAAGGAGAGAGTAAGATATCGGTTCAACTTCACTTGCCTGAGCAAAAAGAATATGCATGGGATGTAGCATTGCTGGCTGTAAAACTCGAAACAAACCCAAAAAGTGTCAGTCAGCAACCGATCGACAATTTAAACACGCAATGGTATGAGATAGTTTCTGAAAAGAAAGGAGATGCAGCGTTAGCCAGTGAAATAATCGATCTTTCAGCTAATGTAAAAGACGGGAAACTTATATGGAATGTGCCCGAAGGAAAGTGGAGAATCATAAGGTTTGTGACGGCTGTTTTTGAAAAAGAGGGGCACCACGAAGGGACCTCTGCAGGTAAAGGGAGTGTGGATATTTTGAATGCTCATGCTGTCGAGACATATTTTCAACATGTTGAGGAACAATTACTTAAAAACATAGGAGGGCATGTTGGGACAACATTAAAATATTTGTACAATGTAAGTTGGGAAGGGGTTTATCCAAATTGGACTAACGGCTTTGAAGAAGAATTTAAAAAATTTCGGGGATACGATTTGAAACCCTATCTTCCAGCCCTTGCAGGGATGATAATAAAAAATCAAGAGATTACCGATAGGTTTATGAATGACTATTATCGCACACTTAGTAATATGTTTCAACATAATTGTTATCAAAAAATAGGCGAACTATGTCATCAATACAATATTCAATGGCACTCTGAAAATGGAGGCCCGTGGTTAAGGGAGTCCCCTCTTTTTAGTCAAGCCGATATGCTGGATTTCTGGGGGATTAACGATATTCCCCAAGGAGAATTTTGGGTAGATAATTTTCCGGGAAGAAGCAATGTGCGTTTCACGGCAATGGCTGCTCATATTTATGAACGCCCTCTTGTTGCGGTTGAAGCCTTCACTCACATGGATTACCACTGGTCGAAATACCCTGCCTTTTTAAAACCATTTGCGGATATGAATTTTATTGACGGCGCCAACATGTTTATCTGGCATACCTTCACTTCATCTCCTAAGGAAGCCGGGGTTCCAGGTTACGAATATTTCGCAGGTACACATATCAATCCCAATATTACATGGTGGAATGAAGCCGGCAATTTTTTCGACTATCTCGGTCGCTGTCAATACTTGTTGAGAAAAGGCGATTTCGTAGCCGATGCACTTGTGTATGTTAGCGACAAAAATTATGAAAGATGGGGGCGAGGTGAAAAATGGAACAAAAATTCTTCCCTTAGCTTAAATCCTGGATACACGTATGATCTGGTAAATTCCGATGTGCTTTTAAACCGGTTAACTGTAAAAGATGGAGAGTTAACATTACCGCAAGGAAGAAAATATAAGATTCTACTAGTAGATTTAAAGGAGAAAGAAACTTCCTGGGAAGTTCTTCAAAAAATCGTGGAACTGATTAAGGATGGAGCTACTGTTGTTTTAAGCAACAACATTCCTTTACACACCGCCGGTTTATCGGGATATAGTCAAGGTGATAGTTTAGTACAAAAAATGGGCATCACATTGTGGGGAGATAAAAATACAAAATTGCAACATCGTACTCTTGGCAAAGGGAAAATCTATAAAGGGATTTCACCACACACAGTTTTGCTTCAAAATCGAATTCTTCCGGATTTTGAGGGGCCTTTCGAATACCATCATCGTTCATCAAAGGAGTTTGATATTTATTTTATTTCTGGTTCCGGTCAGGCGAATTGTACCTTTAGAATTTTCGAATCGACACCTGAATTATGGGATCCGGTTACCGGTAAAGTTTCTAAGATTCAATATTATCACACAACAAATGATGGGCGGATAAGTATCCCGATTAATTTGGCAGAAAACGGGTCAGCATTTATAGTCTTTAGAAAAACCGGCGATCTAAATTTTATAATCGACTTCCACGGACCTGAGCAAGGTCTCGAGATAGTTAATATGGATGGAGAGGGGATCGTTGCCCGGATATGGAAACAGGGAAGATATAAATTAAAAAACAATGCTGGAAATACAGTGGATTTCACTATTGATGATGCATTTCATCCTTTTTATTTGAATAGCCCATGGCAAGTCCAATTTGAAAAAGGTTGGGGAGCTCCAGAACAAGTTGTATTCGAACAATTGATCCCTTGGAATGAACATTCTTTTCCGGGAATCAAATATTTTTCCGGAACAGCTACCTATAAACAAACTTTTAAAGTTTCATCCGACAAAGTTGGAAAACCTGCCAAATTAAATTTGGAAGAGGTACATGATATAGCCCACGTATATTTGAACGGACATGATTTGGGTACAGTTTGGACATCACCGTGGGAAGTAGATATTACTACTTTTTTAAAGTCAGGAGAAAATACACTAATAATTGAAGTGACTAACTGTTGGGCTAACCGGCTGATTGGGGACGCCAGCCTAGCCCCTAAAAGTCGTTTTGCAAATAGCAACGTACGTTTAGTTTCCAAACGGGGAAATTACCGGGAATTTGAAGCTTATGCTGCAGATGACACTCTTATGCCTTCCGGATTGATTGGCCCGGTAAAAATTAATTTTGGAGTTCAAAAACAAATAAAATTTTAAAAAATATGAAAAGCAAACATTTCATCGGATTTTTAATCCTTATTTCGTGTTTCTCTTGCAAGAGAAACAACCAGCCAACAAGTAATTTTTCCAAAACCGATATTTCCACTTTAAAAGAACTTGAACAAGAGTTTATCAATCCTTCCAACGAATATCGTTCGGTTCCGTTCTGGGTTTGGAACGACAAAATGGAGCGATCACAAATTGATTTTATGCTTA
>JAAZMI010000116.1 GCA_012798895.1 Bacillota bacterium
AATCATAGCGATCGTAAATTTCTTCCACCGGGGAGAAGAGAACGCCCCCGTCAATGCTTGCTGCTTCCCAGTGGGGACGCAGTCTTTCCCAGGGTAGGGATAGACCACAGTGTGCGTGTGCGTCGAGGATCAGCATAGTGAATTAGGCTCCTTTCCGGGGTGGTGAGGGTTGTGGTGAGCTCCGAGTTCAGCTCAGAGAGTTCTACGGCTCAGCTGTGGCCACAGGCGACCTGCCCGGCCAAGCTTCCATCGGGCAACTTTTGCCGGGGTGCAACGCCAAGTTACGCTCGGCAAGTTTTACTGCTCTCCTCGATCCTACGATAACCCTCCCGGCCAAGTTTCCATCCATGGTCACATGGCCGGCCACAGGCTTCCTGTCGGCGGGGTCATCCTCGATTCTCGTTTCGCAGTGAACTTGTTCCCTCGCTTCACAAGTCGCTGCACTATAGCCCTTCACCACCAAGTAGATCAAAATAAGCGGTAAATGCGGCAAGTTGATGTTTCATTTGCCAAACAATTTATAAAAGTTAGTGATAGAAATCTCTGCAATCTATGGCTGCATGGCTGGCTGGGGTTCCCATTGTATTAATTATATCGAACATTTTAAAAAAGGCAAAATGCAATAGCAGTTTCCAAGTTGTTAGTTGTTAATAATAAAAATGGATGTAGGAGCGGTTGCTGAAAATGGTTTCCTAAAATATTGTTGACTTTGGGTTTTTACTGTGCTATGATGATTGCAAGATTTTTGCTCATAAACCCTGTGATGGGAAGTAGTAAGCTGGGAAAGAGAAGTACAGAGAGCCGGGTGGAGGGTCGATGCAGTAATATTGGCCCGGAGCTGTGAGCCTGGTACTTCATCGCCGGTTGAATGGGTCCCGGAGGGGTTTGACCGAACAGAGTTCTTGAAAGTAGTAGGTCGAAACGGAGATTTCACCGTTAAAAGAAAAGGGTATCGGAATTAAAATCAGATTCCCGTACCTTCTTATTGGAGCGATCTTTCGATGATCGATATTTCGATAGATGATCGAGAGGTAATCTGGGTGGTACCGCGGGCAAACCCCCGTCCCTGTGACGGAGGGTTTATTTTTTTGTCGGGTGAAGCTGTTTATTGTTATGCTGCCGGCAGAAGCCCCATTTTTATAATAAAAAGGAGGAGAAGAAATGCAAACGCAGAAAATAATTTTACCCGAAAAGGAGATCCCCCGGCAATGGTATAATATTCAGGCGGATATGCCCAGTCCTTTGCAACCGCCCCTGCATCCTTTTACCCAGGAACCGGTAAGCCCGGATGATCTGCTGCCGATTTTCCCCATGAACCTGATCGAACAGGAGGTCAGCACCGAGCGGTGGATCGATATTCCGGAGGAGATTTTGGAGAAGCTTATGATCTGGCGTCCAACGCCGGTGCACAGGGCTTCTGCTCTGGAAAAATATTTACAAACACCGGCTAAAATATATTTCAAAAACGAGGGAGCAAGCCCTGCCGGCAGCCATAAGCCCAATACGGCTATTGCGCAGGCTTATTATAATAAAGTTGCCGGCACGACCAGGCTGACTACAGAGACGGGTGCCGGCCAGTGGGGCTGTGCTCTAAGTTTGGGTTGTTCCCTCTTTGGGCTGGAATGTAAAGTATATATGGTAAGGGTAAGCTACGAACAGAAGCCTTATCGCCGCTTGATGATGAAAACGTGGGGGGGCACCTGTGTGTCCAGCCCGAGCCGGGATACCGAATTTGGGCGCAGTGTTTTAGCTGCTGATCCGGAGACATCCGGCAGTCTGGGTATTGCAATCAGCGAGGCGGTGGAAGATGCTGTTACCTCTGAAAACACCAAATATTCGTTGGGAAGTGTTTTGAACCATGTCATGCTCCACCAGACGATCGTTGGCCTGGAAGTGCAGAAACAATTTGAAATGATCGGGGATTACCCGGATGTAATCATCGGTTGTGTGGGGGGAGGCAGTAATTTCTCCGGGGTTTCCTTCCCTTATGTCCGGGACAAAATTTTCGGGCAAAAAGTTCAAATTATCGCTGTAGAATCTACTGCTTGCCCTACGCTTACCCGAGGGCCTTTTGCCTATGATTACGGGGACACGGCAGCCAAAACCCCTCTCTTGCCGATGTATACTCTGGGGCATAATTTTATGCCGAAACCAATCCATGCCGGTGGTTTAAGATATCATGGCATGGCCCCCTTGCTTAGCCAACTGGTTCTCGATCAGTTAATCGAGCCGCGGGCCTATAATCAGTTGCAGGCTTATGAAGCGGGAGTTATCTTTGCCCGGACGGAGGGCATGATCTGTGCTCCGGAGACCAACCATGCCATTGCAGCCGTAATAGAGGAAGCTAAAAAAGCAAAAGAAGAAGGGAAGCAGAAAACAATTCTCTTCAATCTAAGCGGCCATGGCTTGCTCGATCTGCCCGGTTATGATGCTTTTCTAGACGGGGAGCTGGTTGAATATGAATTGTCAGAAAATGAAATTCAACATTCTTTGCATGACTTGGATTCCTTCCCCCGGCCGGTTATTAAATAATAACAATACACCCGGACAGTTTTTCTATGGGAACGATCATAGATCTTCATGCAGGGGATAAAATAGCCGGATGGATCGGGATATAAAGAACAATTTAATCATAACAGGAAAATAGACAGGAAAAAAGACCTCGTTTCCCCAAGGGGAAGTAGACAGATGGTGCTACAAGCGGGGTCTTTTTGATGTAAACAGCCCCGAATGCAGCACCGCGTGACATCTCTATTGCCCTTTTTCTGTGATGCTGTCACCTTGTTTTCAGTAGGTAACATTTTATCATGATGGTTAATGGGATGAATGGCATTACATTACACAAATTAGCAAGAAAGTTTTTTCTATAAATAAGATCTCGGTGGGAAGAAGATTTTAAAAAAGTTAAACCCGGGCAGGAATAGGGGCCCCGTTTCCTTTGTTGTTTAGGGGCAACAATGTTGGTATAATGGCTTCATCTAAACTAAATACGGGGGGAAGGATTGGAATATGAACAAGTTAAAACTGGGGTTGCCGGCAGGAAGTCTACAAAACACGACGATCGAGATCTTTAAAAAGGCGGGATTTAACCTCAACGTTAATGAACGTTCTTACTTTCCGTACATTGATGATGAGGAGATAGAGGTGATCTTAATCCGGGCCCAGGAGATTCCCCGGTATGTGGAGGGGAAGGTTCTCGATGCGGGTATCTCCGGGAAGGACTGGATTGCCGAAACAGAGGCGGATGTACATGAGGTTGCAGAGTTGACCTATTCGCGGCAAGGATTAAAACCGATCAAGTTGGTCCTGGCTGTGCCCAAGGATGCGCCAATTTACAGCGTTCACGATCTAAAAGGCAAGAAGATTGCCACTGAACTGGTCAATGTAACTAAGAATTTTTTACGCCGGCATGATGTTGAGGCCGCGGTGGAATTTTCCTGGGGTGCTACGGAGGTAAAACCCCCTATTCTAGTTGATGCTATTGCCGAGTTGACAGAAACAGGTCGTTCTCTTAAGGCTAACAATCTGCGTATTATTGAAACCATACTGCAATCCACTCCTCGTTTTATTGTGAATAAGGCGAGTTGGGAAGAAGAATGGAAAAGAAATAAAATTGAACAGATTGTCACCCTTTTAAGAGGTGCACTTTTAGCTGAGAAAAAAGTGGTGCTAAAATTGAACGTAAGCCTGGAAAACCTACCCGAGGTTCTTTCTTTACTGCCTGCTTTGCGCAAACCTACTATATCCTCGCTGCATGAAGAAAAATGGGTGGCTGTAGAGACTGTAATCGATGAAAAACTGGTCAGAGATCTGGTTTATAAGCTGAAGGAAGCAGGGGCGGAGGGGATCATAGAGTATTCTCTGAATAAGATAATTCCGTAGGAGGGCGGAGAAAGGGGTTTTTATGGTAAAGATCGCCGTTATTTTCTCAAAAGTTAGAAATTAAATTGAAAGCAGGAGTTTTAGTAGGTAATGCCGAATTTAAAAAGTGGACTTAAAATTGGTGAGAGATTCGATAGACAGCAAATGTTGATTTATTAAACAAGAGCAGATTATTACCTTCTTCATAAAAGGGGTTAAATTGATCATGGATCAGGCCCGGATTGTTATGATTTCACCTCTTCCCGAGCTGACCAGGCTTGCTCGCCAGATTTCACGAGAGCTAAGTTTTAAAATGGACATCGTGGAGGCTTTTCTGGATAAAGGGGTAGAGCTGGGTAAAAGGCTCGAGCAATCCGGTGCTGAAGTCGTTATTAGCCGGGGTCCGACAGGAGTACTTTTAAAAAAGGAACTGTCTATCCCGGTTATTTTAATTCAGATAACCAGTTTTGATATTATTCAGGCTTTAAATCGAGCCAAAGGATATGGCCAGAAAATAGCCTATTTTGATTATGTCAAGCGGCAGGGAGTTTATGATTTTAAGGGGATTATGGAGATTCTCGCGCTGGAAAATATGAAGTATTATTTCTATCATAATGCCAGGGAGTTGGAAGAACAGATTAAAGATGCCCGTGAAGAAGGTATTGAGGTGGTAGTAGCTTCCGGAATCTGTGTCATCCGCCAGGCCCAGGAACAGGGCATGGAAGGCGTGATGATCTATTCATCGCGTGAAGCTGTAGTCGATGCTCTGGATCGGGCCAAGGATGTAATTTTTATCCGGCGGAAAGATCGCGAAAAAGCTGAGTTTTTAAAGACAATTATCGATTACTCATACGATGGGGTAATTGCCATCAATAATAAAAGCACCTTTACCCACTTTAATCCAGCCGCAGAACAGGTATTTAAAATCTCGGCTGATAGCATCATCGGGAAAAAAGTAGAGGGTATCTCCATTCCTTCGGTCAAAAGTTTGTTTCAGAATTCTAAACCTGCTAAAGGAGAAGTCCAAAACATTGATGAGAAACAGATTGTATTTAACCGCGTGCCTATACATATGGATGGAGAATCTCTAGGGGCTCTGGTTACCTTCCAGAGCGTCGACAAAATCCAAAACCTGGAGGCGGCTATCCGCAAAAAACTCTATGCCCGCGGTTTAATTTCCCGCTACACTTTTGATGATCTTGTTGGTTCTTCCCAGGAATTTACGAAAGCGATGGCCCGTGCTAAAAAGTGTGCCCGATCTAATTCCACCCTTCTGGTTGACGGGGAAAAAGGTAGCGGCAAAAGGCTCTTTGCCCACAGTATTCACGCGGCAAGTGCACGCCGGGAAGGCCCTTTTGTTGAACTAAATTGTGCCGGTTTACCTAAAGACCTGCTGGAAGGCGAACTATTTGGTTCTGAAGGGGGCGTTTTTTCGGGTACTCGAAAAGATGGTAAACAGGGATTGTTTGAACTGGCACACGGGGGCACAATTTTTCTGAACGAAATTACTGCTCTTCCCCTTTCCCTGCAATCAAATTTATTGCGTGTGCTCCAGGGAAAAATTGTGCGCCGGGTTGGCGGGGAACGGGCTATTCCGGTCGATGTGCGTCTAATTGCTGCTACCAGCCGCTCTCTTGCTGATGAAGTCAAGACAGGAAACTTCCACAAGGATCTATTTTTCTGCTTAAACGCTTTAAATCTACATATTCCTCCTTTGAGGAACAGAAAAAGCGATATCCCTCTGTTGGTAGAGCATTTTACCCGTAAATTTAGGGGCAGTGATGGTTATACAGAAAAGTACCCCAGTTCTGTATTCCGCTTTCTCGGTGACTACGATTGGCCCGGTAATGTGCGTGAACTGGAAAATTTTATTGAAAAGTATGTCATTCTCTCCGAAGGGAGTAAGGATAATTTCCGTTTGATGGAAGAACTATTGGAGGAGCTCTATCGTTTCCGGGATGATTCCAGCGTTGCGGGGAAAGATGCCCACGATTTTCTCACGGTGAGGATTGGGACCTTGAAGGAGATGGAACGGGAAATTATTGAGAAGCTTTACCGTCAAACTGATCTGGACAAGAAGAGCCTGGCCAGTTGCCTGGGGATTAGCAGGACAACATTGTGGAAAAAACTTAAAGCTCTGGAGGAGGACGGCAGGCTTTCCGTTTAACCATGGGCCTGTTTTTATGTTCAAATATGCAACAATTCAGCATTAATTTTGTGAACGCGAGGTGATGCGGTTCTAAAAAACAGATCTACGTTTTACCGTGGCTATCTCTGGAGGTTGGGGTAATCTTAAAAAACATTTTTTGCAAAGGAGGAATTTCCGGATATTTCCGGGAACGCTATGAAAAATCCAGTAATTGTAAGTGCGGTGCGGACTATTGCAGGAAGATTTGGGGGAAGTTTAAGTACCCTTAGTGCCGCCGATCTTGGTGCGGCTGTAGTAGAAGAGGTAGTCAAAAGGGCCGGCATTAAAAGCGAAGATGTAGAGCAGTTGATCTTTGGGTGCGGGTGGCAGGCTGGTCTTGGACCCAACGTGGCCCGCATCTGTTCGGTTAGAGGAGGCTTGCCGATCGAGACACCGGCTTATACGGTTAACATCCGCTGTGTCTCCAGCCTGCAGGCGGTAGCCGATGCTTGCATGTATATCGCCAGTGGGAACGCTGATATAGTTGTTGCCGGCGGCACGGAATCCGGCTCGAATGTTCCCTATATTATTCCTCAGGCACGTTGGGGAGCACGGATGTGGGATTTCACGGTTTATGATGATCTGCATCTGGACGGGTTTATGTGCAAGCTTGCGGGTATGTTGATGGGCAATACGGCAGAGATGCTGGTAGAAAAATATAATCTTAGCAGGGAAGAACAGGATGAATTTGCCCTTTCCAGTCACCAGAAAGCGGCAAAGGCATCGGCAGAGGGCAAATTCGATGCAGAGATCTTACCGATTGAAGTTACCATCAGGAAAAAAGGAAAGGTAGTAGTAGATAAGGAAGAGATACCCCGGGCCGATGCCGCGTTGGAAAAGATGCTTAAACTGCCGCCAGTATTCAAAAAAGACGGTGGAACAGTAACTGCCGGAAACAGTTGCGCACTTAGCGACTGTGCTTCTGCTGTAGTGGTAATGTCGGAGGAAAAAGCCAAATCCATGGGGTTGACACCTTTGGCCAGAATCCGCGGTTATGCAGCAGCAGGGGTAGAGCCCAAAGAAATGGGTATCGGCCCGGTAGCTGCCACGCCGATTGCCTTGAAAAGGGCGGGGTTAACCCTCGATGATATCGATCTGATTGAATTGAACGAAGCCTTTGCGGCCCAATACCTCGCTTGTGAAAGAGATCTTAAATTAGACCGCGAAAAAGTAAACGTACACGGCGGGGCCATTGCCCTGGGGCACCCCGTAGGAGCTACCGGAACCAAACTCATCTGTACCAACTTGAATACCCTGAAGATGTACGACAAAACCTTCGGCCTGATTACGGCTTGCGTCGGTGGCGGGCAAGGTTTCGCCATGGTGCTGGAAAGGTTAAGTTAGTTTAAATTATTCGGAAGGAGGACAAAAATTAATGGAAATTAAAAAGGGGTTTGTACTTGGAGCAGGTATTATGGGCACAGGGATTGCTCATCTCATGGCCCAAAAGGGAGTAGAGGCTATCTTAGTGGATATTAATGATGATATTTTAAAGAACAGTATCGATAATATCCAGAAAATACTAGATGGCCGCGTCAAAAGGGAAAGGATGACTGCTGAAGAGGCGAAGGAGCTTGTCGGAAAAATTACAACGACGACAGACATGAATGCTGCCGGGGAGGCGGATTTCGTCATCGAGGCCGTCGTTGAAGATGTGGGGCTGAAGCAGAAGCTTTTTGCCCAACTGGAAGAAGCGGCCAAGCCGGGTGCGGTTTTGGCTACGAATACGACTGCTTGTTCTATTTCGGAGATTGCTTCTGCCCTGAAGGATCCCAGTCGCCTGGTTGGCATGCACTTTTTTAACCCGGCGGTTGTGATGAGGCTGGTAGAGATCATGCCCGGTCTGGCTACAGATCCGCAAGTAGTGGAGACAACGCGGGAGTTCGCTGAGTTCTTGGGCAAAGAGCCGGTTGTCACCGCCAAAGAAGGTATTGCCGGTGTTGCCAGCCGGGTACTGGCCGCGCTGCTCAACGAAGCGGTCTGGGTGCTGGAGGAAGGAATCTGCAGCGCCGCCGATATCGATAAAGCGATGAAGATGGGTTCGAACCACCCCATGGGCCCGCTGACCTTGATCGACCTCATCGGCATCGATACCCACCTCGCGAAGACGAGGACACTCTATGAAAAATTGGGAGATGCACGATATCGTCCCTGCTACCTCCTCGAAAAAATGGTTCATGCGGGTTATCTGGGACGTAAAAGCGGGAAAGGATTCTACGATTACTCCCAGGATCCCCCGGTGCCTACGGTTTTAAAGTAACTTAAAACAACATAAAAGCAAAAAGATGGAGGTGCCATGGATGAATTTTGATTTAAACGAAGAGCAATTAGCTGTTCAAAAGATGGTACGTGATTTTGTAGCGAATGAAATTACACCCAATGCCAAGGAATGGGATATTAACGAGACATTTCCCATGGATGTATGGAAAAAGATGGGCGAACTGGGCATAATCGGGACATCTATTCCCGAGGAATACGAAGGCAGCGGGATGGATTTTATCTCCCATGCCATTGTCGCTGAAGAACTGGGCTATGGTTGTAGCTCAATGCGGGGGACTTACTCCGTTAATATCTCCCTCGTGGCCAAGACTATTTTGCTGTGGGGCACGGAAGAACAGAAGAAAAAGTACATCCCGGGCATTGCACTGGGCGAAGCCTTCGGTTGCTACGGTTTGACCGAACCCGATTCTGGCAGCGATGCCGCCGCCATGAAAAGCACCGCTGAGCAAGATGGGGATTATTATATCTTAAACGGCAATAAAATGTGGATTACACACGCCAATCAGTCCGATGTATTCATCATCTTCGCTAAAACGGATAAGGATGCGGGAGCCAGAGGCATCACTGCCTTTTTAGTCGACAAGGGGACTCCTGGGCTTTCTACGCTGGTCACCCGTGAAAAAATTGGTTTGCGCGCCCAGGATACCGGTGAAATAAACATGGATAATGTCCGTGTGCACAAAGATCAGCTTTTGGGCCCGGTGGGCAGGGGATTTGTCGTGGCCATGACTGCTTTGGATAACGCCCGTTATACTGTGGCAGCCGGTTGCGTGGGAACTGCCCAGGCTGCGCTGGATATCGCCAAGGAATATGCCAAGGAGCGGATCCAGTTTGGCAAACCCATTGCTACAAAACAGCTGGTACAACAGTTGATTGCCAATGCTGCTCTGGACATTGAAATGGGCCGGCTGTTGGTTCATCGTGCCGGATTCCTGAAAAACAAAGACGTGCGTAACACGCGTGAAACATGTATGGCCAAGTACTTCTGCGGTGAGATGGTAAACAGGGTCACCTACGATATGATGCAGATCCTGGGAGGCTACAGTTTCTCCGGGGAATATCCTTTGGAAAGGATGTATCGTGATTCCCGGATCAATACGCTCTATGAAGGGACCTCTCAGATTCAGCAGTTGATCATTGGTAACTCCGAACTCGGAATGCCGGCGTTTTAAGCATACTTATGCAGGAGGGAGGAGGGATCGATCCCTCCTCTCTCTCCTTTAATTATTTAATAATGTATCAGGAGGTACTATGATGTATAAATTTCTTTTGTATGAAAAAGAACCTCCCCTGGCTTTTATTACCATTAATCGCCCCGAATCGATGAATGCTCTCTCCAATGCTCTTACAGAGGAGCTGGGACAGGTTTTTACTGAGGTCGAAAATGATTCGGAAATCCAGGTATTGATCATTACCGGTGCCGGGGATAGGGCTTTCATGGCCGGGGCCGATATTACAGAACTGCAAGAACGCGATTTTGTTCTGGGGCGCAAACAGACCAGAGCCCGCCAGGAAGTTCTTAATAAATTGGCAGAGATGCCCATACCTGTTATTGCGGCGATCAACGGTTTTGCTCTGGGGGCCGGCTTGGAGATGGCAATCGCCTGCACTCTGCGCGTTGCCTCGAATAAAGCCCGGATGGGCTCACCGGAAGTGAATCTCGGTATTATTCCCGGCGACGGTGCAACACAACGCCTGCCCCGTCTGATTGGGTTTGGGCGGGCCATGGAGATGGTGCTGACGGCACGGATGGTCGATGCGGAAGAAGCTTACCGCATCGGATTGGTAAACAAAATAGTGCCACCCGAAGATTTAATGGAAGAAACTAAAAAAATGGCCGGCATGATTACCTCCAAGTCGCCACTGGCGATCCAGTACGCTAAGGAAGCTGTAAACCGCTCTTTGGAAGTAGGTATCTATGAGGGTTTGGCTCATGAATCATACCTTCATGCTTTGTCATGTGCTACAGAGGATAAAAAAGAAGGCGTAGCTGCTTTCTTGGAGAAGCGTAAAGCGGAATACAAAGGCCGCTAAGCAAAGGGTAAAAAGGAATCAATTTTTGTTGATTCAGGAAACTGCGCCAAGCCGGGGATAACCCCCGGGCCTGGCGCAGTTTATATTTTAGGCGGATACATATTTCAGGTGAATGCAGGTAAGGGACAAAAATTATCTTTGCAACTACTTATTTGTAAAGGAGGCTGAAATATTGTCAGACGTTTATCTCTACAATATCGCCTTCTTTTAAAATATATTCTCGTGCTACGGTTTGGCCTTCAAATTTAGACGAGCCCCACACCCGGGCGCTTTTAAGAAGCTGTGGGAAATCGCGATGTATATTATTGGCCAGATCGAGAACGGTGCTACCACATTTCAGGACAAAAGGGGCTTGCATATTGGGCTGTTCGCCTGGTGCTCTGGTATAAACCCGGATAATGTTTAGTTTTTGATAAATTTTCTTCTTTAAGCGTGTCAGCTCTATTTTCTCTTTGGCGGAGATGCTAATAAACGGCAATCCGGGGAGCAGTTCGTGCAAGATCCGGGTATTTTCTTCGCTGTGTGGGTGGTCACATTTGTTGCCGATAATCAGGTAGGGCGCATGCTTTGGTTCTGTTTGTGCGGATTCAATATCGGCTTTTTCTACGGGGCACCCCTCTCCCCCTCCTTTTTCGTTATCGATTAGTTTTTTTTCACGTAGATAAGAAAGGGTTTCTTCAGCCTGTTCCAGGCATTCATCGCTGCCCATATCCAGGACGGCCAGCAAAAGATCCCCGCTTTGCAGGGTGTTCAGCAACTCTGAAGGAAGACCGTCTGCAGTTAAAGGGGGCGTATCTACGAGCTGGATGAGGATATTTTTAAAGGGCATCATTCCGGCAAGGGGCAGCGTAGTTGTAAAGGGAAAATCCGCAATTTTGGGCCGTGCCCTCGTCAGGGCGGCGACTAGAGAAGATTTGCCAACGTTAGGATAACCGATCAGGATGGCTTGGCCGGCTCCTTGTTTTTCGATAAAATACGGATTAAAACCGGCTGTTTTGGTCCTTTTTTCTCCGGCTTCACGTAGTTTGGAGAGACGGCGCTTGATATTTCCCTGTATTTTTTCTGTACCTTTATGTTTTGGGATAACGGCGAGCATTTCCTGTAAGGCTTCTATTTTTTTCTCCAGGGTGGTGGCACGGCGGTAGGCTTCTTCCGCAACATAATATTGAGGCGTTAGATTGGCGGGCACGAATTCACCCCCTTACTTTACTCTTATGAAGAGTTATTATGCGCACCCAATTTTTGCATAAGCAGGTCCAGATCATAAGCATCGACGAAACCATCATTGTTCAGATCGGCCAGGGGGTTCCAGTTTTTATCCCCCGGCCTGCTGTGCCAGGCAAAAGCCCAGAGAGCGAGATCGGTAAGATCGATACAACCATCATTGTTTAGATCCCCTCCAAGCTGATTCGTACCTTTTAGTGGAGGTTTATCCTCTGTCTCTGGTGCAGGATCATCCGTACCCGGTGTCAGGGGCTGGGCGGTAACGGTGATGTTATCCAGGTACCAGCCTTTTCCGGGGCCATTGTTGTTGCTTTGGAGACGAAAACGCAGGTAGAAAGATTTCACATCGGGAGGCAGGTTCAACGGGAGGGAAAAAGGCTGATATTGCCTGTTGGTGCCGGAAAAGCGGTAAAGGCTAAGCCAGTTTTGACCATCCGGAGAGATTTCGATGTAAGCATAATCATCCTCCCGGTTTTTTCCTTTTTGCAATCCATAAAAATGCCAAAAAGAGAGAACAGGGCTCTGGTATCTCTCCAAAGATAGCGGTTTGGCCAGGCCCAACCAGGAGGCAGCCTTGTTTTTATAGTTTTCCCAGGGTGAATCGGCGAAGGCCAGTTTCCCGTCATAAACCTTTTCACGGGTTATCTTCCAGGGGTTATCCGGCGATGTGCTCCAGTTCATAACTCCTTCTTCTGCTCCATCGCTGAAAATAATTTCCCGAGAAGGGACAGTGTTTGCCCGAACAGCCTCATAGGCATCAAGCAGCCCAAAACCGTAAGCGTTATTGGGTCGTTCCCCATTTTTATTCCAGGCCGGATCCCAGGCGGTTGTTTTTTTTAAGATCGAAACGATTTCGAAGGGCAGAAGTTGCGGGTTGGATTCCAGAAGCAGGGCGGCAGCTCCCGAAACATGTGCTGCTGCCAGAGAGGTGCCATCCAAAGTAAAATAGTCTTCCTTCAGCCAGGCCGATCTGATGTTGACCCCCGGCGCTGTAAGTTCCGGTTTAAGGTAGTTTATTCCTTGCCACTCAACCGGCCCCCTGCTGCTGAAATCGGCAATTTCAATTTTATCCCCATTTTTTTGCACCGCCCCTACGGCTAAAGCATGGGGGTAGCTGGCTGGACTGCCCGGTCCCGCAGTTTTATTATTGCCGGCGGCAAAGACGACGAGGATACCGGCTTGTTCGAGATTATAGAGGATCTCCCATTGCAGGTGATCCTCCGCAAACTCGGGCCGGGAGGCCCAGGAACAGTTGATGATGTGGGGAGCGTTTTGTGGGTCTCCCCCGGGAGCCATCAACCATTGGAAAGCCTGTATAATATGGGAATCCCAGGCCAGACCCTTGGAAAAGATATTCACGCCGATCCAGTTGGCTCCCGGTGCCACCCCGAGGGGTTCCTCCGGTTTTCCGCCTAAAATCAGGCCGGCAATATGTGTGCCATGGCCGTTTAGATCCCGGGGGCTGTCATCTTCCCGGCCACTGTCAGCCGTGGCGTCATACCAGCTAGTTTTATGGCTGTGACCCGGCAGATCTCCCCGGTAGTGACCCTGAAGGGCCGGGTGATTGGGATTCACGCCCGTGTCCATGATAGCCACAACGACATCTTCACCGGTTATCCCTGTTTTCCAGACTGCAGGTGCCTTAATCAGTTCCAGGTTCCAGATACCGGATTCTGTTCCCGGCTTCTGTTTGGAGGTGTTGTAAGGGGTGTTAAGGCCTTGTTCTGAAGAAGAAGTTAACAGATTAGAGGGTAGGACATAATGGCGGCGGTCCGATCTAATGTGTTGTACCTGGGGATGATTGGACAGCCTTTGCAATGCCGCGGCGTTAACTTCAGCCTTAAAAGCGTTTACGATCCAAAAGGGCGTATAGTTTCGAATATTTCCTTTTCTGCTCTCTTCATTAATGATCGGTTCTATTTTCTCCCTGGAAGCACGAGCAGTTGCCTGCAGTTTTTTAACAAGCATCTGTGTGCGATGGGAGCGCCCGGATGATCTTTCTTTGCCGGTTGACAGTGGGGTATACGGCCCATTGGGTTGTTCCCCGAGCGTAACAATGACCGGCACAAAAAAATGTTGATCCAGATCGGCCTGAATATCGGCCGGAATGGCTGCAGCAGTGTGGTCTTCCGGGGTAGAAGCTGTTCCGTGGATGCTGAAAATTGACCAAAGTAAAAAAGCAAGTATGATTAAAGCCCACCTTTTTTGGGGGAAAATGTACACGCCAACCTCTCCATTTTAAGATCATTTTCTTGCAGATAACCATCTGAAAACTATATCATAAAAAAGGTGTTTCGTGTTGCCGATTATCTTATATAATTCTGCGAATGTTTGGTAAAGCCTTCTTAATAAAATATAGCAAAAAGGTGAACATACGAAAAGTTCCGAAGAAATTACAGCGGATACAGCAGGAATTTAAGAGGTAATCACGAATAACTTATTTGGTTGGTTGCAGGCATTTTTAGCGTTCAAAAATAAAAAGAGGTGATAGGTGCATGAGCCAACGAACCTTTGTCGGTGGTATACATCCCGGCTATTTCAAAGATTATACGGCAGGAAAACCCATCGCTCCAATCCGCGCTCCCTCGCAGGTTATCATCCCCTTACATCAAAATATCGGGGCACCCTGTGAAGCGGTTGTGCAAGAAGGGGATGAGGTGAAGGTCGGGCAGAAAATTGGCGAACCCCTGGGTTTTGTTTCTGCGCCCATCCATGCCAGTGTTTCCGGGAAAGTAACAAAAATCGGGGTTTTCGATCACCCCCTGGGCAATCCCGTAGAGGCTGTTTTTATCGAGAACGATGGCGAAGATACACTTTATGAGGGTATCGGGCCACGTAAGCCGCTGGAAGAATTGACGCCGCAGGAGATAATTCAAATAGCCAAAGAAGCGGGCCTGGTGGGTCTTGGGGGCGCTACTTTTCCCACCCATGTGAAGATGTCCCCGCCCGACGATATTGCTATTGATACCGTGATTATCAACGCCGCCGAATGCGAACCTTTTTTGACGGCCGACCATGCCCTGATGTTGGAACGGGCAGATGATGTACTTTATGGGCTGAAGGCTTTTATGAGGGCTTTAAGCGCCACGAAGGGCATTATCGGGATCGAAGATAATAAGCCGGATGCCATTGCTGCAATGCAAAAAACCGTGGCTGAAAACAGTCAAAATTATGATATCGAAGTTCATTCTTTGGAAACTAAATATCCGCAAGGCGCTGAAAAAATGCTGATCAAGGCAACTACCGGCAGAGAAGTGCCCCCCGGTGCCCTGCCGATGGCTGTCAATGTTGTGAATCAGAACAACGGCACGGCTGTGGCCCTGGCAGAGGCGATTAAGTTGGGCAAGCCTCTTTACGAGCGGGTGGTGACAGTTACCGGGCCGGGCATTCAAAATCCGGCCAACCTCATCGTCAGAAACGGAACCCTGGTCAGCGAGGTTATTGAACAGTGCGGGGGCCTGACCCCCGATGCCCGCAAACTGATTTTAGGAGGCCCACTGATGGGCCTGGCCCAACCCTCCCAGGAAGTTCCTGTGATCAAAGGAACTTCGGGGATCTTGGTGCTGACGGAAGAGTACGTAAAGCATTATGCCATTGGGCCCTGTATCAAATGCGGTAAATGTGTAGATGTCTGTCCGATGCATCTGTTGCCTAATTTTATTGGTTCGGCAGCAGAGAAAAAGGATATGGCCCTGGCCGAAAAATATGGTGCTCTGGACTGTTTTGAATGTGGGTGTTGTACCTATACCTGTCCAGCCAAAAGGCCGCTGGTGCAGTGGATCCGGATTGCCAAAAATGAGATTCTCGCCAGTAGAAAGAAATAGAAGAAAAGAAGCAGCAGAAAAGGAGGAGGGATAAAAATGGAAAAAAAACTGGTCGTATCTTCATCCCCACACTTTAAATCTCCGGAGGATATTCAGGGTATTATGATCGATGTTCTGATCGCTTTGATCCCCGCGGCCTTGATGGCTGTTTTTCTTTTCGGTTACCGGGCTTTGATTACCATGGTTGTAGCCATGGTTGCTGCCATGGCCACGGAAGCAATTATTTTACGTAAAAGCGATTTCTTTGGAGATGGCAGTGCGGCGGTAACAGGGTTGCTTTTAGCCATGACGCTGCCCCCGGCCCCGCCGTGGTGGGTGGTAGCGATCGGCTCGGTAGTGGCCATTGCTATCGGTAAACAAATCTATGGGGGATTGGGAAGCAATATCTTCAATCCGGCGCTGGTGGGACGGGCTATTCTGGTGGTGTCTTGGGGATCCTATCTGGCCGGTGATGTCTGGTTGAAACCGGTTCCTTTCGGTTTTACCGCAGATCTGGTAACAAAGGCTTCACCCCTGGTTGCAGACAAGACTTCCCTGTTGGATCTTTTTATCGGTACTGTTCCCGGTTGTCTGGGGGAGACTTCTGCCTTGGCCCTGCTCATCGGGGCGGCCTGGCTTTTCTACAAGGGCCACATTGATTGGCGGATCCCAGGAGGATTCATCGGTATTGTTTTCATCTTTGGCTTATGCAGCGGGGGGCTCTACGATGGGGTCTTCCATATCCTGGCCGGGGGGGCAATGCTCGGTGCACTTTTTATGGCTACCGATATGGTTACCTCGCCGGTTACACCGGTTGGCAAGCTCATTTTTGGGATTGGTTGTGGCCTAATCACGATGCTTATTCGTCTCTTTGGTTCCTTGCCCGAGGGAGTTACATTTGGCATCTTGCTCATGAATGGGCTGACCCCTCTGATCGATAACTTTACATTACCGCAGAAATTCGGGGAGGTGAAGAAGAGTAATGCATGACAGCTTAAAAATGACCCTGGTTTTGTTAATTATCGGTGCGCTCTGCGGAGCTCTTCTGGCTGCGGCTAATGATGTTACTGCTCCCATCATTGCAGCAAACAGGGAGGCCGAATTTTTAGCGGCGCTCGAGGGATTCTTTCCTGATGTGGATAGTTTTGAGGTGGAGGAGGTCGGTCGGGAAGATTTCTACAGGTGTTATGATGCGTGTCAGAAGCTTATCGGCATCGTGGGACAGGTGCAGGCCGATGGTTATGGCGGGGAAATCGACTACGATCTGGCGGTGAACACTGCCGGAGATATCATCGGGATGCGCATCAGCGCACATGGAGAAACACCCGGCATCGGTGATGTAATTACCAAGCCCGATTTTCAGGAGAGGGTGATCGGCCTTAATTTTGCCGATCCCATTGAAGACGGCGTGGATGTGGATGCGGTTTCCGGTGCAACTGTCTCTACCGGCGGGATGCTAACTTCGATCCGCCGTGCGATGGATATCATCGGTGAACATTTCCTGGAAGGGGAATAGAAAAGTAAGATATTGACTTTTATACGGTAGAGGTGAAGAAAGGATGACCACGCTTACTCAGGAGTTTACCAAGGGGATCGTTCAGGAAAACCCTGTTTTTCGTCTGATACTGGGCATGTGTCCGACTTTGGCGGTGACCGGTTCTACGCTTAATGCTTTGGGGATGGGTGTCTCTGTAATTGCGGTCCTCTTATGTTCCAATATTGTGGTTTCTGCTGTACGCAATGTAGTGCCGGCCAAGGTGAGGATACCGGCCTATATTATGATCATCGCCACTTTTGTAACCATCGTTGAGATGCTCCTCAGTGCCTTTGCCCCGGATCTGTTCGAAGCCCTGGGTATCTTTATTCCTTTAATCGTCGTCAACTGTATCATTCTGGGCAGGGCAGAAGCTTTTGCACGGAAAAACACGATCGGTCGCTCTGTTATCGATGCCTTGGGTATCGGTTTGGGTTATACGCTCTCCTTGACGCTACTTGGGGTAATCAGGGAGGTTTTTGGTGCGGGCAGCATCCTCGGTTACCCAATTATGGGTGCTGCTTTTGAACCGATGGGTGTTCTTGCTGTAGCACCGGGGGCTTTTATTACTTTGGGTATCTTGTTGGGTCTATTTAATTATCTCTTTAAGCGTTTGGGTATTGAATAATTTCCATTTTAGGGAGGAGGAGGCTAGAACATGAGTTTGTTGGCGATTATCTTTGTAGCGATCTTAGCCGATAATATTGTTTTCAACCAATTTCTGGGCATCTGTCCTTACCTGGGGGTTTCCAAGCGTTTGGAGACATCTCTGGGGATGGGTATTGCGGTGATCTTTGTGATGGCCATGTCAGCGGTAGTGACCTGGCTCGTCTACAACTATATATTGTTTCCTCATCTGGTCTACCTGCGGACCATTGTTTTTATTTTGATCATTGCCGGACTGGTGCAACTGGTGGAGACAATTTTAAAGAAAACCAACCCGACTCTTTTCCGTGCCCTGGGAATTTTTCTGCCATTGATCACTACTAACTGTACCATCCTCGGTGTGGCAATTTTAAACGTGCAGGCGGAACATAATATCATAGAGACTATCGTCTATTCCATCTCTGTGGCGGTTGGTTTTACCATTGCCCTGGTGATTATGGCCGGGATCAGGGAGAGGCTGGATCTGGCCAATGTATCCAGTCTCCTGCGTGGTGCCGCGGTAAGCCTGGTTACAGCCGGGATTCTTTCCCTGGCCTTCATGGGCTTTAAAGGGATGATGACTTTATAGGAGGTGAACCCTGATGAACATTGTTTATGCTTTTGCGGTATTAGGGGGGTTGGGCCTGCTGATCGGGGGCCTTCTATCTTATGCTGCCCAACGCTTTGCCGTGGAAGAAGATGAGCGGGTGGAGATTGTCGCCGACGTTCTCCCAAATGCCAACTGTGGTGCTTGCGGGTACCCCGGTTGCATAAATTTTGCTGAAAAGGTAGTTGCCGGTGATGCCCCTGTGGATTCTTGTATACCCGGGGGGAAGGCTGTATCCGATCGGATCTGCGAAATTTTGGGGCTGGAAACAGTGGCTTCCGATGTGAGAAAAGTTGCTGTCATTTTTTGCCTGGGAACGAAAGATGTAGCCCCTGATAAATTTGAATATCATGGTGTTCCGGATTGTAAGGCAGCCATGATGTACGGCGGCGGTTTTAAAGTATGTGAATATGGTTGCCTGGGGTTGGGAACCTGTGTGGAGGCCTGCCCCTTTGATGCTCTGTCCATGGGGGAAGACGGGTTGCCCGTAGTGGATTGGGAACGTTGCACAGGTTGCGGTATATGTGTTAAGGCCTGCCCGCGCGGTGTGATCCGCATTATGGATGTCGATCAGCCCACCAGAGTTGTGCTCTGCAATTCCAAGGCTCGTGGTAGGGCAACGCGCAATGCTTGCGAAGTAGGCTGTATCGGCTGCAAGGCATGTGTGAGAGCCTGCCCGCAGGAAGCAGTTGTTGTGGAGGACTTCCTGGCTTACATCGATCCTGCAAAATGTAATTTCTGTGGCGAGTGTATCGATGCTTGCAAGCGTGATATTATTAAAGAGCTTGATCTTACAAAAGAGCCTGATCTGGCAAAAACGGTTTGATTCTATAAGAAAAAAACAGAGTGTTTTGCAGCATTGCCTAAATACGGGTTTAAAATTTTTGGCAGGAAATTTTTAGCCTGCCGTTTTTTTATGCGTAAGAGGTTTAAGAAGGAAAACAAACAAAAACTAAGGATGGTCGCTGGTTTTTTGGATCGGGGGGCAACCAACATCATTTGATGGTAAGCGAGGTGTTAGTTTTGCAAGATAAAGATTTTACCCACTTAAACCCGCAAGGTCGCGGCCGGATGGTAGATGTCAGCACTAAGGAGGTTACTTTTCGCCAGGCCACAGCGGAGGCACGCCTTGTTATGCAGACGGAGACGTTACAAAAAATTAAAGAGGGCAGCATAAGCAAGGGCGATGTGCTGGGCGTAGCTCAAGTAGCAGGTGTTTTGGGTGCCAAGCAGACCCCTTTTCTACTACCGATGTGTCACCCTCTGGGCCTTACGGGTGTGGATCTCAATTTTCAATTTGAAGAAGAGGAAAACTGCCTCGTAATTGAAGCCGTGGTAAGGGTGAAAGGCCAAACCGGTGTGGAGATGGAAGCGTTGACTGCGGTAAGCATCGCTGCTTTGACTGTCTACGATATGTGCAAAGCAGTGGATCGGGGTATGGAGATCCGTAAGATCCGTCTTCTGGAAAAGATGGGCGGAAAAAGCGGCCACTACCGGCGGGCATAGCCCCCGGCCAATTTATTGAAGGCCACACTTGGGGCTTGCAAACAGCAGCCTGGTTCCAGGTTTTGATGCCTTGCCTAACTTAATTAAAAGTGCTACTATGTATTATGTGTAAGGCCCACATGATAGAATACATGGCTTGGTAATCTTTTAAGGGAAGCAGCGGTGATATGAAGGCAATTTCGGCTAAAATAGCGGTCACTTTAATATTAATCGCTTTGTTGGGTCCCATTCTTGGCGGTTGTTCTTCGGGGAAAGTTTATACCAAAACCAGGTTTCTGATGGATACAAAAGTTGATCTCGTTCTCTATGGGTTGCCGGCCGGGCAGGCGGAAAGCGCCGCCGAAGAGATTTTTAAAGAGATGGGCCGGCTGGAAAATGTTTTGAGCAGGTATGTTCCCGGTAGCGATGTCAACCGCATTAACGCCGCCGCCGGCCGTGTTCCCGTAGAGGTACAACCGGAAACGATTGCGGTTGTGCAGAAAGCCTTGGAGATTGCCAGGCTATCGGGGGGGGCTTTTGACCCCACCGTGGGCCCTCTCTTGGAGGTGTGGGGTTGGGGTGCAGGCGATCCCGCGGTTCCTGCGGCACAGGATATTATAGATGTGCTTCCTTTGGTGGGCTATCAATCAGTTGAGATCGATGTCCATCGTTCTACTGTTTTTCTGCCTTTACCGGATATGAAGATGGACCTGGGTGGTATCGCCAAAGGATTCATCGTCGATCGGGGACAGGCCTTGGCCAAAGAACTGTCTTGTTCTGCTTCCTATATCAATGCCGGTGGGGATATCAACATTGAAGGCCGGAAACCCGACGGAAAGGATTGGAGGATTGCCATCCAGGATCCCCGTGATCCCCAAGAATGGGCGGCCATTATTCCTTTACAAGGCGGCAGCGTTGCAACCTCCGGTGATTACCAGCGCTCTTTTAAGGAGAACGGAGAGGTCTTCCACCATATACTCGATCCCCATCAGGGGATGCCGGCCACCGGTTTGCGCAGTGCAACTGTTGTTGCACCGGATGCAATGGCGGCTGATGCCCTGGCTACGGCGGTATTCGTTCTGGGGAGGAAGGATGGTTTAAAGCTGTTGGAAAGTCTTGATGGCATCGAAGGTGTGGTTATCGACCTGGGGGGCGAAATACATGCCAGCTCTGGGTTGGTCTCCAAAATTGAAATACCTTCTTCTTAGGAACCCGTACGTGCCGGAAACAAAAATAATGCCATTTTCGGCAGCAGTTGCTCCTACTACAATCAGTTTTTATGATGAATGTCTGGAGAAAATCTTCAAGGGTGAACGGCAATTGGTGAGACGGCACAATACTTTTAGAATGGTTTACCTGGCGCTGTTGACAGCCTTTGCCGTGGCGATCCATGCGGTAGAGGCAGCCTTGCCCGTGCCTATACCGGTACCCGGGGCTAAATTGGGGTTGGCCAATATCATCACCCTGCTGGTAATCGTCTTATATGGTTATCGCAGCGGCCTAATAGTCGCTTCTTTGCGCAGCATTCTGGGCAGCTTGCTTACCGGGGGTTTTCTAGGGTTTGGTTTTTATCTCAGTTTTAGCGGCGCTGTTTTCAGTTGCCTGGCGATGGCATTTTTTATGAATTTTTATCGTCGCAACAAGATTACCCTTATCTCTGTCAGTCTCTCCGGAGCCGTTACTTTTAATATCGTCCAGTTGGCGCTGGCTTCAGTGCTGGTAAAAAATATGCTGTTGTTCCGGGGGTACCTTCCCTTTTTATTATTGTTGGCCCTGCCTACTGGTTTTTTTACGGGGTTGGCGGCAATCTACCTCGAAAAAGTGGTCCGGCGCATTGGTCTAAGAACTGATTCTAGCTGAGAACGTCGAAGGGATTCCCAAAACATTCTATCCAATATAAAAGAGGAGATAGGCATGGAAAAGAAGATGACCATCAAGGATCTGCCGTTGGAAGAACGCCCCCGGGAAAAGATGAAAGAACAGGGTGCGGGGAGATTATCCAATACAGAGCTCTTGGCGATAATTTTAAGAACAGGTTACCGGGAAGAAACGGCAATTCATCTTGCAGAAAAGGTGATCTCCCGGGCGGGCGGGCTGCGTTTTCTACCTGATTATACTTTGGAGGAACTGCAGAAGATCAAGGGTATCGGCCTGGCCAAAGCGGTCCAAATTAAAGCGGCTCTGGAGCTGGGGCGGCGTATTGCAGCCAGTTTCCGGCCCAAAACGCTCTCTCTAAGTTCTCCCCAGGAAGTGGCCGGTTTTCTGATGGAGGAGATGCGCTACTATCGCAAGGAATATTTTAAAATAATCCTCCTGGATACTAAGAACCAGATCATCTCCTTGGAAGATATCTCTGTAGGCAGCCTAAATTCGTCGATTGTTCATCCGCGTGAAATTTTTAATGTTCCCATTAAAAAAAGTGCGGCTGCGATTATCCTGGTTCATAACCACCCCAGCGGTGATCCCCACCCCAGCCGGGAAGATCTGGATGTAACAACGAGACTGGTGGATGCAGGAAAAATTTTAGGTATCAGCGTTTTAGACCATATTATAGTAGGGGAGAAAAGTTATTTCAGCTTCAAAGAGAAAGGCCTTTTGGATTAGCGGGCCTGCAGCCTGTCGGGAACGAAAAATGGGGAAATAGAAAGGGGAAAGCCGTAGATGGGAATGCTTGCCAGGTACTTTTCCAGAAATATCGGTATCGATCTCGGTACAGCAAACACACTTGTTTATGTCAAGGGAAAAGGAATTGTTCTGCGGGAACCCTCTGTAGTGGCCATTCGCAGGGATACGGGTTCGATTCTGGCTGTCGGGGGAGAAGCAAAAAAGATGATTGGACGCACACCCGGCAATATTATCGCCGTGCGGCCCATGAGGGACGGCGTAATCGCCGATTTTGATGTAACGCAGATTATGTTACGACATTTTATTGCCAAAGCCTACCGGCGACGCACACTTTTCCTTCCCCATGTCGTGGTTTGTGTGCCTTCCGGCGTAACCGAAGTGGAAAAAAGGGCTGTGCTGGATGCCACGAAGCAAGCCGGGGCTAAAGAGGCATTTTTGATAGAAGAACCGATGGCTGCAGCTATCGGCGCCGGCTTGCCGGTAGAGGAGCCGACGGGGAGTATGATCGTGGACGTGGGCGGGGGAACTTCCGAAGTAGCCGTAATATCTTTGGGAGGGGTCGTGACCAGCGATTCGATCCGCATTGGCGGAGATGAGATCGACAATGCCATTACTAATTATACTAAAAAAACATATAATCTAATGATTGGGGAGCGCACAGCCGAACAAATCAAAATTAAAATCGGATCAGCCGATCACCTTCCCGAAGAAGAACGGATGGAGATCCGGGGCAGGGACCTCGTCAGCGGGCTGCCCAAAGTATTGGATATCAGTTCTTGGGAGATCGAAACTGCTCTGTCCGAACCGGTTACAGCAATTATTGATACCATAAAGGCTACCTTGGAGAGAACACCGCCGGAGTTGGCCGCGGATATTATGGAAAAAGGGATCGTGATGACGGGCGGGGGCGCTCTGTTGCGGGGTTTGGATCAGTTGGTAGTTAAAGAAACCGGTATGCCGGTTTTTCTGGCGGAAAACCCCCTTGATTGTGCGGCGCTTGGCGCAGGGAAATCGCTCGGGGCCATCGATCTTTTAAAAAGGGTGGCCATGAACCCTTATAAATAATCCATTCCAAATCAGAAGATGTTTGGAGCGTGTACAGATTGAAGCATACTTCCCGGAGAGTAATAGCCATAACAATAATAATCATCTTTTTTCTTTCCCTGAGCTTCGTCACAGGGAAATTTTATTACCGCTATGCTCACGCCGAAGATCTGATTATGATCGGGATCTTACCGGTTCAAGGATTTTTTTCGCAAGTAGGGATGCGCCTGTCTGCCATATTTCAAGATATAAGGGAGTACGGCCTTGTCCTGGAGGAAAATAAGATGCTTAAGGAAAAGCTGGCCCGGGAGGAAGATCTGCACACAAAAATATTCGAGTTGGAAAAAGAAAACGAGCGGCTCAGGGGGATGCTTGGTTTTAAAGAAAGATCATCTTACACATTGTTACCGGCAGAAGTTGTGGCAAGGGATCCTGATCACTGGTTTGAAACGATCACCATTAACAAGGGGTACGCCGATGGTGTGCAGAAGGATATGGCGGTGGTTACTACCCGGGGTCTGGTGGGGAATGTTTTTTTTGTTTCTCGGAATTCCTCTCGCGTTCTATTGTTGACTGATTCGCGCCGGGCGGTAAGTGCTCTTATTCAACGTTCCCGGGAACCTGGTTTTGTGGGCATTATTGAGGGATGCCCGGAAAAAATAGATTTTCTGAAGATGAGCAATCTTTCACCGGAGGCCAGTATCCGGCAAGGTGACGTTGTCATCTCTTCGGGCCTGGGAGGGGTTTTCCCCAAGGGATTGGTAATTGGTTACGTAGAAGAAGCAGGTCAAGATCAATACGGATTGTTACAGCAGGCGATCGTATATCCTGCTGTAGATTTCAACCGTCTGGAGGAAGTTTTTATCGTTATAGAATCTCCTGCGGAAGAGAACGATCTTCTAAGCAGAGGAAGCTAAAGGGGAATAAGAGGGATCATCTTGGAAAATAGGTTTCATCTCATTTTTTATCCTTTTTTTATCTTCATGGCCATTCTAATCCTGGTTTTTCAAAGCTCTTTTCTTTCTTTTTTCTTTGTGCGGCGCAGCACACCCGATCTGCTTCTGATTGTTGTCCTCTGCTTTGCTTTTTTTGGCGGTGAAAATAAAGGCCTCGTGCTCGGTTTGATCGCCGGGTTTTGCCAGGACATCATCTTCGGGCCGGCGATCGGTATTTTTACACTGGCTAAAATGCTTTCTGCCTTCTTAACCGGCCTCGTGGCCCGTGAAATCTACAAAGACCAGATCATCGGCCCGGCGCTTACAGTTTTTTTTATTACTTTTTTTCATGAAATAATTATTTTTTTTATGATATCTCTCTGGGGGGGAGGCAGCCCACAACTTTCTCTATCTTTAAGAAGTCTTCTGCCGCGGGCTGTATCTCATCTATTATTAACCATACCGATCTATCCTCTACTTTACCGGGCCGGGCAAAAAAATTTTTTCCACCCGTTTTGAAGATGAGTTGTAAAGGAGGGGCGTAGTTTGGATAAAAAAATGCTTAAAAGGACAAAATTTTTTCTTTATATGGTTATCCTCGTTTTCGTTGTTCTGCTGGCACGTCTGGCCTACCTACAGATCTTTCACTTTGATTATTACTGGGCCAGGGCGGAGAAAAACCGGTTGCGTATATTACCCATTACAGCGCCCCGGGGTGAAATTTTTGCTCGCGGTGGCGAACAGTTGGTTACAAACAGACCCGGTTTTACCGTATCGCTGGTCGATCTGGGACAGGGTTACAGCAAAGAGACGATTGCATACCTGGCGCTGCTATTGGAGATGGAAGAAGGGGAGATCCGGCAGAAAATTGAATCCCAATTTTACCGTCGCTACCTGCCCCTGCGTCTTAAAACGGATGTAAGCATGGAGGTCGTTTCCAAAATTGCAGAGAAGCGACTGGAACTCCCGGGGGTTTTAATCGAGGTCCAGCCGATCAGAAATTATGTTAACGGCGATTTTTTGGCGCATGTTCTCGGCTACATGGGGGAGGGGGTTGTTCCCGATTGGGCGGCGGAGCATTGGGAAAAAACCGGTTATGAGTACGAGCAGGGAGAACCAGTGGGCCAGGCAGGGATTGAGCTGGCCTGGGAACCATACCTTAAGGGGGAGGATGGGGGTCTTCAGGTAGAAGTTAATTCTACAGGCCAGGCCATCGGAGAATTTGAAAGGGTGGAGCCAAGACCGGGCTGCGATATCTATCTAACAATAGATGCCCCGCTACAGTCAGCATTAGAAGAAGCCTTACATGAAACTGTGGAGGATCTGTTGGCAGCAGGCAACCGGCATGCCGGAGAGGCTGCAGCAGTAGTGCTGGATCCCCGTTGCGGGGCTATCCTGGCCATGGCCGATATTCCCGCCTACGATCCCAACACTTTTAGCCTCGATTTCCCCGATCTGGAAAAAGATCCGCGTCGTCCGCTGGTCAACAAAACAATTGAAGATCATTACCCTGTCGGATCAACTTTCAAAATGGTGACAGCTCTTGCCGCTTTGCAGGAGGGTGCCGTAACAAAAACGGGCAGGGTGTCGTGCGGTGGGGTGATAACACGCTACAATGCAACCAAATCCTGTTATCGCAGAACTGCGCACGGTTCGTTAAATGTCGTGCAGGCTATTCAGAAATCGTGTAACATCTTTTTTTATGAGATGGGGCTGCGGCTGGGCATTGATACCCTGGCTCACTATGCCCGGGAATTTGGGTTTGGCAGTCCGGTGGGGCTGACTGATATCTTTGGTGAGAAGAAGGGTATCGTGGCCAGCCGGGAGTACAAAAGCAAAATATATCAGGAACCGTGGTACCCGGCAGAGACGATGGATGCAGCCATTGGGCAGAGTTTTAACAGTATTACGCCTTTGCAGTTATCCAATTACACGGCGATGATCGCCAACGGGGGCATACATTACCGGCCCTACCTGGTAGAAAAAATTGTTGACAGTGATGGTAATCCGGTTTTGACTGCCGAGCCGGAGATTTTGCATAGGATGGAAGTGGATGAGGCCCATTGGGATACTGTCCGGGAGGGGATGTCTCTAGTGCCCCTTCCCGGTGGAACAGGTGCAAGGTTAGCCGATTTCCCTATCAGGGTGGCGGCGAAAACGGGAACCGCTCAGGTTGTCGACAGGGAAGGTATCATCCCCTCGCATATCCTTTTTGTTGCCTTTGCCCCGTTGGAAGAGCCGGAGATAGCTCTGGCTGTATTTGTCAAATATGGGGAGGATAGACGCGGCAACATGGCTCTGCCGATAGCACGCAGGATTATGGAAGTTTATTTCCAGATCCCTACAGAATAAAAAAAGGTTTTAATTTAAAGGCATAAATGAAATACCGACTTCCTGAAAGAAGGAAAATAATGCTTGATCGCCGTCTATTGAAAAATTTTGACTACCAGCTTCTTTTGTTCATGCTACTGATCAGTATCTATGGTTTACTGGTGTTAAGCAGTGCTACACAGGGGATAAGCAGCAATGATCCCCTGTTTTATGTAAGAAAACAGGCAGTATGGCTGTCCATAGGGGCAGGTATAATGATGTTAATTATCAGTATAAACTACCTGCATTTTTACCACTGGTCATGGTATCTGTATGCTGTTAATATATTATTTTTAGGTATGGTTCTTTTTATCGGTAAAGAAGGCCTGGGCGCCTACCGTTGGATTGACTTAAAAGTTTTTGATTTTCAGCCTTCAGAGCTGGCCAAAGTGATCGTAATTATCACGCTGGCACGTCTTCTAGTTGATTTTGGGGAAAAAACCGAAAGTTTTACGGCGGTGCTTCCATTTTTGTTGCATGTTTTTTTTCCTATGTTACTGGTTTTTTTACAACCGGATCTGGGAACAGCCCTGGTATTTATCGCTATTTTTTTCGGTATGCTGTATATGGCCGGGATCCCCTGGAAGAATCTTTTAATTTTGGCCGGCGTGGGCCTGGCACTCTCTCCTCTGCTATGGATGCGTTTGCACGATTATCAGAAATTGCGGTTGCTTGTTTTCTTAAACCCGGAACTCGATCCCCTGAGGTACGGTTACCAACTAAAACAATCCATGATTGCCGTTGGCTCCGGCGGGCTAGCCGGCAAAGGATTGTACCAGGGAAGCCAAGCCCGTCTGCAGTTTTTGCCCGCGCAGCATACAGATTTTATTTTTTCAGTTCTGGGGGAAGAATGTGGGTTTTTAGGGGCTTTACTGCTCCTCCTGCTCTACTTTTTTCTGATCTACCGTATTTTCAGGATAGGTTCCCTGGCCAAAGATAAATTCGGGGCGCTTATCTGTACCGGCGTCGCCACGATGATGCTTTTCCAGATTCTCGTGAACGTAGGCATGGTTTTAAGCATTATGCCTGTTACCGGGCTCCCTCTACCTTTTTTAAGTTATGGGGGCAACTCTTTGCTGGTCAACTTTATCTCAATCGGGATTGTACTTAGCATCGGTATGCGGCGGCACAAGATCCAGTTTTAGCATAAATAGTGACGCGGGGAATATATATTGTACAGGCAATACAACTTTCGGAGGTAGCCTGTATGTATTTTAAAAGAAAAAAGAAGGATCCCCCCCGCTCGGACTTAAGAAGCAAGCTGGATGAATATTCTTCCCTAAGGGAAAAGGCATGGTGGTGGGGAGAAGAGGAGCCCACGGGGCCGGATACTATTTTTGATTACTTTCCTCTTTCAGTCCTAAAAGATATGCATAGCTTTATTTTGGTAAAGATTACGGCAGGATTGCTTACCGTTCTTCTTGTAACCTTCCTTTCTCTGGTTAAATTACCCCTGGCTGTCCTTTTTTTGGAGAAAATCCAACACGTTACCACCTGGAAAACGGATTTTACCGCCCTTGGACGAGAGTCGGTTCCGGTGATCAGAAGATTATGGTCCGGAAATCTGGAAGCAGATCTGGAAAGATTTGTTTTGGCCCCGGGAACCGATTTTTCTTCCGAGAAAGAAGAGGAGCAACTGTTGGCTCCCCTGGAGGGAGAACTGGTGAAAACCTTTGGGTTCCAGTTTAACAACCTTTCGCAGAGGGAAGAGATGTTTTATGGTTTGGTTTTTTCCGTTCCGGAAGAATCTGTTGTGCAGGCTGCTGCCGGCGGGCGTGTCCAAAAGATAGAGATACACCCCGATTATGGGCTTACCTTGTTGCTTTATCATCCGGTGCGAAAAGAAACTTTGTACGGTTACCTAGAGAAAACACTAATTAAAGAAGGGGATGAAGTAAAACAGGGCCAGGAGATTGCCCGGACGGGACGGGAACCCCTGGGAAACCGGCCCGCCCTATATTTTGAAATACGGGAAAACGGTGAACCGGTGGATCCTTTGCCTTTGTTGGTCAAACCATAGGGGAGGCGAAGGTTGTTGCCGGCATAAGATGATGAAATGACAGGTGATAGAGGGTTCTAATTTCATGATTGCACGGCCAGCAGGGTCATCTTCAGCCTACGCTTTGCCGTGAACTCTTTGCTTCGCTTTATAAGTTGTTGCGCTACAACCTCTGGCCTCTATAGGTGTAGGTTTGGTTTTAACAGTATGTTAGGCGGGGGGGTTGTTATTGAGTTGGCGCCTATTTAAATTTGGCGATCTGGAGCTTTCGCTCCACCCCTTTTTTCTGCTATTTGTTTTTCTCTGGGTTCTGGCGGGGTTGCCGTGGCAGACCCTTTTACTTTTTGTTTTAGTTCTTGGACACGAACTTACACATGTTCTCGCCGCTAAAATATGCGGTGTCAAAATCTACAGGGTCGAACTTTTTCCCTTTGGCGGCGTGGGTTATCTTTCCAACCCCTTGGAATTCAACCCCAAAAAAGAATTTATTGTGGCCGGTGCGGGTCCCGTTTTTAATTTGATATTGTTTTTTGGTTTGTGGAATTATCGCTTGGGTTTCTATGGCTTTCCTCTTTATGCGGAACATGCCCTTGTTATTTTTTTATGCCAGGCCAATCTGTTCTTGTTTTTTTTCAACCTGCTTCCGGCTCTACCTTTGGACGGGGGTCGTCTCCTGCGGGCTTCTTTAAGCCCGCGACTGGGTCTTCACAAGGCTACGGAGGTGGCGGCCGTCTGGGGAAAATGGCAGGGGGTTCTTCTTGCGCTGGTAGGGTTGTTGCTTTCTTACTATGATTATTTAAATCTATCTTTAGCCTTAATGGGACTTTTTTTGTACCACGCTGCGGGCCGGGAACAGAGGTCGGCTATCTATGTATTTCTGCGTTATCTGCTGCGCAAAGAAAAAATTTTAAAAAAACATGGTGTGCTGCAGGGAGAACAGTTGGTAGCCATGGAAGGTACGACCATAATGGAGGTGCTAAAACGCTTTAAACCGATGCGTTACCATCAGATCGTAGTCTTAGATCAAGCCTGTCGTCCCCTCAATCTTCTATCGGAGAGCCAGATCATCGAAATAGCTTTTAAACAGGGGATGGATACAGTTTTAAAAGGGCTGGTGCGCAAACAAAAGTAAGAAATTTAGGATGGATTGGATCTGTAATTAAAAACCCGGTAAGAAAGAGATCTCATCGTTATTTCCCAGGGCCGGAAAAATTGTCTATCCGGGATTGATATACAGAATTATGGGCTATAAATTGGTTTCTATTTGAACATTCAGGTATAATATAAGTTAGTCTCTTGTTCTAGAAAGAGTTGAGCCTAATGACTGGTCTGGATATGGATCATGTTTTAGCTAAAGTGCAGAAACCAGCGCGTTATCTGGGCGGAGAAATTAATGCCGTCCGGAAAAATCCCGAAAAGGTTAGAACCCGTTTGGCGCTGCTTTTCCCGGATCTCTATGAGGTCGGTATGTCTCATCTGGGTTTAAAAATTCTATACGACCTCGCTAACCGGCAAGAGGATGTATTTGCCGAAAGGTTTTTTGCACCGGCGGAAGATCTGGAGAAGATCCTCCGGAATGAAGGGATCTGCCTCTTCAGTTTAGAAAGCCATACTCCCTTGCA
>JAAZMI010000117.1 GCA_012798895.1 Bacillota bacterium
TCTGAGGTTCTCCAAATGAAATTAATACACTCCTGTTGAAGGGCACTATATTGCTTGCTTTCTCACGGGGGCGTGTTATGGTTCATCGTTGGCTCAGAAGCTTAACACACAACACAACAGGTACGTCCCCTTGTGTACCCCATCTCTCTGTAAGGAGAGTGGTTTCGGGTTCATTACCTTCTGATAAATTTCAACCACATTCAACCCCCTTCTCAACCCCGCCCAGGGCCCGCCAATTTCCTCCGGTAAAATTTTGAAAGCTTTACGATATGGCCAGTAATTTGACACCATTTCTTCCTTTAAAAGTGGCTTAAAAAACCGATACTACATATAGGCGTATAGGCAGCGAAAAATAGGTAAAATTTGTTATGTTGTTATCTGCCTTGCCTCTCAAGGATGATTTTGGGGTATATATGTATTTGGGCACTTTGGAATTGGATTATTGGATTATTTGGAAGCCTAAAAAACAGATGCAATACAAAACAAATTCGTAAGGAGTGTGCAACCTGTGCGTTTATGTATTCTTAAGCGTAAGCATGTAGAAGCCTTGAAACAAAATGAAAACTGTTTTCGTATATGCTGTGCACTACTGTTGGCGATATCTTTGCTGACAACATTTTCTCTTAGCGGGTGTGCCAAATTTTCTCCTAAAACCGGAAAACATAAAGCAACTCCCGCCGGGCACGAGGAAGATCCCGCACCGCGTTCTAATGTATCGCAAGAAACAGGCGTTACTGAAGAGGATGCAAAAGCAGATGGGGAAGAACTGCATGCTGTCGTTGTTGAGAAAGAAAGTTTTCTATTAATACGCAGAGAGCCGGGGGTAAAAAACAAGCCCACTAATGATGTTATTGTCCGCGTGCCGGGGGAGCGATATCTTAAAGTTATTAATAAACATGAAAACAAGATATCTGTTGATGATTTTATATGGTGGGAAGTGGAAGACCCTTTGTTGGGAATAAGCGGATGGGTGGCAGAAAATTATCTTCGGGCCGACGCGATTTCATTGGAAACAATATACCAGGCCCCATTTAGCAATGATGAGATATTTGCAGCAGGAGCAAAACTGGGAATGAAGGAACACGAAGTAATACAAGCTATCGGAGAACCTGTAAATAAAAAAAGCGGGTGTTATGAAGGGCTTGAAGAAAACTATCTAACTATGGAATACCCCTTCGGTGAATTAACTTTTATCGAAGCCTGTGATGATAGCTATTATTGGCTTTACTGTATTGAAGTTAATAAGCACAAGGAGGGCGCAACCGGCCCTCGGAACATCCAGGTCGGCGATTCCTGTCATGAGGTTTTGGAGAAATTCCCAAACAAAGATGGGGCCGGGCATTACAGTGATAAAACAGAGGAGATTCTCTATGGAGAATACATGTACGGCACTGCTAACGGGGTTGCCTTCTATGAAAATCAAGAATTAAGCGAAATAATACTGGCTACTGATGAATTCCTTGGCCTGAAAATTGCAATCGAAAACGGAGTTGTCTCGCATTTCACCCTTTTTGTACAGATTACCTGAAAGACCCAAAGCAAATGCAGGTTAGAAACCATGCCAAAGAAGAGGTTACTATAATAATGGGGTTCCTTTCTATGGCTTGTACTAATCATTTAAAATTCCGCTCTTCTACTATATGCAGATCCTCTTTCTTAAGAGACAGGCAGACCGGGGCACCGATTTCTAAGCCCATCCTCTGCCAATCGGAGATAGAGATGGCCACCTGCCAGTATCCACACCCGTTACAGAGCACATCCACATGAGTATGATAAAGATTTTTTTGCACTATCTCTGCTAGCCAACGGTTGGGTGCCGGGCCCTCTACCAGCTCGTTTGGCAATGTCAAACGGATGTTTCCGGAGCGGGCCACCAGATAGGCTTTCCGCCGATCCGGGACGCTGTTGGTGCTATGGTTGTTTAAGGGTCCCAGCAGCAAGCTGTTCCCTTTTTTTCGAAAATAGCTCAAACCTCGTTCCTTTATAATCTCTCCCTCCTGGATGTTTTCTACCAATAGAAAATGGGCCATGGATAGAGTCCCCGGCTTGTTGAATATCTCCATCGGCTTGCCCTGCTGCAAGACCCGCCCCTCTTCCATTACCAGAACCTTGGTCCCCAACTGTAAGGCTTCGTTGAAATCGTGGGTGACATGGAGGATGCCGATCTGTTCAGAGGTATGGAGATCACGCAATAGTTCTTGCATCGATTGACGCATTTTCGGATCCAGAGCAGATAGGGGTTCATCTAAAAGCAGTAAGGGGGGGTTTAAAAGAATGGCACGGGCCAAAGATACCCGCTGTTTTTCCCCCCCGCTTAGAGATCTGGGGTAGCGTTCCAAAAGGTGGGCAATGTTCATCTTCTGCGTAGTGCCCTCCAAGCGCTTTAGGACAGCCCCCTCCCGATCTCTTTTCATCGCCTTGGCACCGAACAGAATATTATCGCGAACATTCATGTAGGGATACAGAAGGCTGTCTTGATAAGCGAAGCCAAAACGGCGTTGCTCGGGCGGTAAGGCGGTGATCTCTTTTCCGTTTAAATGAACATGGCCGGCAGTAACCTCCCGCAACCCCACCAAGGTCTCCAGCAATACGGTTTTCCCGCAGCCGGTAGGGCCGAGAATTACCAGGTAGTCGCTTTTCTTCATCTCGAAGGAGATATCTTTTAATCTGAATTTCCCGGCCTTTACATGAATATTGCTGACCTTTAAAGATGTTTCCTTCATGTCCGCACCTCATCGGATAAAAATACTTTTACAACTACCAGCAGAAACAGAGCAATCAGCAACATCACCAGGGCGGTGGAGAGAGCAAATTTCATATCGCCGATGGACATATTTAGAAATACCGCTACAGAAAGCGTTTCTGTCTTCATACGGGTGATACCGGCCAGCATGGCCGTTGCACCGAACTCTCCCAAGGCCCGGGCCCAGGCCATGATGATGCCGCCGATAATGCCGTTTCGGGCCAGTGGCAATGTAACCTTGTAGAAGACCATGGCCGGGGTAAAACCCAAGGTCCGCGCCACCTTCTCCATGCGCCGATCCAGGGAGGCAAAGGTATGTTTGAAGGTCTTTGTCGCAAAGGGGGTAGCGATAAACCACTGGGCAATGATCACCCCCAAGGGCGTAAAAACTGCATTTATGCCAAGCCGGGCCAACCGATCGCCCCAAAAAGGCCCAAAAAAAATAAGAAGCGCAATACCGCTAACCAAGGGCGGCAGAATAATCGGTATATCGAACAGCGTATCAAAAAAGGCACGCCCTTTGAAGCGATAGCGGGAGAGAAGAAACCCACAGGGCAAAGCAACGATCGTCGCCAGCGCCGTCGCCAGTGTAGATGTCCAGAGAGTAAACTTAATGGCAAAACGAAATTCCGGATCCCTAAGCACACCGGCAAGCATCTCCAAATCGCTATAGGAGATAATACTGAAGATCAATAACAGATAAAAGAGAACGGCAAAGATCAGGATCGCCCAAAAAAAAGTAAACAGAGAACCCCTTTTTAACATTTTCCCCCTACTTTACAGTTATTGTTTTGAACCCATAAGCTTCAAATACCGATGGCCCATTTTGTTTTATATACTCTATAAAGTCTTCGGCAAGTGCTTTATCTTCAGAATATGTTAATAAAGCGATGGGGATCTCGTCAACTACGTTAAGCACCGGATCGATCTCGATAATCTTTAGCCCTTCGCTGTTGTTCACAGCATTGCTGTATTCGACAATGCCCGCGTTGCCCTCTCCCATGCCGATCACGGCCAGCACCTTTGCCGGTGATTCCAGGGTGGCAACTATATTCTCTTCAATCTCTGCCTTAAGTCCCGTATTATCAAATACCTTGAAGGCAGCCTTCCCGATGGCAGTAGACCCCTGGTCGGGAATAACCAGCTCTACCCCCGGGTTAGCCAGATCGAGAACCGAGGTTATGCCGGCCGGGTTTTCTTCCGGGATGATGAGCACCGGCGTATGGTAGGCAATGGGGCCTACAATTTTCTCCACATGCCCTTCTTCTTGGCCTTTGTTGGCAAAGGCCATCCCCCCGGGTATATAGATATCGCCTCTTTTTGTTGTTGCAATCTGATTTAACAGGGCGCCCGCATTCTGAAAGGTAAGCTCCACCTCGATCCCTGTCTCGGCCTCATAGGCATCGGCCAATGCAGTTACCGGATCTCTTAGGTTGGCCCCCACATAGGCAAAGAGAGCCTGTTTTTCCTCTTCTTCCCCACTGTTTAAACCGGCACACCCGACTACCCCGACCAGAAACACTGCAAGAAGAACAAAGACAACTTTTTGCAAATAGGAATATTTAAAAGATCCGTTCATTTCTTCCTCCTGTTTCAATATGGACCGGCATCCGTAGAGAAGCCGGGTCGAGGGAAGGCGCCCGGCTTTAACTTCTTTTAACGGTAGAATGCCCCAAAGTTCCTCCTTGGTTCCCCTCTCCACAACGGGAGGCACGCTTATCTACTGGCGCACCCTGTCGGACCGCTGCCATAACTTTTGCGACAGGCTAACGGACCGGGAACAGACCCGGCGATTCCATATTCGTTTTAATTATTCGTTATAAATAAGTTGATTCCTGCCTCTAGTCCACAATAACCTGCAGGGAAAGGTTTTTATCGGCTGGCAGCAGCCCCCCCCTCCTTCATAAATGGTAGCGCTATACTTTTTTAAGTATAGCGCCTCCAACAAAAAGAGTCAAGCCTTAACTGGTCACCATTGATAATTTCAGAGCAGGCTATTCGTTGCACTCTGCTTAAGGCCCCTGGCACAAAATCTACTCCTAAAGTGAAATCCAGTTCCCAAGCAAGCACATGCCCTTGTTAAAGGTCAAACACAGTAAGCACCGTCTTTGTGCTATGGCCTCTGTTCTGCGCCCCCACGTACTGTCACAGCTTAACTTGATTAAGGGCGGCAA
>JAAZMI010000118.1 GCA_012798895.1 Bacillota bacterium
GCGCTCATCCAAAACCACGCCCCCGCCGATCGTAACCACAGGAGAATAGGAACGGATGATGAAGCGATCGCCCCGTTGGGCAATAAGAGGCCTATCGAGTCGACACTGCACAAAACCTTCTGACCCCGGCGCCAGCTCCTCCCGATCCAACAGCAACAAAGAAGCCACCGTCCGGGCCGTTCCCAGATAGAGATGAACGGGAGCCATATTCACGAGCGGCCGGGGAGCGGTAGAAAGCAGCTTTAATTTTGTATCAAGGTAATGAGTAGGATGAAAGTAACCGGGCGCAGCCACCACAGATCCCCTTACCACTCCTTCTTTTTCCAGACCGGCCAGGTTCAGCGCCGTCCGCTGCCCGGCCAGAGCAATATCCACCTCATCTCCGTGCACCTGGATTCCCCGCACCCTGAAATTCAGCCCCGGAGGAGTGACCTCCACTGTCTCCCCCGTTTTTACCGTGCCTTTAAGCACCGTCCCCGTTATCACAGTACCAAAACCGGCCATAGAAAAAACGCGATCCACAGGTAGGCGCAGGGGGGCATGAACATCGCCGGCAAGAACCGTTTCTGCCAGTTGATAGAGGGATTCCTGCAGCCCGGGGATCCCTTCCTTAGTGCGTGCCGAAACGAGATGCAGTGAACTGCCGGCCAAGAACGTGTCGGCAAAGGCCTCCCTTACCTCCTCCTCTACTAATTCCAGCCACTCCTTCTCCACCAGATCGATCTTGGTAATGACGAGCATCCCCTTTTCAATCTGCAACAGTTCGAGGATAGCCAGATGCTCCTTCGTCTGGGGCATAACCCCCTCTGTGGCATCAATTACCATCAAAACGAGGTCGATGCCCCCCACCCCGGCCAACATGTTGTGGATAAACCTCTCGTGCCCGGGCACATCGATGATTCCTGCCAGGCGGCCATCCGGAAGCCGGAAGGGGGCAAAACCAAGATCGATGGAGATACCCCGCTTTTTCTCTTCTGTCAGCCGGTCCGTATCTATCCCCGTCAAGGCCTTAATCAGCTCGGTTTTGCCATGATCCACATGGCCGGCTGTCCCAATAATCATCGCCCGTCGCCACCCCCCGTTTCTACTTTATCCACCTGCGAAAGAACCCCAAGCAGCGTCTCGACCAGTAGGCCATCTTCTTCTTCCTGCAGGGAACGCAGATCGAGCAAAATTTTCTTTTTACGAACACGGGCAATTACGGGGCGATCTGCATCTCGCAGCATCCTAACCGCTTTTGCCGTACCGACCCTCCGGCCTGCAAGGGTCACCTGGTAGCTGGGCAGGGCAGCCAAAGGCAGGGAGCCGCCGCCCACCCGTGCCCTTTCCTGAGAGATACCCACCCGCCACTTTGGCCCCAACCCGGCAGCCAGCTGCGACGCCAGAACTTTGGCCCGCTCCTTCAAAACCGCGGCGGGCACGGTCAACATGCGCAAAATAGGGATCTCCTTTAAAGCCCTTTCTTCATGTAGATAGAGGCGCAAAGTGCTCTCCAAGGCCGATAAAGTTAGTTTATCCACGCGCAAAGCCCGCGCCATCTGGTTGCTCTTGATCCTGTCCAGATATTCCCTTTTTCCCACGATGATACCGCTCTGAGGGCCGCCCAACAGCTTATCGCCACTGAAAGTGATCAGATCGATCCCGGCCGCCACCGATTCCTGAACCATCGGCTCGGCCGGAAGGCCAAAGCGGGTCAGATCGACTAATACTCCACTTCCCAGATCTTCCATCACAGGCAGGTTGTGCTCCCGGCCCAACTCCACCAACTGGCCTGCTTGCACCGCCGCTGTAAAACCCAAAATTTTAAAATTGCTGCTGTGCACCTTCAAAAGAAGAGCCGTTCTTTCATTAATAGCCCTTTCAAAATCTCGCCGGTAACTCTTATTCGTCGTTCCCACCTCAGCCAGAAAAGCTCCGCTGGCCGTCATGACTTCGGGCAGGCGGAAAGAGCCGCCTATTTCGACCAGCTCGCCGCGGGAGACGATGACCTCCCGCCCTGCAGCCAGGGTGTTCAGAGCCAAAAAAACCGCCCCGGCGTTGTTGTTGACAACGAGCGCCGCCTCCGCCCCCGTTAGGCGGCAAAGCAGCGCCTCCACATGCTCGTAACGCGAAGAACGATGACCCGTTTTAAGGGAGATCTCCAAGTTGCAAAAGGAACGGCCCGCCTCCTGCAGCGACTGTACCGCAACCGCCGCCAGGGGAGCACGGCCCAGGTTCGTATGCAAAAGCACCCCCGTAGCGTTAAACACGGGGCGCAGACTAAACCTCGCCTCTTCGCGTACCCTTTCCCGCACGCGGCACGCCAAAAAAGCAGGAGATAGGTCCAGTGCTTCCAGTTCCCCCGCCGCGGCCGCGCCACGGATGACAGCCCGTTTTTCGGTAACGATCTCCTGCACCGCCTCCACAATCAGATGGCGGGGAATCTCCTCCCCGATCTCCTTCAGCTCCTTTTCTTGCAAGATCTTGTCCACCGCCGGCAGAAGGCGCAGACAACGCTGTTTTAACTGCTTCATAGTCAGAGACAAGTCCCTCCTCCCCTGTTTCATCCTATATTATAACCCGAAGAAGGCCCGTTGGACAGAGATCGGGGCAGGTTCCCCGAAAGATCGAACCGGATCATATAGGCGAGATCACCCACCCGCACCCGGTTGACGATCTTAAGAGAGGCTCCCGCTAGACCTTATAAACGATATCGCCCACCCGCACCCTGTCTTCTACCTTCAAACCGATTGCCTGCCCCGCCCCGGCCGTGGCAATATCCGCATGGTCGATCTGCATCGATTCCACATCCTGTTCAAAATCGCTGCTGCCGCCCTTAAAAGCGATCCTATCCCCGACATTGATCGTCGCCGTCAGCTCTACCACCGCCACCGAAACTTTTCCGAAGTAGTGCGTAACCTTACCGATCTCCTCCATAAACGATCCACCCCCCTCCATATATGATAAAAAAACCGGGCAAAATAAACCCGGCGCTACCATGTCCCACATATATAGTAATACGCAACAGCGTAACTTTTAAAATATTCATTGCCGTCACCCAGCAAAAAAACGTTCCCCCTTCAACATATAAACGCAGATCGTTCCTGGCAGAATTTTCAATCCCTAAAAGCCGTTCACTAAATTGTTCGACCCTAAATTCAGATGCTTTTCGTCGTGGCTCGCAACACCCCGAACCGCAGGCAAGACTTATGAATACTTTGACCGTAAACACAACTTACAACCAACGACTGCAGGAAACTTAAATCGCCTGCCCCTTGCGCCCTAACCGCCATTTTTAGGCATAACCCTAGTCAAAGCTTAACCGTTCTTTATGCTTGCAGCCCACACAGATCAGATCTACATCGCCATCGTTCCAAACCAGAACAACCCCCTGCTCACCATCGCAAACCGGGCACTTGACGATATGGCTGCTGATGACCTCTGCCTCAAAGACCTCATGTTCCCCGCCCATCTTTGTCCCTCCCCACCTGCAGATAACCCTAAAAATTATTGGCGGGAGTAGATGGGAATCGAACCCACCACGGACCTCTTCAGCCCATCACTGGATTTGAAGTCCAGGGGTGCCACCAGGCCACCAGCTACTCCCACACACCGGGCAAACCCTTCAAACGGGGTTTGCCACTAATAAATTATAACCCTTTTATTGTTTAAATTCAAGCAGATCTACCCTCACCGGCATCTTTTTATATTCGTACAACCGAGGCAAGGGGCCGGCATTTCGCCCGCGTTTACAAAATACATAAACCTTTTTAAAAAATGAACCTCGTCCCCTTTACACGCACGGATGTATTCTACTATTCTGGATATTCGTTCCCGGGTTTGCGGAGAAAGATGGTGTTCCATCCGGCAAGCGTCTTCCTCTGCCACCCAAGGTTCCAAGCCCAATACCTCATGTAAAAAAGCATAAAGCAGCTGATGCCTTTTATAGACATCTTTACCTACCTTTTCACCCTTTTTCGTAAGTTCAATATGGCCGTATTTCTCTTGTTCTACTAAACCTTTTTCCGATAAAGAACGAACCGCAGCTACTACGGAAGGCATTTTCACATCCAATGCCTGTGCCACATCTTTCACCCTGGCCACCCTGTTTTCGAGCTGGATCACATACAAAGTTTCCAAATAATCTTCTTCCGATTGAGAATATCCTACCATTATTTTCACCTCCTTAGTTTTTATTAACCAGAAGGTTGTTTCTCAAACCTTTTTAAAAACCCCGAACCCTTGGCTGATATCCTAAAAACCTTAACAATTTTTCTACCACAATTATTAGCAAAGGGGCACCTTGTGCAGAATGCAGAACAACCCTCCCCTGTATTATCTGCCAGGAGGTAACCCCTCCTTAAAAGTTGGTTGATTCCCTCATCAACCAGGCCCTTAGAGATATTTAATTTTCCTGCAAGCCGGAACCTAGAAATATAACCATCCTCATTGATAATCCTTAAAATATCCCCGAGCATTTAAACCGCCTTCTTCCCTTAATTAAACCCCAACAAAGAACCGATTCGAAATACTGCAACTGCAGCAACCCAACTTATGGCAAAAGTATAGAGGGCCATAAATACAGGCCACTTTAAAGAATTCGTCTCTTTCCCAACGATGCTCAATGTAGCAACACAGGGCGTGTACAGTAGGGTCATAACCATATACGATAAAGCCGTCAATGGGGTAAATTGCAGCTGTACAGCGTTAACCAACACCATTCCCTCTTCCACATATTGCCCGGCATAGAGCATCCCCAAAGTGCCTATAACAGCTTCTTTAGCTGGTATGCCGGCAAACAAAGCTACAGATTCCTGCCAATTACCGAACCCGGCCGGCCTAAAAATTGGTGCTATAATAGCACCGATTCTCCCCAAGATGCTAAACTGGCTATAAGGTTCGGCAGATGCCGGCAATACAGCCAACATCCACAACAAAGTGACGACCACGAATATAACTGTCCCGGCCCTCTTTAAAAACCCGTAGACATTGTCCCACATGTTCCTCAGTACATTTCTCAAGGTTGGCATCCTATAGGGCGGAAGTTCCATGATGTAGTAAGAAGCTTCGCCCTTGAATAATGTTTTACTCAATAATTTAGCCATAAGGAGCGCTACTGCGATGCCCAAAGCATAGAGCAAAAACAGGATTAGCCCGCCGTATTTGGAAAAGAATGCTGCAATAAAGATCGAATAGATGGGCAGCTTGGCACCGCAAGACATAAAAGGATTTATTAAGGTCGTGATCATTCTATCCTTTTTATTATCCAAGGTCCTGGCCGACATGATACCCGGGACATTACAACCAAAACCAATGATCAAGGGGATGAAAGCCCTACCCTGCAAACCAAACTTTCTCATCAGATCATCCCAAACATAAGCAGCCCGGGCCATATATCCGCTATCTTCTAAAAGGCCAAGCAGCAGGTACAATACTGTAATAAGGGGTACAAATTCAACCACCGCCCCCACACCATTAAAAATTCCATCGATGACAAAGGATATAAGCCAGCCGGGGGCGCCGATGTAATTTAAAGAAATGCCGGCTATTCCAGCGAGGCCCTCTATCAAACCAACCGCTGCTTCCCCCAATATCTCCTCTCCCACTTCAAAGGTTAACAGGAATACAATGAGCATAATGGCTGCAAAAACAGGAATGCCCAGATATTTGTTCGTGCAGATCCTGTCTATTTTATCTGTAAGCGTGATGCTTTCTTCCTGGGGCCTTTTTACAGTCCCCTCTGCCACCCTGTTTGCAAAATCATATTTGGCATCGATGATCTCCAACTCAAAGCCTTCACTTCCGTGCCCTCTATGGAGCTCTTTGATATATTCCATTAAACCTTGAGCAAAACCTAAGCCTTCGATTGTTTTCAAGATCTCTTCATCGCCCTCGATAATTTTAAGGGCTGCCCATCTTGCGGGATAAGGTAATTTTCCTGTTAATATTTTTTCTAAATAACTAATATGTTGTTCGATGGCTTCATTGTATTGCACCGGATTTTTAAATATTATCTCTCTATCCATTACGTCAATGGTTGCTTTTATTATCTCCTTGATACCTTTTCCCTTAGTCGCGATCGTGGGTATTACGGGAACACCCAATTTTTTTGATAATCCTTCTACATCAAATTTTATTTTTCTTTTTTCCGCTTCATCCATCATATTGAGTGCAACGACAATTTTTTTACCCATTTCGAGCAGCTGTGTTGTCAAATATAAATTTCTTTCTACGTTGTTTGCATCGACAATATTTATGATTACATCCGGATTGACCGTGAGGATATAATTTCTCGCAATGATCTCATCTTCGGAGAAAGCCCCTAAACTGTAGGTCCCCGGCAGATCTACCACGTGGTATTTTCTACCCCTGTATCTAAACCCGCCTTCTTTTTTTTCCACAGTTACTCCCGGCCAATTCCCAACATGTTGGTTGGAACCTGTAAGGGCGTTAAAGAATGTTGTTTTGCCACTGTTAGGATTACCGACCAGTGCTACAGTTCCATTTTTCATGCAATGCCTCTCCCTTATAAGCCCTTATTTTTGCCTCTCCAATTTTATTTTTTCAGCCAGCCCACGCCCTAAAGCAATCTTGTTCCCTACTAAAGAAACAATAACAGGGCCGGCATCATTTTTTATTATTTTAACGGGAGCCCCCACGGTAAATCCCATTTCATACAGCCTACGGGTTGCACATCTCCCGGCATCGATCAACTTTATGTTCCCGATTTCGCCTTGTGTAAGGGTTAATAAGCCTCTATCCATTCTATATTCTCCTTTCACCGGCTTGTACACAGGGGCAGCCCGGAGATATCCACCCCTATAAAAAACTGAGGTTAGCCTTGACTAACATTGTTAGCTTGGGCTAACTGTAGCAGATCTGTGCAACCATGTCAAGGATTATTATAAAGAATGTCCGGGCAACGCAAGGGCTTATTTGGGCATTATTTTTTAGGAAAAACAGGGTTTAGCGCAATGTTGTAGAACATCTTCTATTAATATGGACATTGTAAACACACAAAATCTACGCCGCACTGTGCTGGCCATTGCCTGGCCGGCGGTCTTGCGCACTTTCTTAAATATGGTCGTCCAAATGGTTGATATGATCATGGTGGGAAGCCTTGGAGCTATATCCATTGCCGCGGTGGGCCTGGGCAACCAGGTTTTTTTCTTTTCTGTAGCCATCGTGCAAGCTTTCAGCATCGGTACCGCCGCCATCGTAGCTCAAGCCGTCGGCAAGCGGGATCTGGAGACGGCAAAGAGGGTGGCCGCGCAATCGCTGGGCGCGGTGCTGCTGACCACTTTTTTGCTGAGCACCATTGCGGTCATCTATGCCAAACAGATCGTTTGGGGCCTGGTCTATTTTATGCCTGAAAAGGACCTGAAGCTGATCTCTTTAGGTAGCCAGTACCTGGGAATCATCAGCATCTCCATCTCGCTGCGTTTTTCGATCATCATCGTCAACGCTGTTTTTCAAGGGGCCGGGAATTCCCGCACGCCGCTCTACCTCATGGCCTCCACCAACCTGATCAATGTGCTCGGCAACTATCTTCTGATCTTTGGCGTGGGCCCTTTTCCGAAATTGGGAGTGCAGGGGGCGGCGCTGGCCACTTGCGCTGCAGGTTTGATTACCGGGGCGGTGGGTATCACGTTGCTCTTTACCCGTTTCTCCCCCGTTCGCCTTGATTTTGATTTAAAGGAGCTCTTCTTCTTTAAAAAGCGGGTTCTGCTGCAGGTGCTCAATGTGGGCATCCCCTCTGCCGTGGAGCAACTGGGCATCCATGTGAGCAACATCATCTACTCTATGACAGTGGCCACTTTGGGTTCGCTGGCCATCGCCGCGCACCAGATCTTGCACAATGCCTACACGATGACCTATCTTCCGGGGATTGGTTTCGCCGTAACTGCAACCACCTTGGTGGGGCAATTTCTGGGCGCGGATAAGAAGGAACGAGCGCTGGAAAGCGGGTTGGAGACCACGCGTCTCGCTCTTCTGATCATGTCTGCAGTCGGCATCCTCTTTTTCTTTTTCCCACAAACGGTGATCGGCATCTTTACCGATGATGCGCAGGTCTTTGCTCTGGGTAAGATCCCTCTGATGTTGCTTGCTTTTGGCCAGCCTGCGATTGCCTGCGTCACTGCGCTAACCGGTGGTTTAAGGGGCGCCGGGGATACCCTTTGGGCCATGTACCTGACGCTTTTCTCCATGTTCTGCCTGCGCCTTTTGCTTACATTCATCTTCATGCGGGCCGGTTGGGGGTTAACGGGGATCTGGTTGGCTGCGCTGGTGGAATTTTATTTCCGGGGCTTTTTTGTCCTGCGCCGCTTCCGCAGCATAATCCCCCGCGTTGAATCCCTGCTTGGAACACAGGCCCTGGAAGGAACTTCAGACGTATAAAATTTGAGGGCAAACGGGGAATTTCGCGGGTAGAAGCTTCGTATTTTTCGAATAGATTGCGACAACTTGTAGAACTTGTAATGACATTACACAGCCGATAATAATAGTGGGCACCTTAGGGGATTTTAATGAGAAGAGGGGATCATTTGGCTGGTGGCATCGCAGAAAAAGAAAACGGGGCACCCGCAGGCAGCGTCTCTCTTCCGGTGATTTTGTTCACCTTTTTGAAGATCGGCGCCTTCACTTTCGGGGGGGGATATGTCATCCTGCCTATCATCCAGCGGGAGATCATCCACCGGCTGGCCTGGCTGGAGATGGAAGATTTTATGGATATCCTGATCATCACGCAGAGCCTGCCCGGCCCCCTGGCCTTGAACTGTTCGATCATCGTCGGCCAACGGCTGCGGGGCACTGCGGGGGGGCTTGTTGCCGCCCTGGGGATCGTGCTGCCCTCTTTTCTGATCATTCTTCTGCTGGCCGCTTTCCTGCTACCCGTGGTGTGGGATAACAAGTATGTACAAGCTGCATTCTACGGGCTGCGCCCGGCAGTGGCGGCGTTGGTATCAGCCGTAGCACTAAATTTGGGGAGAAGGTTTGTTCAAGATCGTTTAAGCCTGGGCTTGCTTGCTTTATTGTTGGGTGCAGCCCTGGCCTTCCGCTTGCACCCGGTGTTCATCTTGGTTTTGGGGGCTTTTTTGGGGCTGCTTTTCTGCCGCAAAAATGAATAGTTGCGAAAGGAGCCTTTGGCGATGAACTTTTTATTGCTGTTGGATCTTTTCTGGTCTTTTTTCAAGGTAGGGCTTTTCAGCTTTGGCGGAGGCTATGCCATGATCCCGCTGATGGAGGCGGAGCTCATCACCCGCCACGGTTGGTTGACAGCAAAAGAATTTATCGACATTATCGCCATCGCAGAGACCACCCCCGGCCCCATCTCCATCAATGCAGCCACCTACGTGGGTTTCCGCCTGGCCGGAATTACCGGTTCGGCCACAGCCACCATCGGGGTAGTCTCCCCTTCCCTGTTCATTCTCCTCGCCCTGGGCACCTTCTTGTTGAAGACGATCAAGATGAAAGATCCCCGCGTGGAGAGCATCATCCGGGGCCTGCGCCCGGCAGTCATCATCCTCATCCTCCTGGCCGCCTTTTCGTTGGGCAAAACCGGCCTCGTAGACGGAACTACATTTGCCATCGCCGCCGCCCTCTTTTTAGGCAGCGTCCTCTTTAAGGTCAACCCCTTCTACCTGCTGGCCGCCGGGGCCGTGCTGGGACTCATCCTTTTTCCCTACTATTAACGCTTTTCTACCATTGATGTTCGGCTGATACTTGGCCGATATTTGGATGCAACTCTAGATCTCTTCGTCGTTTTCATATTCCAAAATTCTTTTTTCCCAAGTCCTGATCAAGAGCTTGTTTGCCCCCATGGAGATGAGATATTCGGAGAGCATCGGCGTTTTACCATAGCCATGGGGAGCATTGACAATAAAAGTGGGTACGGCCAACCCGGAGGTGAACCCCCTAAGCTGCTCCATGATCTCGATCCCTTCTTCCACCCTCGTCCGGAAATGACCCGTCCCCCGCACTCCCTTGGCATGAAAAATATAGTAGGGCTTAACCATGCTCTGCAACAACTCTTGATTTAGCTGCCGCATCAGATAGGGGTGGTTGTTGATCCCCTTCAGCAGCACAGCCTGATTGCCGAGATTGATCCCACAGCGAGCGAGGGCCCAGCAGGCCTGACGCGAAGCGGGGGTGATCTCGAGGGGATGGTTGAACTGGATGTTGATATAGAGAGGCAGGTGGCGGCTAAGTATTGCACACAGTTCGTTAGTTACACGGTAGGGCAAAGTTGCAGGCGCTCGCGTTCCAAGGCGTTTAATCTCTACGTGGGGGATTTTTTCCAGTTCGGTCAGGATCCAATCCAGCGTTTTATCGGAGAGCATAAGGGCATCCCCACCGGTGAGGAGCACATCCCGTATCTCTTCATTTTGGGCGATGTAGTCCAGGGCCGCCTCCATCTGCCGGCGCGGCGTGTGCCGGTCAACCTCTCCGATATTGCGGCGCCGCTGACAATGCCGGCAGTAGCTTGGACACTGGTTGGTAACGTTGATGATAAGCCGATCCGGGTAGCGCCGCGTAATAGCCGGAGCGGGCGAGGTATACTCCTCGTCCATGGGATCTAGCACCCCGCTGGTATCTTCATGCTCGGCGATGGTCGGTATAGATTGCAGGCGCACCGGATCGGATGGGTTTTGGGGATCGATCAGGCTCAGGTAATAGGGCGATACAGACCAGCGGAACCTGCTACCCACAAGGGAGATATCTTTATCTTCCTGTGAGGAAAGCGGAATAACTCTCTTGAGGGATTCCAATGTGTCGATGCGATTTCTTAGTTGCCACTTCCAGTCCCTCCAGTCGGCTTCCGTAGCCCCGTAGATCTTTTTAATTTTCTCCTGTCTTTTCTCTATCTTCTCCCACTCCGTAAAACCGGTAGGTGCCTTTTTCTTGTACTCAAGGTAATCTGCAATTCTTCCTTTTAGCTCTTTGGCCCGCGCCAGGGCAAGCTGCCTTTTATCACCAGAAAGTATAGCCATAATCGGAACCTCCAGAATATTCTTAATTAGGTTTATTATAGCATAAGTTTGCGCGATGATGTTTTTCCTTTTAAAAAAAGCGCTTCAACTTGGCAGTTAATTTTGATATATCCGAACTATAACATATATCAAAGGCAGTGTAAATACTTTTATAAGCGAATAATTATTGACTATAAGGCCCTGTCCTGTTTTTTGTATAATTCAGCAGGCCGCCCTCCAAAACAATTGTTTTTTGGCGGGGGGTAAGCCCGTGGTCAACCGGAAAAGAGCGGCCCGTGCGAGAACTTGTCATCTGCAGGCGGCCGTACCCGTCTTGTTGGTCATCGCCGGCCGCGGCCTGCAGTTGGCTGCGCAGCGATTTTAGAAGCAGGGTATCACCCTGCTCAATGCCGTCGTAATCTTCTTCGTTGGCAAAAGTTAAGGGCAGGATGCCAAAGTTGATCAAGTTGGCACGGTGGATGCGGGCAAATGACTTGGCGAGAACCGCTTTGACTCCGAGGTACATGGGGGCAAGCGCGGCGTGTTCGCGGCTGGAGCCCTGGCCGTAGTTATGCCCGCCGACTACCAGACCCGGCCCCGCTTCCCTGGCCCTGGCGGCAAAACCGGGGTCGATGGCGCTGAAAACATGTTCGCTGATGGCGGGGATGTTCGAGCGTAGAGGCAGTATCTTCGCCCCGGCCGGCATGATGTGATCGGTGGTGATGTTATCTTCGACCTTGAGCAGCACTTTGAGGGACAGCTCCTCCGGCAGCGCCTCGTTTACGGGTAAGGTCTTAATATTGGGGCCCCGCCGGATCTTCACCTTCCCCGGGTTTTCCGGGGGGGCGATGATCATGCGGTCATCAATTAAAAATTTTGTAGGTTGTTCGATTTTTTTATAGGCGCCGAGTTCCCGCGGATCGGTAAGCCGGCCGGTGAGGGCGGCGGCAGCCGCGGCGGCCGGGCCGGTGAGATAAACCCGGGCATCCGCCGTACCGGAGCGACCGGGGAAATTGCGATTGAAGGTTCTCACGGAGACGGCTCCTGAGGGAGGGGCCTGTCCCATGCCGATGCAGGGCCCGCAGGCGGATTCGAGCAAGCGTGCGCCGGCGGCGATGAGATCCGCCAGTGCGCCATTTCGGGCCAACATCTCCAAAACCTGCCGCGAACCGGGAGCGATAACGAGGCTAACCCGCTCGTGAACCTTTTTCCCCCGCAAAATGGCGGCTACCTGCATTAAATCGGCGTAGGAAGAATTTGTGCAGCTGCCGATGGCCACCTGATCGACTGCGATGGGACCTGCTTCGCGGATGGTCTTTACGGCATCAGGGCTGTGCGGGCAAGCGGTTAACGGTTCCAGTGCAGCGAGGTCGATCACCGCTTCCTCATCATAAACAGCGTCTGCAGAAGGGAGCAGTTCAACCCATTGTTCCCCCCGGCCCTGAGCAACAAGGAAGTTCTTTGTCACCGCATCGCTGGGGAAAAGGGAGGTAGTCGCACCCAGTTCCGCACCCATATTTGTAATCGTAGCCCTCTCCGGCACAGATAACCCTGCTACACCGGGCCCGCTATATTCCATAATTTTGCCTACTCCGCCCTTGACGCTGAAGCGGCGCAATACCTCCAGGATAATATCCTTGGCCGATACCCAAGGCGACAGTTCATTGACAAGCTGCACCTTTACAATTTTTGGCATGGTAAGGTAGAAAGGGCCCCCGCCCATAGCTACGGCCACATCCAGGCCGCCGGCACCGATAGCCAACATGCCGATACCTCCCCCGGTAGGGGTATGGCTGTCTGAACCGAGCAGCGTTTTCCCGGGAACGGCAAATCGTTCGAGGTGTACCTGGTGACAGATACCGTTGCCGGGACGAGAGAAGTAGATACCGTGTTTAGCCGCCACAGTCTGTAAAAAAAGGTGATCATCGGCGTTTTCGAAACCGGTCTGCAGGGTGTTGTGATCTGCATAAGAAACTGAAAGTTCCGTTTTAACGCGGGGAACATCCATCGCTTCGAATTGCAGGTAGGCCATGGTGCCGGTAGCATCCTGCGTCAATGTCTGATCGATAAAGATGGCGATCTCTTGGCCGGCGACCAGTTCGCCCGCCACCAGGTGTTCCTTCAGTATTTTTCTCGCTATGTTTTCAGCCATGTTAAAATTACCTCCTAAATATTTGTGGATTAGATCAATTATGATTAATTAAAACCAGCCGGCCGAAGGCTTTTTCTACAAGTTGTCTCTAAATCTCTTCTTAAACCGGTGGCTCATCCCGGGGGAGTGTTCAGTCTTTGTCCGGCGGGTGATCGATAAAGTATTCCTGCTCCAGAAGCTCATGATAGGTCTCTGGTATAGTTTCGCTTATTTTAAGCGGCATCCCGTCGCCGGCCGTCAATTCGAGAACCAACTCGTATCCGCCCTCCCTGGTTTTGCGCGGCCACCAGGCCTTAAATACGGCTCCTTCGCGATCAAGGCAGGCTTGTACAACATCATCGCACCAGGTAAAGAAGCGTTCTCGATGGTCGTCTCCAAAATCGAACATTTATATCTGGTTCCCCTCTCTTTTTTGCGGTGTTGCTTTTTTCCATCCTATTATAACAGTTCCTCTGTCGGCAGGGAATAGAGATGGACCGGCCCGCTTTTTAATTAGGGCCGAAGTTTCTTTCCTAACCGGCGAAAAACAGCAATAATAAACCCTCCGGCGATGAAGATATAGACTAAGATCTGCCGCGCCCCGCGGGCTGTATCCCGGCCCAACCGGATCAGATTTCTCCGGCCTTCCCGCCAAACCAGACCCCTGCTCCCCAAATAAAGAGTAAACTTTTGTTGCAGGTGCCGCCAGACGCCGGGATTGTTCAAAAAATAAAACCCCAAAAGCGCCGCGATGGCGAGCGCCCCAATGGCGAGAACTACACGCCAGACTCTACCTCCCCAGGCACTTGTTTTGGCGGCGGCTTCTTTCCCGGTATCTTCTGCCGCTGCAGGATCACCGTAGAAATAATAGCTGACGACATCGGCAAAGAGAGAGATGCCCGATTGGGCCTCTTCCTTGCTGTTGAGGTGTGTCCCTACCTCCAGCAGAAGGTTTAAAGGGGTCAAATCCTGGTTAAAATCGCCCCAGCCTATAAATACTCCCTTGATCAGACCCGGATAGAGATCGTCGGCGAGGGCTTTCAGATCGTAGGCAAAGTTCCTGTTCACGGTGAAAGAAGGGTTTTCCTGCCCGACAACAAATTGGATCTTCGTAACTTTGCAGGTATCGATCTCCGCCATGTAGGTTTCCGGTGGGGCTGCATCGCGGTGCAGGTCGAAGATGGCGTCGGGATCGTGTTCTAAAAGTTCTACGGCAGTGCCCCTGGCCCGGAGATAGGCATCGCGATCGTGGGGCAGGTGTAGATCCTCGGAGTAGACAACCTCGATCCCTTTTTCTTCCAGAGCCTCTTTAAAAGCTTCCCCCACGGCATGAATCCCACCCTTGCCGTAGACGCTCTCCACCCCATCGCTGGGCACATAACATTCATCGTTATGCGTGTGATAGAGAGCGATGATGCGGCGCGGCCAACCGGGATCTTTTTCTTCGGCTTTGCGGACCGCCCGGCCCCCGATCTGATTTTGGGTGAAATTTTTATTGAAGGCGGGGATATTCGATGAAGATGTTTTCTCATTTTCCGGAATACGAGTCCGGCTTTTCCTTGGTATGGGCTTCTTTAATTTCTCGGTGCGGACATAGCAGGCCCGTGCTGTATAACCCTCTACATCCTCTACGGTATAGAGGCGGTTTTTTTCATCGAGATATTGATCGCCCGGTCTTAGGCGGCGCCCGGTGGCGGTGATCATTTTTCCTGTTTCATCGATGAGCCGGAAGTACTTTCCGGCGGCGATCTCTTCCTTATCCAACTCGGTCAAAAGCGTTGGGGAGGCAGGACTTTGTGGTGGGATCTCACCCGGGATTTCCGAGTTGGATTTTTGGGCGAAAAAAAGGCCAGAGCTATCCACCCGGCCGGGAAAAAGCAAGCGGGAGACCGGATTTGCCAGCGCCAGTTCTCTTGTAGCACCTTTTTCTTCAAACTGGAGACCTGCCCCATTCCCATAGAACAGGAGACAGATAACAAGCATCAGGGAAAACAGAAAAAGAAAGCGGAGCAGACCCTTATTACAAAGATTCATCTACTGATCATCCCCACAATATATTGCGAATATAAATAAGTTGCCTCTAGCAGAACTTTTGCCATGAAACCGTAACCGGATCCGGCCCCATCGCCCGGGGTTCCACCCGCCAGCTTAGGTTCTATCCTTCTGACAGCCTCACCAACACCCTACAGATCGGCCCCATTCGCACGCTTAGGGTTCTATCCGCCACGGTGCAACCTCTCCCGGATCTCCCCGACCGCCTCTGCCAACAAAACAGCCAACACGCCGGCGAAAAGGGCCGCCGCCCAAAACCCGCCACCGCCCAGAACAAAAGAAGCGGCACCCAAACCACGACGCAGGTTTTCACCCCAGGCCAAAAGTTCGACCAAGAGCACCCCTAAAAAAGCGCCACAGAAGGCGCTCCGCCGGGAACGGCCGAGGATATAGGCTACGGGAGCGGCAATCAACGCCGGCAAAACAAGGGGATCGATATCGAAAAAGCCGATGCCGGGATTGGCCGGCAAGAGGTGATCGGCGGCCCGGCAGACGAGCCCCGTAACCAACGCGGCAAACAGAGCCCTGTATTTTTCTTCCCTCCTATCGGCGGTAACCAACAGATAGAAAACGACCAAGAGAGGAATGAGCATCCCCCCCAAGTTTATCTTTAGGCCCTGCACAAGGGGAATATCCGGCAGGAGACCCCCGATTATAATGGCGGCTAAAACCAAAAAGGCTTGCCTCCCGGAGAGACGCATCCGCTCTAAAACGCGTTCCAGAACACCGAGATAGAGCAGGGCAATGAGGAGAATGAGAAAACCAAAGGAGACAGTGTTAAGCATGCCGGATCTACATCCTTTATCTTAAAAAAAATAAGAAGAGGCGATCTTAGTATCTCCCTCTTCTTAAATACTTAACTAAAAAAACACAGAAAAACTGGACCAGCCGCTCGGCCTCCTCCTTATCTATATAGCAGATTCGCTAAAATACGGTTTGATCTCTACGGCTTTGGCCGAAAGAATATGCTCGACTGTTTTTAGTTCTTCCAACATTTTTTCCTGAACATGGTTGTCCACCTGTAACACCATGATGGCTTCGCCCCCTATTTCACGTCGGCCAACCTGCATCCCGGCGATGTTGATGCCGTTGTTCCCGAGGATCGTCCCCACCTTGCCGATCACTCCCGGTTTGTCGGTATATTTGCAGACCAGCATAAAGCGCGAAGGAACTACCTCGATGCGATAATCGCCGATCTGGACGATGCGGATATCGTTCCGGCCGAAGATCGTGCCGGCAACGCTGGAGGTTTTTCCATCGGCGGTTACCTTCACTGAGATGAGATTATTAAAGATGGAATCACCCTTGCTGGTGATCTCCTGCACTTTTATGCCCCTCTGTTCGGCGATCAGCGGCGCGTTGACAAAATTGACGTTGCTGTTTAGCATGACGCGCAGGAAACCAATGAGCAAGGCCGTGGTCAGGGAGGTTACCGGGTATTCAGCGATGCTCCCGCTGTAGGTAATCTCAATGTTTTCGATGCGTCCATTAAAAATTTGCATATAGAAGTTCCCTAAGATCTTCATCAAAGGAACGAAGGGTTCGATCTCGCTCATGAGCTTGGGCGGAAGCACCGGCGCGTTGACTGCCATGTGCAGGGGCTCGCCCTTTAAAACATGCATAATCTCTTCGGCAACCTGCACAGCCACGTTGATCTGCGCCTCCTGCGTAGAAGCCCCGAGGTGCGGGGTGCTGATCACCTGTTCGAGCTGTAGCAGGGGGTTGTTATTGGCCGGGGGCTCCTTTTCAAAGACATCGAGAGCCGCGCCGGCAACTTTGCCGGCAGTGATAGCTTCGTAGAGGGCCTTCTCATCGATCAGCCCCCCGCGCGCGCAGTTAATGATGCGCACACCGTCCTTCATTTTGGCCAGCTCTTTCGCCCCCAACAGGTGTTCGGTGGAAGAGGTCCTGGGCACATGTACGGTGATGAAATCGGCCTGCGGCAAGATTTCGACGAGGTTCTGGCAAGCCACAACCCCGATCTTCTCAGCTTGTTCCGCCGAGATATAGGGATCGTAGGCCAAAATCCTCATTCCGAAAGCCCGTGCTCTTTTGGCCACTTCGCTGCCGATGCGACCCAACCCGATTACTCCCAAACATTTTTTGTAGAGCTCGAGGCCTACAAACTTGTTGCGCTGCCATTGACCCGCTTTGAGCGAACTGGAGGCCGGCGGTATATTGCGGGCCAGAGCCAGCATTAAGGCCATGGTATGCTCGGCAGCCGAGATGGTGTTGCCATCCGGAGCATTAAGCACCAGAACGCCTTGTTCCGTTGCCTTTTCCACATCGATGTTGTCGACTCCCACCCCCGCCCTGCCGATGACCTTCAATTTTTCCCCGGCCGCGATTACCTCGGCGGTCACCTTCGTACCGCTGCGAACCAGCAAAGCATCATAATCGCCGATAGTATCGATGATCTCCTCTGCGGATAGATCCGGTTTTACATCGACCTGCGCAATATCGTTGAGCAGTTGGATGCCTTTCTCTGATACGGGATCACTGACCAGAACCTTATACTGTTTAGCGCCCTCCATCAGCGTTTACCTCCTACGAAAAATCTCAAGTTATCTGTTTTTGCTCTCTCAATCTATGATATTCTTGTGGTAATGCTACAACTTTAATATAGCACAACTTCAATTGTTAGGCAATGTTCCCCCCGGCAAGTTTATTTCATTCTTGACAAGGTTACAATCCTTTCCCTTAGCTTCGTATAGCGCTGCAGCGGCCGGTTGTTCTTTACGGCGATGGCCAACGCTTTCTTTGTCCCGATGATCACCGCCAATTTTTTGCCCCGTGTCAGCGCCGTGTAGAGCAGATTTCTCTGGAGCAGGATAAAGTGTTGCATGGTCAGCAGGATGACAACAGCAGGGTATTCGCTCCCCTGCGATTTGTGTACCGTGATAGCATAGGCGAGGGTCAACTCGTCTCTCTCCGAAAAATCATAGGTAACACCGCGGCCATCATAGTTTACCCTAAATTCCTGATCTATCTCGTCAATGGCTTCCACGATGCCCAGATCCCCGTTAAACACTTCCTTATCGTAGTTGTTGGTCAACTGGATCACCTTGTCGCCAACGCGGAGCTGCCGGCTGCCCTGCGGGACGAATTTGCCCCCCGGGTTGAGAGCATTCTGCAGTTCGGTGTTGATATTGCCCACCCCGGTTATGCCCCGGTGCATGGGAGCCAATACCTGCACGTCTGTGCGTGGATCGAAACCAAAGCGCCGCGGCATTCGTTCACAGACAATCTTTCGCATCTTGGCCAGGGCCCGCTCCGGATCTTCTTCAGAGACAAAGAAAAAATCGCTCTGGGAAGGCTTGTTGGTAATTTTGGGCAGACGGCCGCTGTTGATACGGTGCGCGTTGACGATGATCTCGCTTTGCCGTGATTGCCGGAAGATCTCGTTAAGCACCACCGTGTTAAGAACCCCGGAATCGATCAGGTCGCGCAGCACGTTGCCGGGACCGACCGCGGGCAACTGGTTCACATCGCCGACCAGGATGAACAGGGCCTGCGGGGGAACGGCCTTAATCAGGTTGTACATGAGCAGGATATCGATCATGGAAGCCTCATCCACGATTACCGCGTCGGTGGAAAGAGGGTTGTCCTCATTAAAATTGAAACCGCCCCGCGGGTTGAAACCCAGCAGGCGGTGGATCGTTTTGGCTGTTTGGCCGGCAGTTTCCTGCATGCGTTTGGCGGCCCGGCCGGTCGGCGCGGTAAGCACAACCCTGGCCCCAAGCCCCTTCAATATCTCTAAAATCGCCCGGATGATCGTCGTCTTGCCGGTTCCGGGCCCGCCGGTGATGATGAGCATCTTGCTTTGAAAGGCGGCAGCCACAGCTTCACGCTGGCGGTCGGCGAGCTTTAATTTTAGCTTTCTTTCCACCCAGGGTATAGCTTTCTGCATATCTACAGACGGCAGGGATGCTCTCTCCCGGTTTAAGGCCATAATCTTTTCTGCCAACCGGACTTCGGTTATATAGAGCGGTTTTAAGTAGACGCTGCGCTCTTCTTCTGCGGTGGCGGCCC
>JAAZMI010000119.1 GCA_012798895.1 Bacillota bacterium
AATAATCTTGTGTAAATGGCTTTTTTCTGCTGCACCGGCATGTATTTCTTTTGTGTTATCAAGGGGATATCAGAAACCTTGATTTCTTTGATGTTATCTCCCAGCCCGGCGGGGGTTAACACATATTTATTTAAATATTCTAATCCATTGCCGGGTTTTTGAGCACAGTAAAACCACCTATTAATAAAAATACTTTTCATCAATAGGTGGTAATTTCTTTGGTGGAGCTGGCGGGATTCGAACCCGCGGCCTCCTCCATGCCAAGGAGGCGCGCTCCCTCTGCGCCACAGCCCCATGCAATTTTTGGTCTTCTTTTTATTTGCAACATGGAAAGTCGTATCTAGTTGTTTCTTGTTTACACAGGTATGCCTCACAGCCTGCCGTGATCGTGGGCAACCTCTTACATTATAGACACTCCTGGTTATCCTGTCAACAGCCGCAAAGCAAAAAAAACGAAGCTGCCAGCCTGGCAGGACGACAAAACAGATCCCTTTTGAATTACGCTGCATTTTATCAACGAGTAGCTTAAACCCTAAATTTTAAGATGCTCGTTGAAAACACCGGGGCTTACAGGATTTTGACTTTCTAAAATAAAAGTACGCCACAGAGGGCGTACTTTTAAAGAAAAAAATATGAATCCTAACCGCCCTTAATCTTCATCGACCAGCTCGATGGCCTCCTCGGGGCACTCGTCGACGCAAGATGCGCAATCTGTGCACTCTTCAGGATCGACAACAGCTACATCATCTTCAAGGGTAATGGCCTCTGTGGGACAAACGTCCACACAACTACCGCAACCAGAGCACTTTTCCGGATCAACTACTGCTGGCATAATTTCTCCTCCCCGGTAAATTAAAGTATTTTGTAATGAAAAAGCATAAACCAACTAATATTAAAGCATATTTCCCGGTAACCGTCAATTGTTTTTTGCGCATTTCACAACGCTTCCCCGGCTAAGCAGATCAATATTAAACCGGTTTTATTTTTGAAGGAATGGCTTTAAAGCGTGGCAGGTGAGAAAAGGGATCTTCCCCAAACTTTTAAAATGATAATAAGTGAGCGATTACCAGATCTTTTTCTTTTCCCCGGCAAAACTATCTGATAAACTGATTGGCAGGAGGCAAAGGTAATTTTCGGGATAGGGTGGATGTTCCAGCCGGATTCGGCCCGATTTGAATTAATTGCAATCGTGGTAGCACCCAAGATTATCCCCTGCTGGAAGGGGAATCCGGTCTAACCTGAGGCAACTTCAACTGGAAACAGTAACATTTAACAGAAATATTTCCCGGCAAATTATACGGGGGGGGATTTCTTGAAACCGGGCAACAGAAAGAGAAACAAATATAGCTGCGCCGCCCTGCCACTGCTCACTGCTTTTCTACTCATCCTTAGTTTCTCCGCCCCGCAAAGGGGGGCCTTGGGCTGGATCTGTCTGCTGCCGCTTTTTTTTTATCTCTATAATATGGATTCATCCTGGCAAAAATGTTTCTGGGGCGGAACTGCCGGTGGGGTGGTTTTTTTTCTGCATCATTACGCTTACATGGCTCTATCCATTAGCTTTCTTTACCCGCGCTACTTCAGCATCATGGTAGTTTTTGCCACAGCACTGTATTCTGCTCTTTTTTGGGGCCTTTTTTCTCTTGCAGCTTTCTTCATCCTGCAGAACAAGAGGATCCTCTTGCCAACCCTTGGTCTCTCTTCTGCCTGGATATTGGGGGAATTTTTGCGTTCTTGGGGGTTCTTAGGGCATACCGGCGGTTTTTTGGGCTATACTCAGGCTCATTTCCCGCTTCTCCTTCAATGCATCTCCCTCTACGGTTACTGGGGCCTCTCCTTTATCATGGTCTTTGCCCAAGCCCTGCTTTTTCTACTTTGGCGCAGCAGGCGGGAAAACGATCGGCGGGAAGGCAAGCAGCGTGAAATTGTTTTGCAGGAAAGCGGCCAACAAGAATACATTCGGCGGGAAAGCAGTTGGGTAAAATATTTTCCGCGGGTAATTTTCCTGCAAGGAAATATACGGCGGGGAAGCGTTTTGCAGGATGGTGGGCCGCGGATTAGATGCAACCATAAGCACGTTAGGGAAATATTCGTTTCTTTATTGATCTTTCTTGCTCTTTTGGGGGGCGGGTTATACCTGCCCTCCCTGTTCCCGGTAGAAAAATATAAAAAACCGCTGCGCGTCGCCCTCATCCAGGGGAACATCCCTCAGGAAGATATCCTCGATCCCGCTCTCTCGCTGCAAAATTTTCAGAAATACTTGGCGTTCAGTCGCCGGGCACATGCTCTTCACGCCCCCCTCGATCTAATCGTTTGGCCGGAGACGGTTTTTTCAGCCGGTCTGGGAAAAAACCATTATTCTACAGCGGTAAATGAGATTGCTGCTCTGGCAACAGAAACAGATACATCCATCCTTTTTGGCGCTGTATATGAGGAACAAAAAGAAGGCGCTGCAGGTAATAATGAGAGGCACATCTACAACTCCATATTGCTACAAAAAAGTGGTAAAAACAGTTGGGAAGAAGAACGCTACGATAAAATTAAACTAGTTCCTTTTGCCGAGTATCTTCCGTACCCCGATCTGTTACAAAGTTTTGGAAACTTAAATATTTCCCTAGGGGCCTATACACCGGGTAGTAGCGTTCAACGCTTTGATCTTGAAGATTATAGCATCGGCGGGATCGTCTGTTTTGAGTCCTACTTTGCCCAACCGGCCCGCAACATCGTGCAAAAAGGGAGCCGGCACCTTTTTATACTTACCAACGATGCCTGGTTTCTGGACAGCGATGGCCTGGCACAGCATGCCCGCGTTGCAAAGTTTAGGGCCCTGGAAACAGGGATAGGGGTAACGCAGGTTGCCAACACCGGCCATACTGTTTCTTATGATCCCCTTGGTCGGGAAATAGTTACGCTGCCCATTTTGCAAGAGGGGATCGTCCTTTTGGAGACAGAGATGCCCCGTCGCCAGACCCTTTACCGGCTCGGGGGCAATTATTTCCTCTACCCTTGTTTACTACTGCTGGTTGCCGCCTGCCGCCCGTCTTCCAAAGCCTTAAAGCGGAAAATAACAGGGGGTGGGTAGCTGAAGCAGTTTTAGGACAACCCCGCGATCATCTGCTGTTGGAAGATATCCCCCCCACCGGTGGCAAAGTGGGTAGCAAAGCAGATAGCGGGGGATAATTAGGCCAACCTTCTACAGTTAAGATACGATTCCTTTGATTAGCACCAGCGGCGTTCCGGCATCGGCCGAACCGCTGACCAGATCGGCGAGGCTGGCCAATACATCCTCCAAACGGCGCGGCGTCGTTCCCCCGCATTCAAGGCAATCCTGTTTTCGCTCCTTAGCAGCTTCTTCTGCCAGCAGCGCGGCGATCTCCTCCTTTGATTTTCCTTCCTGATGGTAGGTATCGATCAGGTATTTAATCTTCAGGCCCTGGCGCAGGTTATTCACACCAGAGGTGGCACCAAAAACAGGCCGGGGATCAGCCAGCTCGTAGATGCCGCTCTGGGGATCTTTGTAAGCACCGTCACCGTTCACGATAATCTCCACTTTTTTACCGGTTTCCTCCAGGATTCGTGCCTGCAGGGCAGAAGCAAACTCATCCGCCCCCCGCGGCGCCAGTTTAATCTGGGTTTCGGTGGACATATTGCTGCCCAACAACCCCCATTCCGTCCAAGCCTCCTGATTGCTGTTATTAAAGAAACCTTGCAAGGTCAACACATTCTGGGTCTGCCCAGCCAGTAGCTGCCGTGTCTCCTCTCGCGTATGAATATCTGCGGCGATCACAGCTTGGGGATGAAATTCTAAAATTTTTAGGGGATCATTGCATAGAAATATGGTCGGCCGTGCACCTGTTTTGGCGATAGTTTGACGATATAGCTCCAAATAATTGATTCCGGTAACGGGATGATGGTAATCTTCTTCCAGATCCTCCATCCCGATACAACCCCCGGTCTGGCTTTCCAATTTTCGAGCTACCTCCGGGGGAACAAATTGGTTGCCTACCTCATCACAGGGATAAGCCAACTGCAGGATCACCTCCCCCTGATCTACAGCCCCCGCGATACCTTCCAAAACAAGGTTAAAGCGGTTCCTGCTGGCAATAGGGAAGAGTACCCCCACTTTTTGCGCCGGCGAAAGGGATAGCTTATCCCTGATCTCTTCGGCCACCTCCGTAATCGTCACAAAATTATTCTGGGCGCGGGCCAGCACAGATTCCGTAATGCAGAGCGCATCCCGATCTGCCAATAAGCCATCCCGATCCAATTTTTGTATGCATTCCAAAATTGAACCGCTCAAATCACAACCGGGTAAAATGATACCCATTTTTATCCCCAAAGCACTGGGGCCAAGATATTCCGGCAGGCTCAATTTTCTACCTCCCCCCGTAATCCTCTTAAAAATATACTACAAATATGCTACTTCGGATGCTAACTGCACCTATGGGCTTGAATATGTTTTCATTCGTAATATATCATTGTTCACAAAGTTTACAAAACGTGAACACGCCAGGCAAAAAAAATAGGCAACACTTTCTAATGCAATGATTTTCCATCATTTTAGCGGTTGTCAACCTGGTATGAAAGGACGGTTTCGAGCTACCCCTAGCCGCAGGTGGTGTAACCGCAGTGATCACAGTAGCTACACTGCCCATCGGGGATCATGTAGCCAATTTTGCAGGCATTGCAGATCCGGATATTTTTGGGGCCTCCGGCGGCGTTCAAGCGGTAAGAAACCTTTCTTTGGGCTGCTTTGGCCAGCTCCTGCCCGATAAAATCCGTGCAGGAAAGCACCGTCGTCTCCGGATGCATGATGCAAGAGGGGCATTTTTCCTCCCGCAGTTTTTCAATGATCTCATCGATATCTACTCCCGCACGAATGGAGATGGAGATGATCTTGGCCAGTGCATTGGACAGAGGAGGACACCCCTCTTCGCCGACAGAGGTAAAGACCTCACAAACCTGCTCCGTGCCGTCCTCCATGATCTCCCTGTTCACGGTGACGTAAAGCTTGCCGCAGAAACCGATGCGTTTACGGGTAGTCTGCCCGTAGGTCGTCTCAGGCCGCCCCCGCGGCACTGCACCCTTGGCCTTCTGCTCTTTCTTTTGTGTAGCAGTGGAGGTAATGACCTGTTTCTCCCGGGAGCCGTCGCGGTAGTAGGTTATTCCTTTGACACCGAGGTGCCAGGCCTCCAAGAAAGCCTCCCGGCAATCCTCCAGCGTAGCATCTTCCGGCGCGTTAATTGTTTTGGAGACGGCGTTGTCCACCCATTTCTGCAGGGTGGCCTGCATCCGGATATGCTCCAGAGGCGTGATGTCATGTGCGCAAAGGAACAGGCGGCGCAGATCTTCGGGAATTTCGATTAGTTCGCCGATTCCTTCCGGCCCTTTTTCACCAATCTTTTCCCTCAGAACAACCGGCAACTTTTCCTCGAAACGCGCCCGCCAGATCTCTTCGAAAACTTGGTCCACCTGCACGATCCGCCCCTCCAGAATATTGCGGGCGAAACCCACCCCGAAGAGAGGTTCGGCACTGGGCGAAGCATCGGCAAAGATGGATAGGGAACCCGTCGGCGCAATCGTGGTCGTCGTAGCATTGCGTTGCGGCAGCTCCAGTTGTTCCCAAACAGAACCTGCGTAATGGGGAAAAGTTCCTTTTTCGAGGGCAAGCTGCCAAGAAGCCAACTTGGATTGCACGGCAACCTCCTTCATCACCTGCTCTGCCGCCGTAAATCCCTCTTCTGTATTATAGGGAATCCCCTGCCGGATCAAATATTGTGCTAACCCCATGATACCCAGACCAATCTTGCGGTTTCCCTGTGAAATTTCCCTGATCTCTTTCAACGGTGCCTTATTACGATCTATGACCCGGTCGAGAAAAATAGTCGCGATCCATGTAACCAGACGTATCTTTTCCCAATCGGGGACAAACCAGCCATCCTCCTTCTTTTTAAGCAGCCTTGCCAGGTTAATACTCCCCAAATTGCAACTCTCGTAGGGCAAAAGAGGTTGTTCGCCGCAAGGGTTTGTTGCTTCAATTCTTCCAAGATGCGGCGTGGGGTTTTCGGCATTGAGGGCCTCTTCAAACAAAAGGCCCGGCTCCCCGCTCTGGTACGCATTCTCTACGATGCGGTTAAAAACCTGCCTGGCGGACAGTTTTTCTCCCGTTGGTTCACCGCTGCGGGGATCTAACAAAGCATATTCCTCATCTTTTTCCACGGCAGCCATAAAGTTGTTATCCACCCGCACCGAAAGATTAAAATTGTTTAAAGCCTCGCCGGCACGCTTGCTGTCGATGAATTCCATAATATCCGGATGGTCATAATTCAATGTTGCCAGGCTCGCCCCGCGCCTGCGCCCGCCCTGCCGGATCTCATCGCTCACTTTATTATAAACCGATAGAAAAGAAAGCGGCCCGGAGGCCTGTCCCCCGGTGCTGCGGACGATCGCCCCTTTTTGCCGGATCTTACCCAGATAATAGCCGATCCCGCCGCCGCTTTTCTGAATCAGGGCGGAATCTTTTAGCGTTTCAAAGATGCTCTCCATGGAATCTTCGATGGGCAGGACAAAACAAGCATGAAGCTGCTGGACCGGCGTCCCCGCGTTCATCAGGGTGGGGCTGTTGGGGAAAAAAAGGCCGGCGCCCATCACTTTTTGAAAAATTAAAGCCAGCTCCTCATCCACTTCCCCGTCCTTACCGCTAGCAATATCCCGCGCCACCCGCTCCAACATCCCCGGCCAGTCTTCACAGATCTCTCCCTCTTCATTGCGGCGAAAATAGCGGCCGGTGGCTACCTTTACAGCATTTTCGCTGGGCTCCACCGTTTCCAGTTCTCCGGCAAACTGCCGCATCTCTGCCAAGGATATTTCTGTTCCGGCCTGCTCTTTAACAAGCCGCACAATCTCGATATATTTTTCGGGTATTTTCATCGGTCGCCCTCTTTTCAATATTTACGCCGTATGCAGCGCTTCCAAAACCAGAAAGGCGATTAAGCCCAAACCCTGGCGGCCTCTGCAATCAACCGCCGGGCTGCAAGTATTACATCATTTTAATTAGCAGAATCCCTAAAGCTGCATCATCTGCAAACAGCACCTATCTAATGTTCTTTGTTGTCAATGATCGGGGAACTCTTCCCTTTCACCCCAGTTTTCGATAAATTCTTCCAGAGCAGAGCGTTTAATTCTCCAAAAACGCCCCTTTGGAGAAGCCTGCAGTTCATTTCGTTGGATAAACTTATAAACACTCCCCAAGGAAAGACGCAGATATCGGGAAGCCTCTTCCGGTGTCAAATATTCCTGATCATGCATCTTTTTGCCGGCCAGTTTGAAATAAAAAACCGGCCTCACACCCCCTGTGCAAAAAAAATTAGGCTACCGGCTTCGCCGAACTGCCCCAGAAGTTTTCTTCTAACCGCTGAATCCATCAATAGCAGATCCTTCTGAGAACCCCCAAGAAAAATTTAAGGCACTTTCAATCATCACCGAAGCCTGTATCTTGTTAATAAGTTTAACCGCTTCCCTATTTTTTAAACTATACCGCATAAAAAGCCGTCATCTTACAGATAATAAATTCATCAAAATAATGTGCATTACTACATACTAATGTGAGGGGGGAAAATAGAATGATTCCAAAACAATATACTTTGGCAGATCTCACCGAAGAAGAATTGCAAAAGTTAAAGGAAACCGAAGGGTCTTTAAATAATTTGGCTGGCGCCTCCCCGGAACAGGCAGAAAAGCAAAAACTGGTGCTAATTGCCTACCGCCATGCTAAAAAATAGCTATAAGTTTTTAGTCATCAACCAAAGTGTTATTTAAGCCTCGTCTTTGCTGTATATTTTTTTAAAGATCTGGCGCGCATCGCTGATCAGATACAAGGAGCCGGCAATCAAAACCAGATCCTCCGGCCCGGCGCAAGATAGAGCCAACTGGACGGCTTCGGGTATATCAGCACGGGCATAGATCGGCCCGTTCACCATCTTCCGGGCGCTCTTTTCCAGAACATCAACTTTGGCAGCACGCGGGCTGCCGGGTTCTGTTAAAACCAAAACATTGGCCAGAGGGAGAATTTCGCCCAGAATGTCCTCCCGCGCCTTGTCATCCAGGAGGCCAAGCACCAAAATTAGGCGACGATAGGAAAAATCATCCTGTAACGCGGCCTTTAGGCTTTGAAAAGCCTCCATGTTGTGGGCACCATCGACGACGACCATCGGTTCCCGTTGCATGATCTCCAAACGGCCGGGCCAGTAAGTACGCTGCAAGCCTTGGTAGATGGCCTCCTCAGGACAGGGAAAACCCTTTTTCGCCAGCAACTCCAACGCGGCCAGTGCTAGGGCGGCATTTTTTATCTGGTAGCTGCCTAGCAATCCGATCTGTAGATGAGGATAGCGGTGCTGTAGCCCTAAATAATCGAAAGTTTGACCCTTCAGATCACTGGATATTTTCTCTGCCCTAAAATCTGTGCCCAAACGAAAAAGCGGAACATTTTTTTGACGGCAGGCCGCGCCGATGACTTCCAAGGCGGCCCCCTGGGCCTGGGTAACCACCACTCCGCCTTCTTTAATGATGCCGGCTTTTTCCCGGGCCACCTCTTCGATGGTATCCCCCAAAACCTGAGTATGTTCGAGACTAATCGTGCTGATCGCCGTCACCAGGGGATCGACAACATTGGTGGCATCCAATCTACCCCCCAAACCTACCTCTAGAACGACAATATCTGGGGCTTCCTGAGCAAAATAAGTTAAAGCCAACGCTGTAACCACTTCAAATTCGGTAGAGTGGCCACAGAGTGGATCGGCAGCCACCTCTGCCACATAAGGCTTTATCTCCTTGACCAGCTCAACCAACCGCCCCGGGGCAATATCCTGACCGTTAATCGCCATGCGGTTGGTAAATTGTTCCAGATAGGGCGAAGTGTAGAGCCCCACCTTATAACCGGCAGCTTCCAGGACTGAAGCGGCAAAAGCAGCCGTAGAACCCTTTCCGTTGGTACCGCCGATATGCAAAAATTTAACCTTCTTGTGCGGATTACCCAAAAAACCTAGCAGTTTTTCGATCCTCTCCAAACCCTGGTTCATGCCAAATCTGGCAATACCGTGGATCCAGGCCAAGGCCTCTTCATAATTCAATTTTACACCCCCGATACACCCCAGGAGCACAAGGGGACGGTTCTTTTGTGTACTAGTTGATTGGGAGCAGAAAACAATGGCACCAACTTTAACGACACAAAAGAACCGTCCCCTTGTGCTCCCTGTGCTCTTTAACGACACAGAAGAACCGTCCCCTTGTGTTCCTTGTGTTCCCCTTGTGCTCCGTTTCCATTTTTTTAAGCCATTTTTTTTAGTTCGGCCAATCGCCCGCTAATTTTCTCCTGTTTCCTGTTTAGCTCTTCTTTTTTGTTTTTCTCTTTCTCCACGATCTCCGGCGGCGCCTTTTGGATAAAGTTGGGGTTTGCAATCTTTGCTGTAGCCCTCGCCAGATCTTTTTCCGTGTTTTTTAGCTCTCTACCCAAGCGGGCAATCTCCTGTTCAAGATCGATCACACCGGCCAGGGGCAGATATACCTCCAATTCGTCCAACAATGCCGCCAGAGCTTGTGCCGGCTTCTCCGCCTCCTCCGATAGAAAAGTGATCTCTTCCACCCAGGCCAGTTTTTCAATAAAAGGTTGTTCTGCCCGCAAGAGAGGTTGCAGGCTGGTCGGGACCCTGAACACAACCGGGGATCTCTGCCCGGGGGGAAGCCCTACCTCGCTGCGCAGATTTCGTATGGCCCGGATTACAGCCCGCACCAGCTCCATCTCTTCTCTGGCTTCCGGGTCCAGTTCCTGAGATCTAAACTGTGGCCAGCGAGAGACACACAAAGCCTCTTTGGCATGAGGGGAAGAATTAGAGCGCGGCAGATGCTGCCATATCTCCTCGGAGATAAAAGGCATAAAGGGGTGTAAAAGACGCAGCGTTCCTTCCAGAACATGGTAGAGCACCGCCCGCGATCTTTCTTTCTCCGCTTCCCCTTCGCCGTAGAGATAGGCCTTGCTAAGTTCAATATACCAATCACAAAAATCTCCCCAGACAAATTCATAGACAGCCCGTGCCGCCTCCCCCAGCTCATAAACCTCCAAAAGAGCCGTCGTCTCTCTGGTTACCCGATTAAAACTATCCAAAATCCAGCGATCATGGCGGTTTAAAGTTTTAGGCAGCCCCTCCGGCTTAAAATCACCCAAATTCATGAGCACATAGCGGGAAGCATTCCAAATTTTATTGGAAAAATTGCGGCTGGCCTCCACGCTTTCTGGCCGGAAACGCTGATCGTTTCCGGGAGCCTGACCGGTAATCAGGGTAAAGCGCAGGGTATCGGCTCCATACTGGTCAATTATTTCCAGAGGATCGATTCCGTTCCCCAGTGATTTGCTCATTTTTCTCCCCTCGGCATCACGCACCAATCCGTGAACAGATACCTCTGCAAAAGGGATCTCGTCCATAAAGAAGAGGGACATAAAGATCATGCGTGCCACCCAAAAAGAGATGATATCATAACCTGTCACCAGGGCGCTGGTCGGAAAATAACGCTGCAGATCGTCCGTCTGTTCCGGCCAGCCCAAAGTGGAAAAAGGCCAAAGCGCGGAGCTGAACCAGGTATCCAACACATCGGTATCCTGTTGCAGATCGGTTCCGCCACAAGCCGGACATTCGCTCGGATCTTCTTTGGCAACGATCACTTCCCCGCAGGGGCAATACCAGGCCGGAATGCGGTGCCCCCACCAGATCTGACGGGAGATACACCAATCGCGGATATTTTCCATCCAGTGCAGGTAAGCACGTGTGAAACGTTCCGGAATAAAACGCGTCTTCCCTTCTTTCACCACATTGATAGCCGGCCCGGCCAGCGGTTTCATCTTTACGAACCACTGCAGCGAAACAAGGGGTTCGATCTCCGTCTTGCAGCGTTGACAATGCCCCACAGCGTGGGTGTAATCATCGATTTTATCTAAAAAACCCTGTTCCTCCAGATCGGCGACGATCTGCCGGCGAGCTGCATAGCGATCCATCCCCGCATACTTGCCCATCTCCGGGGTAATCGTTCCCTTTTCGCCAATAGCCTTCACTACTTCTAACCCGTGCCTCTGACCCATAGCAAAGTCGTTTGGATCGTGCGCCGGCGTAATCTTCACCGCCCCGGAGCCAAAGGATGGATCGACATATTCATCAGCAATGATGGGGATCTCCCTGTTCATGAGGGGAAGCATCACCTTTTTGCCCACCAGGGCCCGATAACGTGGATCTTCCGGATGAACGGCCACAGCCGTATCGCCCAGCATCGTCTCCGGCCTGGTGGTGGCCACCACAATCTGCCCCTTCCAACCAACGCCGGGATAGCGTATATGGGTCAATGTGGACGGTTTTTCCTCATGCTCCACCTCGATATCAGAGATCGCCGTATGACACCGGGGGCACCAATTCACCAGATAGTCCCCCCTGTAGATCAAACCCTTTTCATAAAGAGAGACAAACACCTCACGCACAGCACGGGAACAGCCCTCGTCCATCGTAAAACGTTCCCGGGACCAATCGCAGGATACCCCCAGTTTGTAGAGCTGTTGCAAAATGCGGGTATGGTACTCTTCCTTCCATTCCCAGGCCTTCTCCAAAAATTTTTCTCGTCCCACATCATAGCGGGAAAGCCCCTCCCGGGCGAGGTGTTCTTCTACCTTATTCTGCGTGGCGATGCCGGCATGATCCGTCCCCGGCAGCCAGAGCGTATCGTAGCCCTGCATCCGCCTCCATCTGATCAACACATCCTGAATCGTATTGTTTAGCGCATGGCCCATATGCAAAGTGCCGGTCACATTGGGCGGAGGGATAACGATGGTGAAAGGTTTTTTCCCTTCCCTCCCCCCGGCTTTGAAATAATCTTTTTCCAGCCAGTACAGGTAGATCTTGTCCTCTACCTCTGCCGGCTCATAAACGGGTGGAAGATTAACGGTCATCCTGTGTCTCTTTCCCTTCTTTTCGACTTTACAGCAAGCCTTCCTTACTCCAAATCTCCTTTTTTATATTACATTTTTAACTAAGCAAAGTCAACTTCATGCTGCAAGAAACAACACCATTACAGCCGAATCAGCAGGAATTTACCCGGCATAACTTAATAAACTCGCCCATATTGTTAACCCCTGCTAAACAATGGGTTGACAAACCTTGCCCTCCTTGATAAAGTGGTGAAAAGATGCAGTGCAGCAACTTGTAAAGCGAAGCAAAGAGTTCACGGCAAAGCGCAGGCCTTAAGATGACCCTGCCGGCAGGACGCCTGTGGCCGGCCGTATGACCATGGATGGGAATTTGGTCGGGAAGGTCACCTTCGGCTCGAGAAGAGCAGTAGAATTTGCCGAGCGGAACTTGGCGTTGCACCCCCGGCAAAAGTTGCCCGATGGGCCGCTTGGCCGGGGAGGTCATCATAAGCCGGAGCTGAGCTGTAGAACTCTCTGAGCTGCACTTGGAGTTTACTGCATCATTCACCACCCATAAAAGGAGACAACCCATGCGCTGGAAAATACTAGAATTACTGCGGGTCCAAAGCCCGGAACACCTCTCCGGAGAAGAGATGGCCCACCATTTCCGGGTCAGCCGCACCGCCATCTGGAAAAATGTACAATCCCTGCAATCCGCCGGTTACCGCATCGAAGGCAGCACGCGCCTCGGTTACCGCCTCTTGGAGAGCCCGGATCTCCTCTACCCCGCCGAGATTGTACCGGAACCTGCCACTGAGATGATCGCCGCCTCACCAAAGCTGATCCATCACCATCAAAAGGTGGGCTCCACGAATAACATATTAAAACAGTTGGCAGGTGAAGGGGCACCGGAAGGAACGGTGGTCATCGCAGAAGAACAAACTACAGGCCGGGGTCGACTGGGACGAGCCTGGCACACCCCCAGAAGCAAGGGCATCTGGATCTCGATCCTTTTCCGGCCCCCTCTGGCACCCCAGGAGGCACCGTTTTTTACCCTTTTGGCCGCCTGCGCCGTGGCCCGGGCAATAAAAACAAACCTGCCGGCGCTCGATCCGGGCATCAAATGGCCCAACGACCTGCTTCTTCACGGCCGCAAATTTTGTGGGATTCTTACGGAGATGAAGGCGGAAGCCGATCTACTTCATTATATCGTCACCGGTATCGGCATAAATGTGAACTGCAAAGAAGAGGATTTTCCAGAGGAGCTGCAGACAAACGCCACCTCGCTCTACCTCGCGAATAAAAAAAAGAACGTTTCAAGGCAAAAGTTGGCCCGCGATCTTTTGCGGGAGATAGATCTTTTATACCAAAATTTTCTGGCCGCTGGTAGCATGCCCATCCTTACCGCATGGAGGGAACACAACATCACCCTTGGCCGCACGGTAGAGATCAAAACCCTGCAGGGCGGTTACCAGGGCAAAGCTCTGGATATAGATGCCGATGGAGCACTGCTGGTCGAAGATGAGCATGGAACGATCCGCCGCTTTCTGGCCGGAGAGATCGCTTTGCGGCCCTAACAGAATTAACATCTCGGCGAATCTTTATTGCGGGAGATGCTTTTTTTATTCTATCCCGCAGACAGAAAGGAGACTTACAAATTGAAACGTACAAAAAATCTGATCCTGAGCGGACTTTTCGCGGCGATTACCGCCTTGCTGGCCCAGATATCATTTCCCTTGCCTTTTAGCCCCGTCCCCCTGACTGGGCAGACCTTTGCCGTTTTTCTGACCGGTGCCCTATTGGGCAAGCATTGGGGTCCCATATCCCTGCTTCTTTATATTTTGTTGGGTGCAGCCGGCCTCCCCGTCTTTCACAACGCCCAGGGAGGGCTGCAGATCATCCTCGGCCCCACCGGAGGATATCTTTGGGGCTTTGTTGTAGGCAGCTATTTCTTGGGCAGATGCGTGGAAAATAGAAATTCCTACCCTGCCCAGCTACTGGGCATGTTTTTGTGCCTTCTAACCCTCTATTTCCTGGGCACGCTGCAGCTTTCTTACATCGCTGGCCTGGATTTTCGCCAGGCTCTATTACTGGGCGTCATCCCCTATGTGCCCCTCGATCTTGTTAAACTTTTTGCCGCCGCTCAACTAAGCCTCGTTCTTAATAAGCGGCTGGCCGGGGCCGGGCTGTTGCCGGCACAAGCTGATCGAGGCTAGAAGCCAAAGAGCACAGGGGGACGGTTCTTTTGTGCACCAGCACAGGGGGACGGTTCTTTTGTGCACCGAAAACCGGTGCACAAAAGAACCGTCCCCCTGTGCTCTTTGGCTTCTAGCCTCGATCAGCTTGTGCCGGCAACAGCCCGGCCCCGGCCAGCCGC
>JAAZMI010000120.1 GCA_012798895.1 Bacillota bacterium
GGGGTCAAAAGCAGTGCATTCAAAAACACCCTTCTTTGCGACTAACTGATCACGGGTCTTCTGTGAGGTGTTTGTTCATTGATCAGCGTGGAGAACCTCAGCAAGATCTATACGACAGGGATTTTCAGAAAACGGCAGTTTAAAGCAGTCGACGATGTATCCCTAAATATCGCCGCGGGCGAAACCCTTGGCTTGGTTGGGGAAAGCGGCTGTGGTAAATCAACCCTGGCCCGGACGATCTTGCGCCTGATTCCACCCTCCGGGGGGAGGGTTTTTTTTAAGGAACAAGATGTCTTTGCCGCCGGGCCGCAGGAACTTAAAAAAATTAGGGGCAAGATGCAGATTATCTTCCAGCATCCGGAGACCGCCTTCAACCCCCGCCTGAGAATCTATGACAGCCTGGCCGAACCCCTGCGCCTGCGAAAGCTGGCCCGGGGGCGGGCGGAGGAAAAAGAACAGATCCTGGATCTGCTGGAACAGGTTGGCCTCCATGCAGAACACCTTACCCGTTACCCCCACGAACTGAGCGGGGGTCAGATACAGAGGCTGGTGCTGGCCCGCATTCTCTCCCTGCGGCCGGAATTCATCGTGGCCGATGAGCCGACATCGATGCTCGATGTCTCCGTGCAGGCACAGGTGCTCAACATATTTAAAGAGATTCAAAACAGGTATCATATCGCTTACCTTTTTATCTCACATGATCTCGATATTGTGCGCTGGATGAGCGACAGGATGGCGGTGATGTACAAGGGGAAAATAGTGGAAATTGGCCCGGCGGAAGAGATCTGCAAAAACCCGCGGCACCCATATGCTACTTCATTGGCGGAGGCCTTCAGAACCTTCGAGCACCACGAGGGGCGCCATGCGGAGCAACCCCGGGAAGCGGAGGCAGGATCGGGCCGCGGTCGTAAAACCTCGCCCGGAGGTTGTAGCTATGCACCTTTTTGCTCCGATGCAACCGCTGCCTGTAACCGGGCGCCGGAACTGAAAGAGATTGCGGCGGGGCATTTCGTGGCCTGCCGGCGTGTATAAAGGAAGGTGCACAGGGGGTGGTACACAAGGGGACGGTTCTTTTGTGTACCAAAAACCGGTACACAAAAGAACCGTCCCCTTGTGCTGCTTGTGCTGCACAAAAGAACCGTCCCCCTGTGCAGTTCCCTCCCTTGTGCACCTGGCAGGATGCCAGAGTTGAAAGAGGTTGCGGTGGGTCACTTCGTGGCCTGTTGGTGTACATAGATGGTGGTTACAAAAAAATAGTGGGAGGTTATAGCGGTGCAAAAGAAAGGATTTTCAGTTTTAACGGGTATCATTTTATTGTTTCTTATTGCCTTGGGGGGATGTAATACTGCATCTACACCGGAGGGGGTTCGGCCGGATACCGGACCGGGTGATACACCGGAGCAGGTTCTTAAAGTGGCGATCGGTTCGGATATCAATACCTGGGATATCGTGCAGTTTCCCGATGGGGATGCCCGCTTCGTCTGGGCGCAGATCTACGAAACGCTGGTTCGTTTAGACGAGGATCTTAATCTGATCCCCGGCCTGGCGGAATCATGGGAATCTCAAGAGGATGGGAAAGTTTGGCTGTTTCATCTAAGGGAAGATGTTCAGTTTCATGATGGGACACCGTTTACGGCGGAAGCAGTTCAATATTCCTATGATGAACGCGGCTACGTTACGCAGGCGGCTACGTTGCAGTTGGAAAACATCGAAATTATCGATGATCATACTGTAAAATTCACCTGTTTAAAGCCGATGCCCCTGCCTACCTACCTGACGCACGTGGCCTGGCCAATCGTCAGCCCGACCAGTTCTGATGCAGAGGGGAATTTCGTCCAACCGATCGGCACCGGTCCTTTTAAATATGGCAAGTACACTAAAGGGCAAGAGGTGGTTTTAGAGAGAAACGATAACTATTGGGGCGGCCCGGAAAAATTGGAGAAAGTCATCTTTAAGATCATTCCGGATGCCTCTACCAGAATGATGGCTCTTGCTTCCGGAGAGGTGGACATGAGCATCAAGGTGCCCGAATCAGAAGTGACAAAATTGGAACAGGATCCCCAGATTACAGTGCACCGGAAGATGACGACCTTTACGGATTTTATGCAGTTCAACTGTGCACGGCCTCCTTTTGATGATGTCAATGTCAGAAGGGCGCTCGCCTACGCCATCGATACGGAGGGGATCGTGGAGAACATTCTCAACGGTATCGGCGTGCCCGCCCGAGGGCGGCCCTATTCGCCGGTGATGATGTACAGTAGCGAAGATCTACCCCTTTACAGCCAGGATGTATCGGAGGCCAGGCGCATCTTAGCTGATGCCGGGTGGGAGGATAGCGCCGGCAATGGGGTTTTTCAAAAGGACGGCAAGGAGTTGGCCATAGATCTGATTCTCTCTCCATCCTGGAGCCCCAGGCAACAGAAGATGGCCGAAGCCTGCCAGGCCCAATTGGCGGAAGCCGGCTTCAAGGTGAACGTCAAGCAGATGGAAGGGGCCGCTGTGGAGCAGTTGGAAAACGAGGGCAACTTTGATATCCTGATGCGCACAGGGTATTTTGTTTGGGGGCCTTATCCGCATCACGTAAAGATCCATCATTCCCAGAACTATAAGAGCCATTACAGCAATCCCGATTACGATCAGCTTGTAGTTCAGGGAGAAATCGAAGTCGACGAGGAGAAAAAGCAGCAGATCTATACCGAGATCCAGAAGATGATCCTGAAAGAACTCCCGGCTTTCTATCTCGTCCACGAGCAGAAGATCGTGGCGACCAGAAGCAATGTGCAGGGGTATGAGA
>JAAZMI010000121.1 GCA_012798895.1 Bacillota bacterium
AAATCTGCATTAGTGATCGATCTGGCTACCTACCCCGGGGGAGTTGATTTTCCTGTAGCAGAAAGATTAAAGATCAAGGCGATTTCTTTACCGGGATTGCCGGGCAAAGTAGCTCCGAAAACAGCAGCCCGGATACTTTGTAAGGCTTATCCCGATCTTATTATCTCATCTTTAAAAAGGGGTGAAATAAGTTGAACCTGAACCTGGAAGGCATCAAAATCGGTTTTGCTTTAACCGGCTCTCATTGTACAATAGGGGGGATTATTCCCCAGGTTGATAAACTGGTTGCTGCCGGTGCCCGGGTTACGCCCATAGTTTCTTCTTCTGTTCAGCATGCAAACACGCGTTTTGGTAAAGCAGAAAATATTTTGGCCGAGCTGGAGAAAGTTACATATAATAAGGTAATTAAGAGCATAGTGGAGGTGGAGCCTTTTGGCCCCCAAAAATATTTTGATCTGATCGTCATTGCACCCTGTACAGGAAATACGCTGGCTAAATTGGCACAAGGAGTCACCGATACAACAGTTTTGATGGCTGCCAAAGGGCAATTAAGAAACCTAAAACCGGTTGTTTTAGCTTTGGCAACCAACGATGGTCTTGGTTTAAACGCAAAAAACATCGGTATATTACTATCAACCAAGAATGTTTTTATGGTACCTTTCGGGCAGGATGATCCCTTTCAGAAACCAAACTCGCTCGTGGCCAAACTGGATCTGCTGCTGCCGACTATCGAAAAGGCCATGAAAAGAGAGCAGCTACAACCGGTTTTGAGAATAGATCATGCCTGGTCATGCTCTGGGTAACGCTTGGGAGGAAAGCAACGCGGGAAAGAGTGGTTCCTTGAGTAAAATCTAATATTTTGGCAGGATAAGCGATATATCTGTTTGAAAGTTCAGGGGTGCTCTGTTATAATAACTACTAGTTATAAGCTAGCAAAAAGGGGGTTCATTCCTTGCGGCAAAAAAAATACTTTGGCTCTTTAATTACGGCGATGGTTACACCTTTTGATGAAAATTTAAAGGTGGATTATAATCAAGTGGCCGAATTGGCCAAACATCTATCCGATACGGGATCCGATAGCCTGGTATTGTCGGGAACCACAGGGGAGTCGCCTACTCTTTCCGCCGATGAAAAGATAAGTATTTGTAGAACTGCTCTCGAAGCAGTTCAGGGTAAGGTAAAAATCATTGCCGGCACCGGCGGAAATTCAACCCGGGAGACTATTAAGCTAAGCAAAGAGGCCGAAAAAGCCGGAGTAGACGGTATTATGTTGGTTGTCCCCTACTATAATAAACCTCCCCAGGAAGGCCTTTACCGCCATTTTAGAAGTGTTGCCGAAGCGATCTCCCTACCTGTCATGCTCTATAACGTGCCGGGCAGAACGGCTGTTAACCTCACTGCAGAAACAACATTGAAGCTGGCTGAAATTGAAAACATCATCGCCATAAAGGAAGCAAGCGGCGATTTGGAGCAGATTACATATATTTGCGCGGGTGCGCCGGAAGGTTTTTCCATCTACTGCGGAGATGATTCTCTCACGCTCCCTGTTCTTAGCGTGGGAGGGGTGGGGGTTGTCAGTATCACCTCGCATCTGGTCGGGCTGGAGATCAAACAGATGATCGAATCATACATTACAGGGGAAACGGAGAAAGCAGCAAAAATTCACCAGAAGTTATTGCCTCTTTTCAACGGTCTCTTTGTTATGGCCAACCCCATTCCCGTAAAGGCTGCACTAAATTTAACCGGCTGGAAAGTGGGAAAACCGAGATTGCCTTTGTGTCCTTTGACCGAAAAACTTACTGCCGACCTAAAAGAGTTGCTGCGCGTTTATAATCTGTGTTAAAAAGGCTAATTTTATACCGCATAATCCTAAACCCCTGCTCAGGGGTTTTTTCCTGTCTCCCGTTTGCCCTAAGGCCAAAATTAAAGTATAATAACCTTGCTAGATTGATAATGATGGGGCGCTGGAATATGTTTCTGGAATACGCCTAAGAAAGGTGCGTTTTTTTTTGCGTTTTAAAATTAAGAGAAAAAAAAGGAAAAACAAGTTTAAAAGAACAGATAAACTACAGATTATACCCTTGGGCGGCATTGGAGAAATTGGGAAGAACATGTTTGCAGTGAATTGTAACGAGGAGATCATCGTTCTCGATGCCGGCTTGGCTTTTCCAGAAGATGAAATGTTGGGTGTCGATATCGTGATCCCGGATATTAGCTATCTACTGGAAAACAAAGAAAAGATCAAGGCCATCTTTGTTTCACATGGACACGAGGATCACATCGGTGCTCTGCCCTATATTCTTCCAAAAATCAATGCTCCCATCTATGGAACAAAACTTACGATCGGACTTTTAGAGGCAAAATTAGAAGAGTACGGCCTTGATCGCAGCGCCGAATTACATGAGATTCGTGCCGGCGAAGAGATTACAATTGGCTCATTTGATATCAGATCTTTTGCTACAAATCACAGCATACCCGATTCCGTGGGTTTTGTATTAAAAACCCCCGTTGGCAATATAGTATATACGGGCGATTTTAAATTTGATCATACCCCGGTTACCGGAAAAGGTACCGACTTGCACGATTTAGCAAAGATTGGCAAAGAAGGAGTGCTGGTTGCCTTAGTAGACAGCACAAACGCCGAACGCCCCGGCTACACAAATTCGGAGTCGGAAGTGGGAGAGATACTCAAAGAAATTTTTCTTGCTGCAGAAGGGCGCGTTATCATCGCCACTTTCGCTTCCAATATTTTTCGCATACAACAGGTTGTCAACGCCGCCAATTTTTCAGGGAGAAGGCTGGCAGTCGACGGCCGGAGCATGGTCAACGTCTCTGAAATAGCGCAAAAGTTGGGTTA
>JAAZMI010000122.1 GCA_012798895.1 Bacillota bacterium
ATTCCGCCGAGTCTTTGCAAGTAAAATCGTTGTAGGAGGAGGATGAGCAGGAGAATAGGCGGCAACAGGATGAGGAAAAAGGTTTGGGGGTAAAAGAATCCGGCGGCAATAGTTAAGGCTGTGGCCAGGATTAACTGTTCCTTGTTCATCTGCTCTACAAAGGGTTTGCCCAGGCTTTCTTTTTTTCTGGCGTAAGGGGTAGAATACATGAGGACAACCATCGACCAGCGGCTTAAAAGAGGGCTGTAGAAGAGGGCGGCGGTAAGGTGTTCGCCTTTTAGGGTTTGAAGGCAGACGAATTTGAGCAACAATAATAAAACTACGGCCACGAGGCCAAAAGATCCCGTGGAGCTGTCTTGCATGATGCGCAGGCGGTCTTCTTTTGTTCGCCCGCCGGCCAGGCCGTCAAAAGTATCGGCCAGGCCGTCTAAATGCAGTGCACCGGTTAAAAAAACCCATAAGATGAGAAGCAGGGCGGCGGACAGTGAAGTTTTGCCGGCAAAAAAAATGGATAGAAACCGGGAAAACAGATACAGAGATCCCCCCAATACCGTGCCTACCAAAGGAAAATAGGCGATGCCTCTTACAAGGTTGTCCTCGGTTATTTTATCTTGACCGGGCACAGGTATTTTGGTCAAAAATGCCAGTGCGGCAAAAAAAGGGTGCAATTTAAAAACCTCTTTGTTTTCCAGCGATATTGTTTTTCTTGTGCAAGCTTAAAAGATCATATCATACCATTAAGGGGGGGACAACTGTACTGAAAACAGCCCCTCCTTTTTAGAATTGTTCGTATATTAGGTTCATTCCACCCAGACCCCCAATTCGCACTTTTTCTAATACTAGGGCCAGAATGCCTGAATCGTCGAAATAAAAGCAGCTATACCTAGATATAGGGATGGAATTGTCGTAGGGGGATGCACAAAAAATTTTAAATCCTTATTTGGCTGGAATCGTCTATTATGTTATAATTTTAGTTAAGGAAGGTCCAGGGAAAGAAGGGACTGTAGTGCATAACGAACAAAATATCAAGAATAAAAATGATGTAGCATTAGTGCAGATGGAGAAGCGATATTCTTCGAAGTTTCGGCCGGAGGAAGAAATTTTCAAACATATCCACGCCGGGGATAGGATTTTTATCGGCACGGGCTGTGGGGAGCCGCAGTATCTGAGCCGGGCTTTAATTAAATATGTAGAATCCAATCCCAAAGCCTTTTTTGACGCAGAAATTTTACAGATCTGGACCTTGGGCGTGGCACCTTATGCCGGCTATAAATTCAGGCGTAATTTCAGGTTGAATTCATTTTTTATCGAAAAAAACGCCAGGGAAGTGATCAATCAAGGTTTGGCAGATTACACCCCCGTATTCGTCTCCGATGTGCCCGATCTGTTTCGCCGCAAACTTGTGCCGATCGATGTGGCGCTAATTCAGACTTCTTTGCCGGATGAGCACGGTTATCTCAGCCTGGGGATCAGCGTGGATATCACTAAGGTTGCCGTTGAAAATGCCACGCTGGTGATCGCCCAGGTTAATGCTTCTATGCCGCGGGTGCACGGGGATACTTTTATCCACGTACAAGATGTCGATTTTCTCGTTCGGCACGATGAACCATTGCTGGAATACGAGGTGGAGATGCAAAATGATATCGCCGGAAAAATTGGCCATCACGTGGCCCAGTTGATCGAAGACGGCGACACGATTCAGGTGGGTTACGGGATCATTCCCAACGCTATTTTAAAAAGTTTGGGCGGCAAAAAGCATCTCGGCGTGCATACGGAGCTGCTGAATGACGGTATTGTAGAGTTGATTAAAGAGGGTGTTGTCGATAATTCCTGTAAGAATATTAATCGCGGTAAAACCGTGGCAGCTTTCTGCATGGGCCGGAGGGAGACCTATGAATTTCTTCATAATAACCCCAGCATAGAGTTTCGGACCACCGATTATACCAACAATCCCGCCATTATTGCCAGGAATAGAAACATGGTCACGATCAACAGCGCTCTGGAGATCGATCTTACCGGGCAGGCCACCGCGGAATCGCTGGGCAAGAAATTTATGGCGGGAATCGGGGGCCAGGCCGATTTTATGCGGGGGGCTGTTTTGGCCCCGGGTGGCAAAACAATTTTGGCGCTTCCCTCTACGGCAAAAGGCGGAGAGGTGTCCAGGATTGTGCCTTTGCTACAGGAAGGAGCCGGAGTGACGTTGACCCGCGGTGATATTCATTATGTGATCACCGAGTACGGTATTGCTTACCTGTTTGGGAAAAATATTCGGGAACGTGCTATGTCTCTAATTGCGATTGCTCATCCCCGTTTTCGCCCGGGGTTGATCGACGCAGCCAAAGAATTATCCCTAATCTATCCGGATCAGGCTTTTATACCCGGCCGGGCGGGCGAATACCCCAGTGAATTGGAGACATGCCGGTCGACTAAAAGCGGCCTTGAATTTTTGCTGCGTCCGGTAAAGATAAATGATGAGCCTATTTTAAAGGATTTTATATATTCCCTCTCGGAAGAGACCATGTATAAAAGGTTTATCTCGCGACGCAAGGATATGCCCCATGAGATGCTGCAGGATCTGTTCGTGGTCATCGACTATACCAAGGAGATGGTTGCGCTGGCCACCCTCAAGGAAGGCGAAAAAGAAACAGTGATCGGGGTGGGGCAATATGTGATCAATGAGGGCACACGCACAGCCGATATTGC
>JAAZMI010000123.1 GCA_012798895.1 Bacillota bacterium
GGGTGGGCCTGCTCGTCCCGCATATCGCCAGGATGCTGGTCGGCCCGAACTATAGGGTTTTACTGCCGACTTCATTTTTAATCGGAGGCATTTTCCTTCTATTGGTCGATAATCTGGCGCGTAAAATTGCGGCTATAGAAGTACCGTTAGGGATACTGACGGCGTTGGTGGGAGCGCCGTTTTTTATATATTTAATATCGCGACGAAGGGGAGGATGGAGTTGAACCTAATCATGGACGCGCTCGCCTGCGGTTACAGAAACCATGCAGTCGTGCGGGATATTTCGTTGACTTTAGAAAAAGGGGATGTTTTGTGCCTGTTGGGACCGAACGGTTCCGGTAAAACAACTTTTTTTAAGACGATTTTGGGCCTGTTAAAAAGCTTGCAGGGAAAAATCTATCTAGGCGGGGAGGATATCAAAAGGTGGCCACATTCTAAAATTGCACGCGCGATCGGGTATATTCCGCAAACCCATCACCCGCAATTTCCCTTTAAAGTGATCGATATCGTGTTGATGGGCAGGACGGCACACCTGGGCCCTTTTGCCGCCCCGTCTGCAAAAGATGCGGCCATAGCCGAAGAAGCGCTGGATATTTTGCAGATCGATTATCTGAAAGAGAGGATCTATACCGAGCTCAGCGGCGGGGAGAGGCAGTTGGTGTTGATCGCGCGGGCCCTGGCCCAGCAGTCTTCTATTTTGTTGATGGACGAACCCACGGCCAGCCTGGATTTTGGCAATCAGGTGCTGGTTTTAAACAGAATCCAACAGTTGGCCAGATCCGGCCTTTCGATCATCATGGCCTGCCATTTTCCAGAGCATGCTTTTCTCTATGGTACCAAGGCTCTGCTTTTCAAAGAAGGTGCAGTTTATGGCTTTGGCAGTCCGGAGAGGACGGTAACAGAAGATAATATTAAAGCCCTTTATGGCGTAGAGGTAGAGATTGCCGAGGTGGATACCAGGCAGGGCGCTGCCGTTAAAGTCTGCGTGCCTTGTAATACAAATTATCATTTAAGGATGTCCTTAGGGGGGTTAAAGAATGTCCAAACGGCATAAAATTGTGTGTTGGGTATTGTTTTTGGCCTTATTAGCGGGGTTCTGTCTGCTTGGAAGTTGCGGCCCGGCAGAACAGGAGGATCCTGCTTTACAGCAAGATCCTGAAGAAGCAGGGCAGTCAGAAGAATTAGGGGGAACAGGGCGGGTCTTTACGGATGTCGCGGGCAGAGAGGTGACTATACCGGCAGAGGTTAACAAGGTTTACTCTACAAGCCCTGTCGGCACGATGCTGGTTTATACGATTAACCCGGATAAGTTGGCCGGCTGGAATGCGGAACTTCGTGCCGGGGAACTGAGATTTATAGCAGAAAAATATCATCAACTGCCGGTCATGGGCGGTTGGTTTGGGAAGACAGCCGAAGGCAATGTCGAGGAAATCATGAAGGAGAACCCGGATGTGATCATCAGCGTTGGCGATATAGATTCTTCCAGTGCAGAGACCGCCGATCAGATCCAAGAACAGACCA
>JAAZMI010000124.1 GCA_012798895.1 Bacillota bacterium
GTTACGACCTCTTTCCCGATCTCCAGCAGTTCTGCGGCTTTCTCCAACAACAGTGCATAAGGACAGTAAACATGTCCTTCATCGGTAAGATTGCCCAAAACATAGATGATGCCTTCTTTAGCCCGGAAGAGAGAATCGGGTTCGATGCCCATCCTTTTGGCCATGTTGTCTGCGGTGATAAAACCGATGCCCCGGACGTCTGCCGCCAGGCGATAGGGATTTTCTTTGACAACAGATATAGCCTTTTTGCCGTAGGTTTTATAGATGCGGGCGCAGTGGGCGGCCCCCACCCCGTATTCCTGCAGGAAAAGCATTAGTTCTTGGATATTTTTGTGCTTTTCCCAGGCTTCTTTCACCATTTCGAGGCGAACCGGGCCAATCCCGGGAACGGCAGAGAGTTTTTGTGGGGAGGCATCGATGATCTGGAGGGTTTTCGCCGCGAAGACCTTTACGATCCGTTTGGCCAGCACCGGGCCGATCCCCTTGATGAGACCGGAACCCAAATATTTTTCGATGCCATGCACCGTAGCGGGAACGGTCGTTTCACAGGTATCAAACTGGAATTGTTCGCCATATTTTTTATCCTGCACCCATTTCCCGCTCAATTTTACCGATTCCCCGGCATTGATGTGCCCGATCTTGCCCACGATCGTGGTCAGTTCTCTCTTGCCCTTTTCCTGCAGGCGGGCCACCAAGAAACCATTTTCTGCATTAAAAAAGGTGATCCGTTCGATGTAGCCACGGATTGTTACCGTTTGTTGCTGGTCTATCAATCTTTTTTGCAGTTCCTTCTTTCCTTTCTCTTAAAAATCGATCAATCCGAGGCTGATCCTTAGAGCCTCATCTACCGCGGACATAATTTTTTCGTCCATCTCTGTGATCTTCTGCTGTAATCTTAGTTTATCGATCGTGCGGATCTGCTCCAAGAGGATAACCGAGTCTTTCTCCAATCCATGTTTTTCCGCAGACAGTTCAACGTGTGTCGGCAATTTAGCCTTTTCGATGTGCGAGGTAATCGCGGCAACGATCACCGTGGGGCTGTATTTGTTTCCCACGTTGTTCTGCACGATCAGAACAGGCCGGAAACCGCCCTGCTCTGATCCAACCACGGGGCTGAGATCAGCATAAAAAATGAAACCGCGTTTCACTTCCAAATTATTCACTCTCCGTTTATCAATTCCCTGGCAGTCCGGTCCGCCTCATTCTCAGCCACCAATGCCTCGTTGGCCAAACTCAAATTCAGCCTTGCCATCTCCAGGTAACCTTCCTGCATGCGTTCTCGTATCTGCTTTTTTTTCCTTTCCCGCAGGTAGAGCTTCATCGCCTCCCGGATAAATTCGCTGCGTGTCTTTTTTTCAGATTGCACAACGCCGTCTACCTCCTGTAATAGACTGTGCGGCAGGCTGATCATGATTCGTTTTGTCCGCGCCAAGGAAAAGCACCTCCAGATATGAAATTTTAAATATTTGCCCCGCGTCATTTATTATCTTGTATCTTTACCTTTTCATACATTTTTATATATATTTCAGATGTACTCATCTATAATCCCGGTTTTCCCGGTTTTACGCTAAAAAAATTCGATATTTTGCAGCACCCCCTGCCGGCAGTAAGCCCGGGGAATTTTTTTGCTGACGCTGCAGAGAATTTCGTAGCTGATCGTCCCCAACTTTTGGGCCAGTTCGTCGGCGCTGATCTCCGCCGGGGGCTGGCGGCCAAGGGCAACTACCTCGTCACCTTCTTTCACACCGGGTATCGCCCCCACATCGAGCATTGTATAATCCATACAGATTTTCCCGGCGACAGGGGCCCGTTTGCCACGCACCAACATCGTGCCTTCATTGGATAAGAGCCTGTTATAGCCGTCGGCGTAGCCCAGCGCCACCGTGGCAATCTTCGTCTGGCGCGGGGCCAGATAAGTTCTGCCGTAGCTGATGGATGTCCGGGCGGGAACCCTTTTTAAATAGACGATCCTGCTCTTCAGGGACATCACAGGCTGCAGGTGCGGTTGCACGTGCAGACCAGGGTGCGATCTCTGCTGCGGCTGCGGGTTCGGGTATGAATTTGAACGCAACTGCAACTGCGTGTGCGGATGCATGTGCTTATGCGCGCCTGGATCCGGTTGCAGGTGCTCCTTCTCTTGCATATTTTGCCTTTGTTCTTGTAAATTCAATGCCGGGGCCGGATTGCAGCCGTCGGGGTAATAACCGTAGAGCCCGATGCCAATCCGGACCAGATTCAGATGCGTTGCCGGATATTTCAGCGTTGCAGCGCTGTTGGCGGCATGCTTTAAAGGTATTGAAATCTTTTTTTCCCGGCAGATCTCTAAAAAATCTTTAAAAACCCGCAACTGCTGATTGGTAAAACCGGGATCGGTTTCATCGGCGGCCGCAAAGTGCGTGTAGATCCCTTCCAGGATGATGCCGGGCAAGGCGGCTGTTTTTTTTAAAAAATGTAGCGCAGCGCGAAAATCACTGAAGCCCAATCTCCCCATGCCCGTATCCAACTTGATGTGAACAGGTACTTGCTTACCTTGTGCCCGGGCCAACTCGGAGAGAGCAGTTGCTGTCTCCCAGTTTAATACGGTCGGGGTCAGGCCCGCCTTTAACAGGGAAGGATTCTTCCGGGGCTCTGTATAGCCCAGGATGAGAATGGGCGCATCGATCCCTTTTTCCCGCAGGCTTCTGCCTTCCTCGAGGGAGGCCACCCCCAACATCATCGCCCCGGCGCGAAGCGCTACGCGGGCTGTCTCGTAGGCCCCGTGGCCGTAAGCATCGGCCTTGACTACAGCCATTAGCCGGACGTTTGCCGGTAAAAACCGCCGGAATTCTTTTACGTTAGCCGCCAATTTCGAAAGATCTATCTCCGCCCAGGTAGGCCTGCCCAGGTGTTGCGCAATACGATGCTGCATCCGCATTATCTCCTAATCTCATCTGTGTTTCGGGGCTTAAGGACAAAATATAGGCAGAGCATTACTCATTACTAATTTTTATTCCACAGTTGCCCTCTTTATTCCTGTCGGCAGCAGCGATCTGAGGGCATACTTTAATTTCCAAAATTGTTCTTATGGCCCTCGTGTGCGCCGCTATGCACCCCGGCCCGGTAGTGCCGGCAAAAAATTAAAAACGATAAAACACTGAAAAGGCTGTGTGCCAACAACCTGTGCCGGCCCGCAGATATAGGCAACAAACAGATGCTATAATAGTATATTAACAGTTACTTTCCTATCACTCGCAAGACGCTGTTGAGCTCTTTGATCGCCGGCGTTTTTTGAATCCGGCCCAGGGCCCGGTTAAAATTCTTTTCTTCCACTTCGTGGGTCACGAGGACGATCTCTGCTATGCCGGCGATGCTGCGTTTTTGCAAGATCATGTCCAGGCTGACGCCTTCTTGCCCAAAAGCCGTAGCCAGAGAGGCAAACACGCCCGGTTCATCCTTGGCCTGCAGACGCAGGTAGAAGGCCGAAAAAAGTGCCTCCTTGGGGACAAATTTTTTGGGCTGGAAATCGGCTTCCATGATTCCATTTTCCACCTCGTGGTTGATGTTGCGGACGGCATCGATTAGATCGGCCACCACCGAGCTTGCCGTGGGCAGCGCCCCGGCGCCCGCTCCATAGAACATCACCTCTCCAACAGCGTTGCCCACCACGAAAAGGGCGTTGTTTTCATAGAGAACAGAAGCCAAAGGATGGGTCAGGGGAAGCAGCGCGGGGTGAACCCGCAAGGCCAACCTCCCCGGCAGGGTGGACGGGCCGGATGATGCTGCGGAACCGGATCTGGAATCAGATTCTGCTTCAGATGCAGATGCTGCACCGGTAGCCGGATCGAAAGCTGCGGCAGCCGGAGCAGCGATCTCCTCACCGATAGCCAACAATTTGATGCCAAAACCCAGCTCACGGGCATAGAAAACATCCCGCTGGTTGATACCGCCGATCCCCTGGACATGGATATCTTCGAAACGTACCCTGCTGTTGAAGGCCAGCCCCGCCAGTATGCACAGCTTGTAGGCGGCATCTGTTCCTTCCAGATCGTTGGCGGGATCCTGCTCGGCAAAACCTTTGGCCTGGGCCTCGGCCAGAGCCGTATCGAAATCCATTCCTTCGAGGCTCATCTTCGTCAAAATATAATTGGTCGTACCGTTGATAATGCCCATAATGCGCTCTATCCTGTTGGCACCGAGGCTGTATTTCAGAGGCCGGATCAGAGGAATGCCCCCGCCGACGCTCGCTTCATAGTAGATGTTCAGCCCCTTTTCTCGGGCCAGGGCAAGAAGATCCGCCCCTGCCGTAGCCATCAGATCCTTGTTTGCCGTAATCACAAATTTTTTGTGCCGCAGGGCTTCTGTAATATGGGTGTGCGCTTCCTGCACGCCGCCGATCAACTCGATGATGACATCTATGGCTGGATCGCGCAGGATCTCTTGAGGATCTGTCGTCAGTAGCTGCGGCGCTACTGCGGCTTCCCGTTTTCTCTTTTTATCCCTGACCAATATTTTTTTGATCTCGATCCGGGCTCCCGCCCGGCGGTTGATCTGTTCGCTGTTCATCTGCAAAAGCCGGCAAACTCCCGCCCCGACAGTTCCCAGACCAAGCAGACCAACCTGTACTGTTTTTTTCGCCATGGGAAATGACCTCCAGCCTAACTTATTCATATTTATGCATTGATGCATTCAGATACACAGACATGCTCACGCCAAAAACGTGAGCTATGGGCTGTAAATCTTTAAACCTTCTATGTGCTCCAACGTAGAAAGATCATAAAAACGACCGCCATGAATACCGGTTTGTATTTACCAAGATTGGAATTTTAGCTTGGAATCCACGCTTGGGTTTCGAGCTTAGGATTACTATTCTCTGCAAAGGCTTTTTATCCTGCCTGGCCGGTCTATTTTTCTGCAGCCGTTCATTCTTCCCCGCAGACAACTTTCATATAGTAAGTATAACAGTAGTATAACAGGTTGAGAACATGTAGTGTAACAGGCGGTGATCCTGATGGCTGATCTTCACCCCCGGTCGGGGCGTGTTTTATGGTTGGATAGATATAGCGAAGATGGGGATACTGAGGCTTTAATTGCCCGGGCGGAAGGAGTACTGCAAACCGGCTTGCAGGTACACCTCGTTATCACCGGGGTACCCCCTGTGTTGAATTCTCTCTATGAAAAGCATCTGGCCCAAATTGGCCTGAAGCACGGGCTGAGATATTCGTTAAACATCAACAGGCAGCAGATCCAAAACCTGCTTTTCTACCGCGGTTTTGACCTGCTACACGTTTTCCAACCCGATCTCTTTCACCTGGCTGCTGCGTTTGGCAGATCCTTTCGTCTGCCCTGGTTGGCCAGTTTCCCGGCCGGATGGGAAGGAGGGGCGGCCGGGCATGAAGACTTTGCCGGATCTGTTTGCCCCCCCGGGGCTGAAAGGCAAAAAGAGTGCTTTTCCAGTTCTGCCGGCCACGCCACTTCTGCCGCCCTTGCTCTTCTACGCGAGGCCGATGCGGTTATCTGTTCCTGTTCGCAAACACTAAAATATCTGCAGCCTTTTTTCCCTTCTTTCGCTGAAAAGAAGCCCCCTCTTTATCTGATCCCTTGGGGCGTTAAAACGGCAGGTTCCCCTTTATCTCCGGCCGCACCGCCTTCACCGCAACAGGGCGCCCTCTATGCCGCCCCCCCCAAAAACAGCCACCCGGTCTCGCAGCCCCCGCAACAACGAAAACAACATAGCATCCTCTATGCCGGGCCCCTTAAAAACAATCATCTGCCCGCCTTTCAAGCGCTAAATGAGGTTGTCCAAAGCCGGAACGACTGGATCCTTGATGTCTTTTCCGGGCGAAGACCTATAAATTTTAGCGGCGGCCATCACCCCTTGGCACCTGCCTTCAGCAAAATTCTTGCGGGTTATACGTTTGTGGCCGGTTATGGCTATCTTCTGCTTCAAGCTCTCGCCGCGGGGAAAATTGTTCTGCTCCTTGAGGAACGGTATGCCGGCGTCTTCCACCCTTTTAACCGCCGCGAACCGGTTCCCGCCTGGCGGGCAAGATCCCCGGCAGAAGAAGACGATGCAACGGAAAATAAAGAATTTGAAGGCAGCCCTCGCAAAACAATTCAGTGGAAACTGCCGCGGTTGGCCACCGACAATCAAGGTACAGAGGGAAGGCGCCTGCAGGATCCACAGATACCCCCTGCCGATCAGCAAGAAGAAAGAGAGGGAGCCCGGTATAACCCGCAATTGTACTGCATTAATCGAAACATAGGGAAAAAACGGCGGCAAAACCCACGGGTTCCCTACACCGGCCGGAACACAGAAGAAAAGCTCCGACAGGATCTGCTACTGCTTTCTACAGACCGGGTTGCGAGAGAAAGACTTCAACGGGAAGGTTGGAGTTATGCGTGTGAAAATCATAAACTGGCGATCGTCGCCGAAAAAATGCGGTGCCTCTACAGCCGTCTACTTCCCGGATTGAACAGCTAGAACGAAAAGTAAATCTTCGCGGGAACACAACCTCGTACTCAACCGCTGTTCTATGTTTCAGCACCCAGCCTGTTGCCAAATCTTTGAACGTACCACTCTACCGTTTTTTGCAGAGCTACCTCCAGCACACTTTGTGGCTGCCAACCTAATTCCCTTTGGATCAAGCCCGCTTGCAGAGCATAACGCTGGTCATCGCCGGAACAATCATCCACAAAATTTAACAAAGAAGAAGATCTACCCAAGATATGCAAAATCGAACCGGCCAGCTCCAGATCGGCCCTCTCTTCTTCTGCACTGATGTTGTAAACCCTGCCCCGGCGACCTCGCAAAAGCGCCAGTTCAAGGGCGCGGCAGTGATCTTCAACAAAAAGCCAATCCCGCACCCGCTGCCCTTTTCCCTGGATGGAAACGGGTTTATCCTGCAGAGCGTTGCTGATTACCGCCGGAATAAATTTTTCCCAGTGCTGGTAAGGGCCATAGTTGTTTGCCGAACGCATTATATTGGCGTTAAGCCCATAGCTCCAGGTATAAGCCCGCACCAGGCAGTCCGCCGCCGCCTTGCTCGCAGAATATGGGTTGCTGGGTTCCAGTGGCGATAACTCTGTAAAGGGCCCCTCTTTTACCGCCGGAGTTCCATAGACCGCGGCAGTGGATACTTGTAAAAATTTTCTTATTTTAAATTCGCGAGCCGCCTCCAGCAGGTTGAAGCAGCCTTTTACATTCGTGGTGATAAATTCGCTTGGGGAAGTTATGCTTTTTGCAACGTGAGATTCCGCCGCAAAGTTGACTACAGCCTCCACGCCTTCCTTTATAACGCGGGTGATCGTTTCATAGTTGCTGATATCGCCCCAGATAAAAAAATAGTTCTGCCGCTTGCTAACTTCTTTTAAATTTTCCAGATCGGCAGCATAGGTTAGCTTGTCTAGATTGATAAAAGTCGTCTCAGGGTAGCGGGGAACCATATACAGTAAAAAATTGGTACCGATAAATCCGGCTCCTCCGGTCACCAGGATTTTTTTATACAACACCGCTTTCCTCACTCCATTTACACGGGCAACATGCAAAGTGCTTACGCAATCCGGTGAACCACCGGGTGGGGGCTATCCCCCGGCGCACCTTCAGCTCATGTTACCCCTTTTTTTGATCTCTTCCACCAATTTAGCATACTCCCCGGGGCTTAAATTTAAAGCGGGCGGATTCAAGTCGAAAACAGAATTTTTTTCTGTCAGGAGTAGCTGCCTTCTCCGTAGAGATCCGGGGAAATTTGGCACCGAACTTCCAATTCCTTTCATTCCCCCCCCTCCTTGCTCAAATTATTTTTACCGCGTTGTGCACTAGTAGCTGGCAGATTCAAAATTTTACCCGGCTGCGACACTAGCACAATGGTTTTTCTCTACATCTTATGAACCGTATCTGTAAAAGGTTAATGCGGATTTTGCCGATCCTGGCAGTAACAAAACACCCCGGGCCTCATAGTATAGATTAGCAATAAGAAAGCTGCGATTTAAAACAGCAACTCATCTCTTAAAAAAGGAGTGTTTGGGAAATGGCAGGACCAGCCATTGATCCGGTAACTGGCGAATTTATGCAGCCCGGACTTTGTCCCGTTAATCCGGAAACAGAGCTAAGGGAATGCCCGCCGACCACAGAGGTAGATTGTTTGGTCGTTGAGAAAGTATTTGACCAGTGTTTTAAGGAAGATATCATCGTCAGGGAATTTGTGATCCCAGCCGAAGCGGGGGAACCCTGCGCGGATGTCGATCTGACCCGCGTCAACAGAGTGGAGTGCGAAATTA